>JAJDVR010000078.1 GCA_022826025.1 Gemmatimonadota bacterium | reverse complement strand
GGGCTGCCGGGGGCGTCAAGCTGGAGGAGTTGCCCGCCCCCGCGCTGCCGGGGCCGTCGTGGGTGGGGCTGGAGGTGCTGCAGAGCGGCATCTGCGGCTCCGACATCAGCAACGTGACCTATGCCGCCAGCCCGTCGATGGAGCCCTTCGGCTCCTTTCCGGCGGTGCTCGGACACGAGGTCCTGGCCCGGGTGGCGGAGATCGGGCCGCACGTGCGCGGACTGGAGGTGGGCCAGCGGGTGGTGGTGGACCCGATGATCTCCTGCACCACCCGGGGCTTTGGCGCGGCGGACGACTGCCGGTCGTGCGATGCGGGGCTCCATTCCACGTGCGAGCGGGCGGGGGAGGAGGGCCCCTCGCGGAAGGACGGCAGCCGCCTGGGACGCGGGCTCACCATCGGCTACCATGGCGATCTGCCGGGAGGCTGGGCGGAGCGCATGGTGGCGCACGAGAGCCAGTTGTTTCCGGTTCCGGACACCATCCCCGACCACCGCGCGGTCCTGACCGAACCGGTCTCCATCGGGTTGCACGGCGCGCTCCGCAGCCCCCCGCACCCGGACGAACCGGTGCTCGTGATCGGCAGCGGTCCCATCGCGCTGGGCACCATCTGGGCCTTGCGCGCGCTGGGCTTCGACGGGTTCCTGCTGGGCCAGACCAAGCGCCGGCACGAAGCGGAGCTGGCGCGCGCCTTCGGCGCCTCCGACGTGGTGTCGCCGGGTCTGGAGGCGCGCAACGCGCTGGTCGACACCGGAGCCGTGGCCTATCAGCCCATCGTGGGTCCCGAGGTCTTCGAGCGGGGAGGGTTTCCGCTGATCTTCGACTGCGTGGGAAGCGCGGGAAGTCTGGCGCAGGCGTTGAGTTTCGCCGCCCCGCGGGGACGCGTGGTGATGCTGGGATGCGCGGGCCGGACCACGCTCGACCTGACGGCGATGTGGGCCCGGGAGCTCGACCTGAAGGGCTACGTGGGCTACGGCCGGGAGCACTGGCGGGGAGGGACCCGCCACACCATGGCGATCGCGCACGAGCTGATGGAGGAGACGGGCACACCCCTGGAGAAGATGGTGACCCACGTCTTCCCGCTGCGGCAGTTCCGCACGGCGCTGGGCGCTGCCGCCAACCACCGCGCGAGCGGGGCGGTGAAGGTGTTGCTGGAGCCGTGAGCCTCGGGCCTTCGGGGGGCGCAGCCGGCGGTGTTACTGCGAGCCGGCCGCCTCTTCGGCCTGGCCCCGGACCCGCTTCGCGGCCTCCTGCAGCGCGTCGAAGCCGAGCAGCGCGCACTTGATGCGCACCGGGAACTTGCTCACCCCCTGAAGCGCGCGCAGTTCGCCCAGCGTCCTGTCGCGGGCGGCTTCCTTGCTGCCGTGCATCATCTCGGTGAAGCGCTCGGCGAGCGCCAGGCCCTCGGCGAGGGTCTTCCCCTTCAGGCGAACGGTCATCATCGACACCGAGGCCTGCGAGATGGAGCAGCCGTGGCCGAGGAAGGTGGCGGCGGTCACCCGCTGCTCGGCATCCACCGCCAGGTACAGCTGGATATCGTCGCCGCAGACGGGGTTGTTCATGTGCACGACCACGGTCGCGGCGGGCAGGCGGCCCTTGTTTCGCGGCTTGCGGTAATGCTCGAGGATGAGCTGCTGGTAGAGCGAACTCAGGGCGATCTGCGTCATGGTGCGGTTTCCGCGGTCCGTCGCCTCACCCGAAGATGGCCTTCACCCGGTCCAGCCCCTCGACCAGCCGGTCCACGTCTTCGGTGTCGTTGTAGAAGTAGAACGACGCGCGCGAGGTGGCGTGCACGCCGAAGTGCTTCATGACCAGCTGGGCGCAGTGGTGGCCCGCCCGCACCGCCACTCCTTCCGTGTCCAGGATGGTTGCCACGTCGTGGGCGTGGGCATGGTCGAGCAGGAAGGACACCACCCCGCAGCGCTCGTCGGCGGGCGGCCCGAAAAGGCGGATGCCCTTGACGGTCGCCAGCCGCTCGAGCGCGTACTCGAGCACAGTGCGCTCGTGTTCGGCGAGCGCGGCGTGCCCGATGCCCGCAAGGTAGTCGGCGGCCGCCCCCATCCCCACCGCGCCGGCCACGTTGGGGGTGCCGGCCTCGAACTTGTGCGGCACCTCGGCCCAGGTGCTGTAGTCGCGCTCCACCACCGAGATCATCTCGCCGCCACCCTGGTAGGGCTCCATCCGGTCGAGCAGCTCGCGCCGTCCCCAGAGGGCTCCGATCCCGGTGGGCCCGCACATCTTGTGGCCCGAGATTGCGTAGAAGTCGCACCCGAGCGCCGCCACGTCGATGGGGAGGTGGGGGGCGCCCTGCGCGCCGTCCACCAGCAGGAGGGCGCCGGCGGCGTGGGCCTGCTCCGCGATCTCCGCCACCGGGTTGACCGTCCCCAGCGCGTTGGACACGTGGGAGAGCGCCACCATGCGGGTGCGCGCCGAGAGCAGCTCCGGCAGCCGGTCGAGCCGGAGCCGGCCTTCGTCGTCGAGCTCCAGGTAGCGCAGGCGGGCACCGGCGCGGGCGGCGGCGAGCTGCCACGGCACCAGGTTGGAGTGGTGTTCCTGGGTGGAGAGCACGATCTCGTCGCCCTCGCCGAGGAAGGTGTTGCTCCAGGCGCTCGCCACCAGGTTGATCGCCTCGGTGGTGCCGCGCGTCCAGACGACCTCGGCGGGATCGGCGGCGCCCAGGAAGCGGGCCACCTTCCGCCGTGCGCCCTCGTAGGCCTCGGTCGCCCGGCGCCCCAGCTCGTGGATGCCCCGGTGCACGTTGGCGTGGTCGTGCCGGTAGTAGCGCGCGATCGCGTCGATGACCGCGTCGGGCTTCTGGGTGGAAGCGGCGTTGTCGAGGTAGACCAGCGGCTTGCCGTGGACCTCCTGCTGGAGGGCCGGGAAGTCGCGCCGGGCCGCGGCGGCGAAGGCGTTTGCGCGCGAACGCCGGTCGCTGGCGCGGGCTCCGGCCGGCGCCGCCGGGCCGTTCATTTTCCCGCCAGCACGAACACCGCCGAGTCCCTCACCTCGGTCGGGTAGGAGCGGACCGGCCGGATCGCGGGCAGGCAGCGCGCACGTCCGCTGGCGAGGTCGAAGCGGGCCCCGTGGTACATGCACTCGATCTGGTCACCCTCCAGCGTCCCGTCGGAGAGGGGATAATCGGCGTGGGAGCAGCGGTCGCGCAGCGCATGGAAGGTGCCGTCCACATTGGCCAGCACCACCGGGGTGTCTCCGGCCATTACCGCGAGCAGGGATCCCGGCGGGCACGATTCCACATCCGCCACGCAGTGCCACTGGGGTTTCTTCCTAAACACCGACCCTTTCCTCCCCGGGCGCGCGGCCTCCCTCCCGCAGCGAGGACGCCTTCCCGCTGGCGGTTCCCGGCCTGCTAGTGGGCACGGAGCTTCTCCTCGATGGCGCGCGTCACCTTCTCGGTCACGCTTCCCGGCGGGCGGCGCTGCAGGACGTCCTGGAGGAAGCCACGCACCACCAGGCGTTCCGCCCGCCGGCGCGAGAGTCCGCGGCTCTGAAGGTAGAAGAGGGCCTCCTCCTCCAGCTGGCCCACCGTGGCCCCGTGAGAACAACGGACATCGTCCGCTTCGATTTCGAGGTTGGGCAGCGCATGCGCCGAAGCCTCTTCCGAGAGCAGGAGGTTGCGGTTGGTCTGGTAGGCGTCGGTGCGCTGGGCGCCGGGAGAGACCCGGATGATGCCGCGGAACACCGACCCCGAGGCGTCGTCGAGCGCTCCCTTGTAGAGCAGATCGCTGGTGGCGTGCGGGGCCGCGTGGTTCTGGCTGGTGCAGTGGTCGAAGTGCTGGTCCTCGTTGCCGAAATAGAGGCCCAGGATGTGGCTGTGCGCTCCGGGCGCGGCCAGCTCCGAGTTCAGATCCAGCCGCGCGGTGCTCGCCCCCAGGGTCACGTGCAGCGAATCCGTGCGCGCGTCGCGCCCGACCAGGGAGCGATAGAGCGCCATGTGGAAGGCGCCGAGTCCCATCCGCTGCACGGACGCGTAGTGGGTGACGCTGTTGTCCCCGCCCAGAACTTCCGTCGCGGACAGGAAAAAGGCCTGCTCGTCAAAGCTCGGCGAGAGGATCTCTTCCACGACGGACAGCGTGGACCCACCCTCGCCCACCACCAGGGTGCGGGTAAAGTACGCGGCCGCCGGATCCGACACCCAGCGGGTGATGCGCACGGGCAGCGTCAGCGTCAGGTTGCGCGGCACGAACAGCACGGCGCCATCGGTCCAGAGCGCAGCGTTGAGTGCCGAGAACTTCCCCTGGTCCGGCGGGATCGCCTCGACCGCCAGGTGCTCGCGCAACAGATCCTCGTGGCTGGCGACCGCATCCGTGAGCGACATCAGCACCACGCCCTGCGCCGCCAGTTCGGGCAGGAGGTCGGTGTGCACCACCCGACCGTCGATCTCGACGATGTGCCCGGCAGCGTCCCAGTCCTGGCGCATGGCCTGGCGCAGCTCGGCCGGCCAGTCGTCGGCGGAGATCGGACTTCCGGGGGCGGCGGGACGCAGAGCGTCGAGGTCGAGGGTGCGCGACAGGTCGGTGTAGCGCCACTCCTCGAGGCGGGTCGTGGGAAGAGGCGTGCGCTCGTAGGCCTCCCAGGCCCGCCAGCGACGCTCGGCCAGCCAGTCCGGCTCGCCGGCCGCCAGCCGCTCCACGGCCGCCGCGTTGATGGTCGCCGTCACTCCTTCCAGCGGCCCCGCGGCGGGAGCCTGTAATGTCGATGTCTGGGACATGCCGTGGCTTCTATATTCAGCGCCCGCGGGCAGGCGCGGATGTGCGTGTGATCCTGCCGCTCCCCGTTATCCTACCGACCCCTCCATCTCCAGCTCGATCAGCCGGTTCAGCTCCACCGCGTACTCGAGGGGCAGCTGGCGGGCGATGGGCTCGATGAAGCCGCGCACGATCAGCGCCATGGCTTCCTCTTCCGGCATCCCCCGGCTCATCAGGTAGAAGAGCTGTTCCTCCCCCACCTTGGAGACGCGGGCTTCGTGCCCGACCGTGGACTGGTTCTCGTCGATCTCGATGTAGGGGTAGGTGTCGGTGCGCGCCGCCTCGTCGATGAGAAGGGCATCGCATTCAACATTCGATTTGGCGTCCGTGGATCCCTCGTAGACCTTGCACAGCCCACGATAGCTCGCCCGTCCGCTGCCCTTGGAGATGGACTTGGAGACGATCGAGGAGGAGGTCCGTGGCGCGGCGTGGATGACCTTGCCGCCGGTGTCCTGATGCTGTCCGTTGCCGGCGTAGGCGATCGACAGAATCGAGCCGTGCGCCCTCTCTCCCACCAGGAAGCACGACGGGTATTTCATGGTGAGCTTGGAGCCGAGGTTTCCGTCCAGCCACTCCATGGTCGCGTTCTCGTGCACCAGCGAACGCTGGGTCACGAGGTTGTACATGTTGTTGGACCAGTTCTGGATGGTGGTGTAGCGGAAGTGCGCACCCGGCTTGACCACGATCTCGATCACGCCGGAATGGAAGGACTCGGTCGAGTAGACCGGGGCGGTGCATCCCTCGATGTAGTGGGCGCGCGAACCCTCGTCCGCGATGATGAGGGTGCGCTCGAACTGTCCCATCTGCTCCTGGTTCACCCGGAAGTAGGCCTGCAGCGGGGTCTCGAGCTCGACGCCGGGCGGGATGTAGACGAAGGAACCCCCGGACCACACGGCAGAGTTCATGGCCGCGAACTTGTTGTCGCCGGGCGGCACCACGGTGGCGAAGTGCTCGCGGAAGAGCTCCGGGTGGTTGCGCAGGCCGTCCTCGATGGAGTCGAAGATTACGCCCTGGGCCTCCCACTCCTCCTTGAGGGAATGGTAGACCATCTCCGACTCGTACTGGGCGCCGACCCCGGCCAGGATGTCGCGCTCCGCCTCGGGTATGCCCAGTCGGTCGAAGGTCTCCTTGATGTTCGCCGGGACGTCGTCCCACGACCGCTCCATGCGCTCCTGGGGACGCACGTAGAAGTAGATTTCGCCCAGAACCGACTCCAGTTGGGAGAGGTCGCCGCCCCAGGTGGGCATCGGCTTCGCGTTGTAGATGCCGAGCGACTTGAGGCGGAAGTCGAGCATCCACTCGGGCTCGCCCTTCTGCGCCGAGATCTCGCGCACGACCTTCTCGTTCAGGCCGCGGCCGCTGCGGAAGACGGGCTCGTCCTCGGTGATGAAATGGTACTTGTAATCGTCGAGACCGATGTCTTGTACGGCTTCGTTGGTGGGCATGTCGGACCTCGCGGGTTGGCCGTTCGCCGCTAGGCGGCGGAAACGGTCGATTGCAGCTGCCGGTACTCGCGGTAGCCGCCCTCTTCCAGGCTGAGCGCGACTTCGGGACCGCCGGAGCGGACGATGCGCCCGTCCACGATGACGTGAACGAAGTCGGGCTGGATGTAGTTGAGCAGCCGCTGGTAGTGCGTGATCAGCAGCACGGCCATTTCGGGCCGCTCCTTCTGCAGGGTATTGACCCCGCGCGCCACGACCTTGAGCGCATCGATGTCCAAACCGGAGTCGGTTTCGTCCATGATGGCCAGGGTCGGCTCCAGGACGGCCATCTGCAGGATCTCGTTGCGCTTCTTCTCGCCCCCGCTGAAGCCGTCGTTGACGGCACGCTCGGCAAAGGAAGCCGACATTTCGAGAAGCTCCATGCGCTCCAGCAGGATGTCCTGGAAGTCGAACAGGTCGAGTTCCTCGCCGTCTTCCAGACGCGCCTGCAGAGCCGTGCGCAGGAAGTTGGCGATGGAGACGCCGGGGATGGCGACGGGGTACTGGAAGGCCATGAAGACGCCGGCGCGCGCGCGCTCGTCCGACTCCAGTTCCAGCAGATCCTGGCTGTCGAAGAACGCACTGCCTCCGGTCACTTCGTAGCCGGGATGGCCGGCGAGCACTTTGGCCAGCGTGCTCTTTCCGGACCCGTTCGGGCCCATGATGGCATGTATTTCACCGGGGCGGATCGCCAGGTCCACACCCTTGAGGATTTCCATTTCCTCTTCGGTGACCCGGGCCCGCAGGCCGGCGGTATTCAGAATCGGCGCGTCGCTCATTGCTGTCGATGATTGGGGATGCCGGCCCGCGCAGGGGCGGGAGCCCATGGGTGGGAGAAGACTGAGGGCTCCCGTTGGAGCCCTGTAATCAAGAATGATTCTCGGTTTCAGGAATCTAGAATTGGGCGTCCGAAGGGTCAAGCAGATGACGTGGATCAGCCGGTTTGCAGGCGCGCGATCTCGGCTTCCGCCGCGATATGGCCGAAGCCGGCCCAGCCCGAGCCCTCCAGAATGCGGCGGTACATCTCTGCCGCCTGTTCCTCGCGCCCGTTGTAGAGGTGCCAGGTCGCCACCCCGTAGGCGATGGCCACGCCCGAAGGGTCCTCCTGTTCGGGGTCCCACAGCTCGTCCGCCTCGATCTCGCCCTTGTACATCAGCAGGAGCTGGTGGTAGGGGGTATTCTCGATGACGTCGAGGTCGGCGGTCACGGGCTCGAGGACGGCAGCTGCCTCGTCGTCGCGACCCAGGCGGCGGAGCGCCATGTACCACCAGTGCGAGATCGCGACCAGCTGGTCCGGGTTGCTGGTGACGGCGATGTAGTCCTCATAGGCCGGGACAGCGGCCTCGAAGTCGCCCTTCAGATAGTGGGCCAGCGCCAGGTGGTAGTGGATGTTGGATTGGAGGGTGCTGGTGGGGATGCCGCGCTCGTTGGGCTGGCCGTCCGGCTCCACCTCGTCGGGCTCGCCTTCTTCCAGGGAGGCCGCCTGGGAGAGGTCGTCGATGGCCCGGTCGAATTCGCGCACGCTGATCCAGCGATGGCCCCGGTGGCGATACATGCGGGCGTCCGCGGGATGCTTTTCGATCCCTTCGCTGAAGACGTCGATGGCCTCCCGGTACTGACCCGTGTAGCCGATGCGCCGGCCCAGCCAGATGATCGCGTCGGCGTCGTTCGGGTCGGCTTCGTAGTCGGCGCGGGCCACATCGATGTCCGCGGCCTGCTGCGCCGCGATGTCGGGAGGCGCGGGGTTGGGGTACAGCGGCTCGCCGAGGAGGGAGAAGGCCTGGGCGCCTTCGGGGAGCGGGCGGGACGCTTCGGCGACGGGCTCGTCCGCCGGGGCGTTCTCGGGAGCGGGGGCGTCCCGGGTGCAAGCGGAGAGCGCCGGCAGGATGGCAACGGCGGCGAGGGGTCGGTGGTGCTTCATGGCGCTGTCCTGGTGATCAAGAGGAGTAACCCGGCGCGTTCCGCGAAGACTCCTGGAGTGCTTCCGCGAGCGTCTCGATTTCGGCGCGGGTGTTGTAATAGTGCGGGGAGACGCGCAGGGTGCTGTCGACGCCCTTGGCGTCAAGGTCGATCAAGGCGTAGTCGAGCGGGGTGGCGGAGGTGTTGATGCCCCGCTCGCGCAGCGCGCTGACGAGCTCGACGGGGTCACGGTCCGCCAGGTGCACCGAAACGATGGCGGAGCGGACCCGCCCCTGGTCCAGGACCGTCACGCCGTCCAGCGCGCCCAGGGTGTCGCGCGCGAAGTCGGCGAGGCTCCAGGCCCGCTCGCGGATGGGTTCGAGTCCCAGCCGGGTCGCGTAGCGCACCGCTTCGCCGGTCGCCAGCACCAGCGCGTAGGCGAACTCCCAGTTCTCGAAACGGGTGGCGTCCGGGGCGGGCTGGTAGAGGTCCGTGTCGATCCAGTGGGCGCCCCGCAGGTCCGGCAGCAGGGGTTCGAGCCCCATGTCCAGCACGCGGTCGGAGACGTAGAGGAAGCCAGCCCCGCGAGGGCCGCGCAGGAACTTGCGGGCGGTGGCCGAGAGGAAGTCGCAGCCGATGGCGCGCGCGTCCACCGGCATCTGTCCCACCGACTGGCAGGCGTCGACCAGGTAGAGGACGCCACGCTCGCGGCAGGCCTGTCCCACCTCCTCGACCGCCTGCACCAGCCCGGAGCTGGTGGGCACGTGGGTGAGGGCGACCAGGCGCGCGCCCCTGCGGTGGATGATGCGCGCCACCGCGGCCGGGTCGACGCCCCCCTCGGGCAGGTCGGGCGCCCGCACCACCTCCACCCCCAGGCGGGCCTGCAGGGACAGGTAGGCGATCTGGTTGGAGACGTAGTCGTTCGTGCTGGTGACCAGCACGTCCCCGCGCTGGAAGGGGACGCACGCCAGCGCCTGGTTGAAGGCGGCGGTGGCGTTCTCCATGAACGCGATGTTGGCGGGCGCCACGCCGAGCAGCCCGGCGACCGCGTCGTAGGCGGCGGCGACCTGGTCGGCGCGCGCATCGGCGGCTTCGTAGCCGCCGATGCGGGCCTCGAGCTCCAGATGGTCGCGTGCGGCACGCAACGCGGGCGCCGGCATGAGGCCGGCGCCCGCGTTGTTCAGGTGGATCCGCTCCCGGCAGCCGGGGGTGTCCGCCCGCAGCCGGGCTACATCGAGGGCTGGGTGGCGTTCGGGGGTGCCGGACATCATCGGGCGCGGTGCGGCCACGTACCGGGAGCCATCGTTGGACTTGGCCGGCCGGTTGGCCCGTTGCTCCCGGTCCAGTCGCTCGGCCGCCCTACCGGCTGGAGCCGTCCGAGACCGCGGCCCGCTCCGCCTTGGCCTGACGCACCATCTCGCGCACGTCCTCGAGCAGCTGCTGGGCGTCGTAGATGATGCCGTCCTTGATCGTGTACTTGATTCCCCCGACGCGCCCGGGCACCCCGGTTTCGTCGTCCAGCTTGGGCGCGCCGTTCCCGTACAGCACCTTCAGGTTCTCGAGCGGGTTCTCGTCGACCAGAACCAGGTCGGCGCGCCTGTTCGGGCGGATGATGCCGAAATCGGGGGGAGCGTCGTCGTACTTGGTGAGCATCCGTGCCGGGTACAGGGTCGCGGAGCGAATCACTTCGACGGGATGGAAGCCCGCCTCGCGCAGCAGCTCGAACTCGCGGATGTAGTCGAAGCCGTAGAGCTTGTAGATGAAGCCCGAGTCCGAGCCCGTGGTCACGATCCCGCCGGCGTTCTTGTAGTCGTTCAGGAAGTGCATCCACTTCTGGTAGAACCTGCGCCAGTGGTACTCGTCCTCGGTGGTCCAGTAGAACCAGTAGGACCCGTGCGCCACCCGGCTGGGCTGGTAGAAGTCCTCCTGGGACGGAAGCGTGTACTCCTCGTGGTAGTCCGCTTCGCGGGCGCGCATGACGTCGCGGCTGGCCTCGTAGATGGTCATCGTCGGGTCGAGCCCGAAGCCCAGCTCCAGGAACTCGTCGATGAGCGCCTCCCATTGCTCGCTGCCCGGTTCGGCGGCCTGGTACCAGAGTCGCCCCACGTTGCCGAAGCGGTGCTGCTCGTCGTTGTAGTTGTAGTCCAGGGGCCAGTCCTGGACGGAGTAGTCGGTGAGCATGGACTCCATGAGGCCGTAGTAGTGCGTCATCATGTCCAGTCCGACGCGCGCCGCTTCGACCGCGGTCATGCGCGCCATGCCCATCTGGTCGAGATGGGCCACGGTCTCCAGATCGAAGCGATGCGCCTCATCTATGAGCGCGGCCATGATCTCGGGATCGTAGGCGCCCAGCTTGAGGCCGTCGATGGTCTGGCCCTCGATTTCCTGGGAGGCCGCCCAGCGCACCCACTCGCGCGCGTCTTCCGGGGTGATGATCAGGCGTCCGCCCCAGCCCTCGCCGCTCCCTGGGCGAGCGTACGAGTACATGTGGGGCGCGACGATGGTGTTTTCTGCCGCCAGCGCCTTCTCGCGCAACTGCCACTCGAAGTTCCCGTGGGGCACGCCGCGGGACGTGGTGATCCCGTGTCCCAGCCAGAGCTTGTAGACGTATTCGCCCTGCGGCGCCTTGGGGACGCCCCCCGTGTGGGCGTGCATGTCGACGAAGCCGGGGAGGAGGAACATCCCCTCTCCGTCGATCTCGTGGTCACCCGCCTCGGGGCGGCGCTGCTCGTTGATATCAACCAGCGGGTAACCCACCGACGCCACCTCGACGATGCGATCGTTCTCGATGACCACGTCCATGGGCCCCCGGGGCGGCGAGCCGGTGCCGTCGATGACCGTCACTCCCCGGATGACCAGGCGGTCGAAGGGGCCCTCGCCCTCGTCGGCGCCGCGGGGAGTGGTGGGCTCCATCTGGGCCTGGGTGGAGGCGGGGAGCAGGATCGCGGCAAGGACGCAGGTCACCAGAGTCGGCAGAAAGCCTCGGGATGGCTGATGGCGGGGCATGGGTCCTCCGGGATGAACGGATCGGGCGTGAGCGGGGAAATCTAGGCGAAGCGGAGCGGAGGGGCGAACGGTTACCCCTGTGCGGGTCGCGCCGCGATGGACACGGACCCCGCGGCGACATGGGTCGCGATCAGTCGGCGTGGCGCGCGACCCAGGCCTCCGGTGTGACCGCGCCTGCTCGGTCGACCAATTCCTCGTCCCATGAGACGATGTCACCGCCCACTGCCTCCGCGACCGCGGCGTAGAGGGCATCGCCGGAGCGAAGAAACCGACGGGTGCCGACCGCCACGGCCCGGCGGACCATGCGACGGGTCAGCGAGTGCCAGGTGATCAGTGGGAAGTCCAGTGCCTGGCGCGCAATCAGG
>JAJDVR010000139.1 GCA_022826025.1 Gemmatimonadota bacterium | reverse complement strand
GGTCGCCTGCGCCATGCTCAGAAACCAGACCTGCTACCGGCCCGGACAACTTGCAGAAGATCATGCGGCCTGATCTCATCCATCGTCGCGGGGTTACAGCCCCGCTTCAGGAAGTGTTGAAAAATGGTGGGGAGTCCCCCTGTTTCGATGCCCAGTGCGGGCATCGCGGAGGGTTGGGATGTGCACATCCCGGACACCCTCCTCGGGGGGTCGCTCCCGGTCCATCAGTCCTTGCAGGAAGGCCACGGTGAGCCGGAACGGAAGCGGGCTTCCAGACCTGCCGGCCCGCGCCATCGGTGGCGCCCGACTCGCCGCCGCGTCGTCTCGCCACCCCAACTACGAGGCCCGGTTCCACTGGTGCGAACCGACGAATCCAGCGATGATCCGTTGGTACGGCTCGTCCCAGGCGGCACTACGCTCGACAAGCTGGCCAAGGAGTGGGGTTGCTTGCCTTGGGACGTGGCACACCCTCTGGTCGCGCGGGCAAGGTCCAAGTATCTTCCTGCGGGTTGCCACTCATGACCGCCACTGGTTTAGCCCGCCGCCAGCCAGACCACCACAACGAACCTAAACAACAAATGCTGGCCGAATCCTACCGGACACGCGCCGCTGTGTTCGCCCTCTTGGTTGGACCTCCCAGGCACCTAGATCGCCGCACCGGGATGGAGATCCACGCGCAGGTCTGCGATGCCATCGGTGTGGATGACATCGTCTTCAAGTATCAACGCGAGCACGCTCAGGGACCGGGAGAGAGACCGTTCTCCATCGAGTTGACGCATGAGAGGAGTCCGGGACTGTTGCAAGTTAGCATCTCTGGATCTGCCCAGAGCGGAGCACCTGTTACCCTACGTTTTCGCTACGATTCTCCTGCTTCCACGCAGCTGGTTCTTGACGACTTCGACCTAGCGTGTAACGCTGTACTGTCCGGGCTCGGGGCTGGGTGGCAGTCGGTCCTGGCTGAAGCCCGTCTCCAGGGACAGGTCCACTCTCCGGGCGATTCTGCGTTGGCATTCCTGAGCAATCACGTACTCAACCTGGCAGAATCATCCGACGGAACTGGGAGAGCGTTGTCTTTTCTGGGGTTCAAGTACGAGATTCCTGCGGCTGAGTTTACCGAAGCCGACCAGCTGGAGAACCCCATGCGAGAGATCGCTGTAGAGGTTCTTCGGGCGGATCCTCGGTGCCTCTACCTAGAAGCCATGTCCCAGTGGCCGCAGGTGACGGCGACGCCCGATGGCACAGTTGAGATTGCGCCGGGTAAGATCCGAGCGTTTCGATCGCCTCCCAGCGACTACCTTAGGAACGTCCAACGCTACTTGGAATCGGTTGTTTTCCCGTTGCTCGTTCGGGAGGACTAGGTCACAACACGTGGAACAACACATGAACATTCCCGTTAGGCAACCGCCCCACAGCACACTCGATGGTCCTGCCGTTGTTACGGAGACGCCCTCAAGTGGCCGGAATCAGCCCGTTGCTGGTTGGATACCGGGATTCTTCCACACGCTGACCCTCACGGAGTCGGGACAACAGGCGACGGAAGAGGATGAACGTTGGGGTGAGCTAGCGGCATCTGCCCGCGCAGACTGGTTCGCAGACAACTCGTTTGAGTAGCGATGTCCCCCGGTGACATCTTTTTGGTCCGAGACTGGCAGCGATCCGGAAAAGGCCGTCCGGTCGTGGTCGTTTCGAGAGCCAAGTTCAATCGAGGACGCTATTGCCTTGCCGTACCTTTCACAACCCAGCAACTAGACAAGAGGCGTGGTCTTCCAAACTGCGTGTACTTCACGGCTGGGTCGTCTGACCTTCACCGGGACTGCGTTGCGCAGGCAGAGGGCCTAACGCTGCTCCGACGCTCCGATATCGTTCCGCCGATCAAGCCCGTTGGCAAGTTGAGCAAGACTCAACTTGCGGCGTTGATATCGGCGGTTGGCTACGTAATACGCGCCACTTGCGTACCGCAAGGCTAGCGTCCGTATGGTCCCACTGGCGCAACTCCGCGGCCTGCATCTCGCTGGCCAACGGGTCCGTGTCCCAAGAGCAGTTTGGGCCGTTGCGGCGCTCAACGGCCTCGCGGGCGTCGTCGTTTGACACGCAACTAGTCGGCCACAAATTCGGCCGATGTTCACGCGCGCCGGCAACCATGATGTTGCGGTGCTCGGGCATCTCACTGCTCCGAAGGACGGCGAACTCACTTCCCGCGCACTCCGCGGGCGCGCGATTCTCGAGGGGGATCGAAGGGGGGGCAGGGTCACCCGCTCGCCAGCCCCGCCGGAGCACTCGGGACGGGCGTGCACTCGGCGCGATTCGGCTCCGGCCTCGTTGACGCTTGGGCCTCGGCCTTGGGCGGGCCAAATGGCCAGCTAACGGGTGCTCCCCAATGCCGCGAAGCGGCGTTCGACGAGCTCTCCCGCTCACCCGCCCTCGCACTTCTCGCGCGACCTAGGTCCAAGGTGGACAACCCCGCTACCTGCGGCCGTTGATTTCTCGCAGGAGTTCGACGCTCAGATCTTGGGCCCGCGCCACCTGCTCGTTGGTCATCCGCCGCGAAACGTTGCTTCTGGCCTGTTGGGCACGCTCCAATCCCTGAGCGGCGGCCAAGTTGAGCCACGCGTAGGCGCGCACTTGGTCCTGGAGGACGCCTTCGCCGTTGTCGTACATGGCCCCGAGGTTGTACTGAGCGTCGGCATGGCCCTGCTCGGCAGCCGCGCGGAACCAGCGGACGGCCTCGGTATCCCGCTTCGGAACGCCTGCGCCGCGGTAGTACACGATCCCGAGGCTGTACTGCGCCTCGGTATGGCCCTGCTCGGCAGCGGCGTGGTACCAGCGGAACGCCTCCGGGTGGTTCGCAGGAACACCATCGCCGAAGTAATACATGTTCCCAAGCCCGAACTGCGCTCCGGCGTCGCCCTGCTCGGCAGCCATGCGGTACCAGCGGACCGCCTCGGCGTCGTTCTCGGGAACGCCTCGGCCGTTGGCGTACATCCAGCCAAGGTTGTTCTGGGCGCGGCCGTGGCCCTCCTCGGCAGCGGCGCGGTACCAGCGGAACGCTTCGGCGTGGTTCTCGGGAACGCCACGACCATTGGCGTACATCCAGCCGACTTGGAAGTATAGGTCAGGAAAAAAACGGCCCCGCTCGGCGGCGGCGCGGTTCCCTTCGGCGGCGGCGCGGTACCAGCGGAACGCCTCCGTCTCGTTCTCGGGGACACCCCGACCGCCAGCGTACATCCAGCCGAGTGTGGCCTGGGCGTCGACGTCGCCTTGTTCGGCGGCGGTGCGGAACCAGCGGACCGCCTCGGTGGTGTCGGGCTCGGGGTCGCCTCTGCCCCCCGAGAGATACCTCATCCCCAGCAGGTACAAGTCGGACAAGACGAAGAAATGGCCTTGCTCAGCGGCAGCGCGGAGGCCTGCTTCCGCATGGTTCCGCACAACGCCTTCGTGATTAAGGTACATCTCCACGAGGTCGTCACCTGCTAGGACGGAGCCCTGCTCGACGGCGGCAAGGTACCAGCGGACCGCCTCCACGCGGTTCTCCTCCACACCGTGGCCGAAACGGTACATATCCCCGAGGCTTCTTAGGGCTTCCGCTTCGCCCCGCTCGGCGGCGGCGCGGTATCCTTCTGCGGCGGCGCGGTACCAACGGGTGGCTTCCGCGTCGTTCCGCTCCACACCATGGCCGGCCCGGTACTTTTCCCCGAGGGCATGCTGGGCGTCGGCGTGGCCTTGCTCGGCGGCGGCACGGAACCAGCGGACCGCCTCCGCGGCGTTCTGGAAGCGGTAGATATCCCCAAGCCTGTACTGGGCTTCGGCGTAGCCCTGCTCGGCGGCGGCGCGGTACCAGCGGACGGCTTCCGCGTCGTTCCCCTCCACAACACCATAAACACCGAAGTGGTAGGCCTCCCCGAGGCGGGTCTGGGCTTCGGCGTAGCCCTGCTCGGCGGCGGCGCGGTACCAGCGGACGGCCTCCGCGTCGTTCCGCTCCACACCATGCATGCCGAAGAAATATATCTCCCCGAGGCGGGTTTGAGCGTCCTCCTCACCCCGCTCAGCCGCCACGATCAACGCTCGCAAGCTATCGGGCGAAATCTCGCCGGTCGCTAGTTCCTCCTGTGCAGATGCCGCCTGCGCCGTCACCATGCCAACGGATAGCGCGAATGCCAGAACGGCCACGGTCGCCGTAAGCTTCGCGATCATCGTCGTTTCTCCGCTGGCTTGCGTTTGACCTTCTTGCAAAATAGTGGCGTCGGAGAACCGGGGAAGCAATCAAACCGTCAGGCCGGCCTCGCTCTGACAAGCTCGTTCTGGCTTTCATGGCGTCCCAAGCGTGGCGCTTGCCTCCTACTTCTCGGGAGACCGGCTGCGGCGTTGACAGGTATTTGACATCGGAGACGGCCCTCATCCCTTTGTCGCTGGTCTAGATGGAACACGAGCGAAGACATCCCGTCACAAACCATCGCGAGCGGACGGCGGGCCCACCATCAGGAGTAAGCGGAGTGTTGGCGCGTATCGTAATGACGGCTCTCGGAGTTGTCCTCGGATTCGTGATAGGCGGAATCGGGATCGCGATCATGGGGACCGCGATAGGGATTCCGGCCTTCGTTGTCATGCTTGTTTCGGGATGGTTTGGGTGGCGTGTGGGAAGGCGGCTGGACAGATGGCTATCGCAGCGCCGTGGAGGTTGATGTTGACTGCGAGCGGCAGCGCCGCATCGAGTTCGCCATGTTGGCCGCTCATCACGAGGGCCAAGGAAGGGGCAGGCGGCTGAGAGACGGACACAACGCTGTGCGAGAGGCGCTCAACGGTTTCCCGCCATTTGACTGGGATTCTCTCGCTGTTTGCGTAGGTTGGAACCAGAGATGGCTTGACGGCAAGAATGGCAGATCGTGCAGTCCTGATTTAACTTATGTAACTTCTTGCCGTGATTTGCGTGATCCCGAATCTGCCATTTTGGCAGACGCCCCCCTGCCCGTAGTATCTTTTCCCCATGGACCATCCGATTCGCCTGAGGGGCGCGAGGCAGCACAACCTGGCGAACCTGGATCTGGACATCCCGCGACGGGCCTTCACGGTGATCACCGGGCCGTCGGGGTCGGGGAAATCCTCCCTGGCGCTGGACACGCTCTTCGCCGAGGGCCAGCGCCGTTACGTCGAGTCGCTCTCCACCTACGCCAAGCAGTTCCTCGACCGCATGCAGAAGCCGCGGGTCGGGTCGGTGGAGGGGATCCCGCCCGCCGTGGCCATCGAGCAGAAAAACCCGACCCGGTCGAGCCGATCGACGGTCGGCACCGCGACCGAGGTCTACGACTACCTGCGTCTGTTGTGGGCGCGCGTCGGGCACACGCACTGCCCGCGCTGCGGCCGCCGGATCCGGCGGGACACCGTGTCGGGGGCGGTGGACGGCGTGCTCTCGCTGCCGGCCGGGGAGCGGATCATGGTCGCGTTTCCGCTCCAGGCGAGCGGGCGCGCCACCCACGCCCAGGTGGTCGAGACGCTGCGCGCCGCCGGATTCCTGCGGGTCATGGCGGACGGCGCGGTGATCGACCTGGCCGCGTCGGGCTCCGGCGATCCCGCCCGCGCCGGCGCCGACCTGACGGTGGCGCGGGAGGCCCTGGTAGTGGTCGACCGGCTGGCCGTCAGCCCCGGTGTCCGCGACCGCCTGGCCGACTCCCTCGGGGTGGCCTTCGTCCAGGGCCTGGGCGAAGCCGTGATCGTGCGGCCGTCCGCGGCCCCCGGTGAATCCCGCCTGCGCTTCACCGAGCGCTTCCGCTGCCCGCTCCACCCGGACATCGAATTCGCGGACCCGACCCCGAAGCTCTTCTCCTTCAACAGCCCCTACGGCTCCTGCACTACCTGCACCGGCTTCGGCGCGACGCTCGAGTACGACGAGGACCTCATCGTGCCCAACCACGGGCGCTCGCTGGCGGGTGGGGCGGTGGACCCGTGGGAGAAGCCGCGCTACGTGCGCGAGCGCGCCCGGCTGCGCGAGTTCGCCAGCAGGCGCGGGGTCAGCGAGCGCGAGCCCTGGAGCGAACTCCCAGAGTTCTTCCGCGAGGAGGTGCTGCGCGGCTCCCCCGAGTTCATCGGCATCATTCCCTTCCTGCGCTCGCGCGAGCGCCAGCGCCGCAAGCAGTTCATCCGCGTCTTTCTGCGCCGCTACCAGAGCGCCGTTCCCTGCGCGAGCTGCGGCGGGGCCCGCATCCGCGCCGAGGCCCTCAACGTGCGCGTTGGCGGACGCACCCTCCCCGAGGTCTGCGCCTTCCCCATGGACGAGCTGCTGCCCTGGATCGACGGGCTCGAACTCTCCGGGATGGAAGAGGACATCGCGGAGACCATCCTGCGGGAAATCCGCGACCGCCTGGGGTTCCTGGTGGATGTGGGGCTCGGATACCTGACGCTCTCGCGCCAGACGCGCACCCTCTCGGGAGGGGAGGCGCAGCGCATCAACCTGGCCAACGCGCTCGGGTCGCGGCTGGTGGACACCCTGTACGTCCTGGACGAGCCCACGGTGGGGCTCCATCCTCGCGACACGGCGGCCATGCTGGCGCTGCTCCAGCGGCTCTCGCACGCGGGCAACACGGTCGTGGTGGTGGAGCACGACCCCCAGGTCATCGTCGCCGCCGACCACGTCATCGAGCTCGGTCCCGAGTCGGGCGAGAAGGGCGGGCAGGTGGTCTTCGAGGGTCCGCCCGCCGGGCTCGCGGACGCCGCCACCGCCACCGGGCGCCTCATCGCCGGCGCGGCAGATCCCTCCCTCCCCGGCGGACGCGGCCTTCCGGGCGGCCGCATCGAGCTGCGCGGAGCCCGCCTGCACAACCTGAGGGACGTCGACATCGATGTCCCGCTGCGCGCCCTCACCGTGGTGACGGGGGTGTCCGGATCGGGAAAGTCGACCCTCGTCAACGACGTGCTCTACCGCGCTCTGGAGCGCGAGATGAACGATGGCGAGACCAGCGCCCGCCTGCACATGGGCGAACTCGTCGGGGAGTATCGCTCCATCGCCAACGCCTCCCACCTGGCCGACGTGGCGCGCATCGACCAGTCGCCCATCGGGCGCACGCCGCGCTCGAACTCGGTCACCTACATCAAGGCGTGGGACGAGGTGCGCAAGCTCTTCGCCGCCCAGCCCCTCGCGCGCAAGAAGCGCTATCAGCCACGCCACTTCTCGTTCAACGTCGCGGCCGGCCGCTGCGAGGCCTGCAAGGGCGCCGGCCAGGTCGAGATCGAGATGATCTTCATGGCGGACGTCTATGTGCCCTGCGATGTCTGCCGCGGGACCCGCTTCAAGCGCGAGATCCTGGACGTGACCTACAAGGGGCTCAACATCGCCCAGGTGCTGGAGCTCACCGTCGACCAGGCCATCCGCTTCTTCATGAGGCAGCGGCGCCTGGGCAAGACCCTCTGGCACCTGCAGGATGTGGGGCTCGGGTATCTGAGGCTCGGCCAGCCCGCTCCCACCCTTTCCGGGGGCGAGGCCCAGCGGCTCAAGATCGCCCGCGAGCTGTCGGGTGCGTCCGGCCGCCGGGGCAGCAGACTCTACATCCTGGACGAACCCACCACCGGGCTGTCCGGCAACGAAGTGGCCAGGCTTCTGCGGGTTCTGATGCGCTTGATCGACGCCGGAAACACGGTCATTGTGATCGAACACAACCTGGATGTGATTCGCGCCGCGGACTGGATCATCGATCTGGGGCCGGGCGCCGGAGCCCGCGGAGGACGGGTGGTCGCCATGGGCCGCCCGCGCGAGGTGATGGCCGAGCGCGCCAGCGTGACCGGAGCCTGCCTCGCCCGCCTCCCGGAGCCGACCCTGCTACGGACGAGGCTGACGTGAACACAAAGCGAATCGGCGCGCCGCTCCCGCCATGGCCCGCCGTCCTGACATGCATCGCGCTGGTCCGGGCCGCCGCGGCCGGGCCGGCGCACGCCCAGGCCTTCGAACTGCCCCCGATCCCCATCGACACCTTCTCGCTCGACAACGGACTGCGCGTGATCGTGAGCGAGGACCACTCGGCGCCGGTGGTGGCCGTCAACATGTGGTACCACGTCGGCAGCGCGCACGAGCCGCCGGGGAGGACCGGATTCGCGCACTTCTTCGAGCACCTGGTGTTCGAGGAGACCGAGAACCTGGGCAACGGCGACTTCGCCCGGCTGGTCAACAACGCCGGCGGCACGTACAACGGCACCACCTCGACCGACCGCACGGCGTATTTCGAGACCCTCCCCTCCAACCGGGTCAACCTGTCCTTCTGGCTGCACGCGGAGCGCATGGCCCGCCTGGTGGTGAGCCAACGCGGCTTCGAGAACCAGCGCGAAGTGGTGAAGGAGGAGCGCCGCCTGCGCATCGACAACGTGGCGTACGCGCAGGCCAACATCGTCCTGGATTCGCTTTCCACCGACTACGAACCCTACCGCCATACGCCGATCGGCTCCATGGAGGATCTCGACGCGGCCACCACCGACGACGTGAAGGACTTCTACGAGCGTTACTACGTGCCCAACAACGCGACGCTGGCGGTGGTCGGTGCGGTGACCACCGGCCAGATCCGCGCGCTGGCAGAGGAGTATTTCGGCGCGATTCCGCGGGGGGAGGACGTGCCGCCGCTTCCCGACCCGCCGGCCACGCCCCGCACGGACGGGGAACGCACGGCTTCGGTCAGCGACGAGCACGCCCGGCTGCCGTTCCTCTACATGGGATACAACGTACCGGAGGCCGGCCATCCGGACGTATTCCCGCTTGCGGTCCTTTCCCAGGTGTTCAGCGCGGGCGAGAGCAGCCGCCTGCACCGGCGCCTGGTCAAGGAGGACGAGCTGGCTCCGGTCGTCATCTCCGGGCTGCAGCAGCGGCTGGGATCCGGACTCATGCTGTTCGGAAGCCTGCCGCACGCCGGCGGCAACATCGAAGAGATCCGCGCCGTCATCGAGGAGGAGATCGAGAAGCTGAAGGCCGACGGAATCACCGAGCGCGAGTTGGAGAAGGCGCTCAACCAGCAGCGCGCCGCGCAGGTTGCCAGCCGCATGACGGTCAACGCCAAGGCCAGCATCCTGCAGTCCTTCGCGCTCACCTGGGGCGATCCCTTCGAGGTCAACAACGTGCTTGCGCGCTACGAGGCCGTGACCCTCGACGACGTCGTGAACGTCGCGCGCAAATACCTCGTTCCCGGGAATCGAACCGTGGTCGTCGCCCGGCCCACCGGAGGAGTGATCCCATGATCGTGCCCCACCGCAACGCAGGGCGGGCCCCGCTCGCCGCGCTGGTTCTGGCCGGGATGGTGTTCGCAACCCCCGGAATCGCCGCCGCGCAGCAAGGTCCTCCCGAGCCGCTGCCACTCGACGATATCCCGTTTCCGGCCTTCGAGGAGCGTCTGCTGTACAACGGCGCCGATCTGATCGTGGTGCCCCACGACGAGCAGCCGTACGTGACCGTGAACCTCGTGGTGCGGGCGGGCAACGCCGCCGATCCCCGCAACCGCGCGGGCGTGGCGGCGATGGTGGCCAGCCTGCTCAACAAGGGCACGGATACACGGACCGCGCTGGAAATCGCCGATGCCACCGACCACATCGGCGCGAACCTGTCCGCGGCCGCGGGCGACGACTGGACGAATGTGGTTCTCGGCGTCGTGACTTCCCAGCTCGACGCCGGCCTCGAGCTCCTGGGCGACATCGTCGTCAACCCGAGCTTCCCCGATGAAGAGATCGATCAATACCGCCAGCAGACGGTCACGGGCCTGCAGGTGCAGCTCGGCTCGCCCGGATTCCTGGCCAGCCGGGAGTTCCAGCAGGCGGTGTATGGACGCCATCCCTACGGCCTTCTTCCCACGCCCGAGAGCATCGAGCGGATCCGGCGTTCCGATCTGATCGCCTACCACCTGCGCCACTACAAGCCCACCAACTCGCTCGTGGTCGTCGCGGGCGACGTGACCGCGGACGACATCGAAGCCCGCCTCAACGAGGCGCTGGCCGACTGGGAGCCCGGGCCCTCGAGGCCGCCCACGTACTTCGACATTCCCGCGCGCGAGGACAAGGAGATCATCCTCGTGCACCGGCCGGAATCGGTGCAGTCGACCATCCTGGTCAGACAGTCCGCCATGAAGGGCGACCACGAGGACTGGATGCCGCTCAACCTGGGCAGCCGCGTACTGGGGGGCGCCAGCACCGGCCGCCTCTTCCAGGTGCTGCGCGAAGACAGGGGCTGGACCTACGGATCGTACGCGTCCGCGGTGCGCAAGCGGGATCTGGGCTATTTCCTCGCCAACGCGGAGGTGCGCAGCGAGGTTACCGACAGCGCCCTCGCGGAGTTGCTCAACCAGGTCGACCTCATCCGCTCCGAGCCGGTTCCCGACGACGAACTGTCGGATGTGCGGGACTATCTCATCGGGTCGTTCCCGCGGACCATCGAGACGCCCCAGGCGATCGCCAACCAGGTGGCGACCTATCGGCTGCGGGGCCGCTCCACCGAGGAACTGGTGTCGTACCGCGACCGGGTCGCGGCGGTGGCGCCCGAGGACATCCAGGACGCACTCGTGGAGCATTTCGATCCGGAGCGCGCCGTGGTCGTGGTGGTGGGCGACGCCACTCGGGTCCGCTCGAACCTCATCCGCTTCGGTCGCGTGCGCATGGTTGACGCGGAGGGCAACCCGCTCACCATCGACGATGTCGAGGTGCGGGATTCGGATATCGCGTACGATCCGTCGGTGCTGGAGCCCGGAATCTGGAGGTATCGGCTGATGGTGCAGGATCGGCAGGTCGCGGACATGGAGCGTGTTCTGGGCTTCGCCACCCGCAACGACGAGCGCGTGATGTCCCTGACTACGACGGTTCGGATGAGCTATCTGGATCAGGTCTCCACCGAGATCTCGGAAGTGTTCTTCTCGCCGCGCAGCTTCCGGCCCATCGGGCAGGTGGTCCGCCTCGCAACCCCTCAGGGCCAGGGCACAGCGGAGATCGAGATTGACGGGGAGCGCGTGACGGGGCGGGCGAGCGGGACCGGCCAGGAGGACCGCGAGATCGAGACCGAGGTCGTGCGCGGCGCGTTGCTGGGCGACATGGCCGAACTCGTCGCGTCGATGTCGGAACTGGAGGAAGGGCAGGAGATCCGTTTCCCGGTGGTGTCCCTCAACGGCCGCGCCCGCACCGTGACCCTGCGCGTGCGCGGGACGACCGCGATAACGGTGCCGGCCGGAACGTTCGAGGTCGTCGAGATCGGCTTCAGCGGCGGTCGGCGGAGCCAGCGGGCGTACTTTACCGTCGACCGTCCCCGCATGCTGGTGCGGCTGGAAACCACCGGATCGCCGGTGGCCGTCGAGCTGGTGGAGATACCCGGCGGGTAGGCCCGGACGGACCCCCCCAAACGCAGGCTCGTCGAGGGACGCAAACGTAGCTCTCCCCTACGTTTTCTGTTATTTTCAACAGGTCCCGCAGGACCGCCGAATCGTCGGCCCCCAATGCGTTCATTTCACGAGGAGAAGGGGATGAGGAACGTTCTCGCCATTCTCGCTCTGTCCGGAGTCCTGGCGGCGTGCGCCGGCGTGCAGTTGCCCCCCAAGGCGGGTCCGGAAGAAGTCGAAGTCATCGTCCCCGCGATGGGTCAGGCCGCCCGCGAAGGCTATCGGACGATCGGTCCGGTTACGGCCCGCGCGCCTCTGGGCACATCCAACGAGGACATGCTGCTCATGCTCCGGACCGAAGCCGCGGCGCTCGGCGCGGATGCCATCATCTTCGAGCGCATCGAAGACACCACGCGCAGCCAGGCGACCGCCGACATCGGCCGCAACCAGGGACTCATCGGCCACGCGCTCGCCATCTACTATCCGGCGCCGGGCACCTGAGGCCCACCAGGAGCGTTTCATCCCGTCTTCGTCGCGGATGAGGACGGGGCCGGCCGGCAGCGTGCTCCCGCACGCGTAAACCCCCACGAGGCATCTGCATGGATTCCGCCCCCGGAGAACGGATACTCGCGCGGCTCCTTGAAGACGAAATGCGGGAGTCGTTCATCGATTATTCGATGAGCGTCATCGTCCGCCGCGCGCTTCCCGATGTCCGCGACGGCCTGAAGCCCGTCCACCGTCGCATTCTCTACGCCATGAGCGAGCTGGGGCTCGGCCCCACACGCCCCTACAAGAAGAGCGCGACCGTCGTCGGCGAGGTGCTGGGCAAGTACCATCCGCACGGCGACTCGGCGGTCTACGACTCCATGGCGCGCATGGTGCAGGACTTCTCGCTGCGCTACCCGCTGGTGGACGGCCAGGGCAACTTCGGCTCCATCGACGGGGACTCGCCCGCGGCCTACCGCTATACCGAGGCGCGGCTCACCCCGCTGGCGACCCAGCTGCTCACCGACATCGATGAAGAGACCGTCGACTTCATCCCCAACTTCGACGGCCGCATCGACGAGCCCACGGTGCTTCCGGCGCGCGCGCCCAACCTGCTCGTCAACGGGAGCTCGGGGATCGCGGTGGGGATGGCCACCAACATCCCGCCCCACAACCTGCGCGAGGTGGTCGACGCGACCATCGCGCTGATCGAGAACCCGGACCTTCCCCAGGAGGTGCTGGAGAGCATCGTCACCGGGCCCGACTTCCCCACCGGCGCCTTCATCTGCGGCCGCCGCGGCATCCGCGACGCCTACCGCACCGGCCGCGGCCGGATCGTGATGCGCGCCCGCACCGACGTGGAGGAGGCCGCGAAGCGGACGAACGCCCGCATCGTCGTGCGCGCGATCCCGTTCATGGTGAACAAGACCCGCCTGATCGAGCAGATCGCCCAGATGGTGCGGGAGAAGAAGCTCACCCAGGTGTCGGCGCTGCGCGACGAGTCCGACCGCGACGGCATGCGCATCGTGATCGAGCTGAAGCGCGGCACCGTTCCCCAGGTGGTGCTCAACCTGCTCTACAAGCACACCCAGATGCAGGCGACCTTCGGCACCATCCTGCTCGCGCTGGTGAACGGCGTGCCCCGGGTGATGGGGCTGCGCGAGATCCTCTTCCACTTCGTGGATCACCGGCACGACGTGGTGGTGCGGCGGAGCGAGTTCAGGCTGGCGAAGGCGCGCGACCGCGAACACATCCTTGAGGGCCTCAAGATCGCCGTCGACAACATCGACCGGGTGATCGCCATCATCCGCTCCTCGCCCGATACCGGGACCGCGATGGCGCGGCTGCGGGCGGAGGAGTTCCCCGCCCGCCTCACCGAGCGTCAGGCCGAGGCCATCCTCAACATGCGCCTGGCCCGGCTCACCGGCCTCGAGATCGACAAGCTGGAGCGGGAGCTGGCCGACGTGCGCGCCGTCATCGCGGAGCTGGACGAGATCCTCTCGAGCAGACCGCGGCGCATGCAGATCATCGTCGAGGAACTCCGGGAGGTCGCGAAGAGGTTCGGGGACGACAGGAGGACCGAGATCCTCACCGGCGTGGCCGACCTGGAGATGGAGGACCTCATCAAGGATGAGGAGGTCGTGCTCACCGTCAGCCGGCAGGGCTACCTGAAGCGCATCCCGCTGACCACGTATCGCGCGCAGCGGCGCGGCGGGCGCGGGCTCAAGGGCATGGCCACCAAGGACGAGGACGAGGTCGGGCATCTCTTCGTGGCGAACACCCACGACTACCTGATGATCTTCACCCGGTCGGGGAAGTGCCACTGGATCAAGGTCTGGGAGGCGCCCGACGCGGGGCGCTACTCGCGCGGCAAGCCGGTGGTGAATCTGCGCAACATCGACCCGAGGGACGGGATCGCGGCGTTCGTGCCGGTGCGCACCTTCGCGCCGGACTGCTATCTGCTGTTCTGTACCCGCAAGGGCATCGTCAAGAAGACTCCGCTGTCCGCGTACGGCAACGTCCGCGTGGTGGGCCTGCACGCCATTCGGATCGAGGAGGACGACGAGCTGATCGACGTTCAGATCACCGACGGCGCCAGCGAGGTCCTTCTGGCCACGCGCGAGGGCAAGGCCATTCGCTTTCACGAATCGGACGTGCGTCCCATGGGACGGGTGGCGCGCGGAGTGTCCGGCATTCGCCTGCGGGAAGGCGACGATGTGGTGGGCATGATGGTCCCGTCCGCGGACTCGTCGATCCTGGTGGCCACCCGCGGCGGCATGGGCAAGCGCTCCGCGGTCGATGAGTACCGGCTGCAGCGGCGCGGCGGGTTCGGGGTCATCAACATGAAGACGACCGACAGGACGGGCCCGGTGGTGGCGGTGAAGGCGGTGCACCCGTCCGACGAACTCATGCTGGTGACGCGCAACGGCGTGGTGAACCGGCAGCGGGTGGAGGAGATCCGCGTAATCGGCCGGGCGACTCAGGGTGTGCGCCTGCTGAACCTGGACGAGAACGACGAGCTGGTCGACCTGGCGCGCGTGATGGGCGACAACGGGGGCGGGGCCGACCACGAGGCCGAAGACGAGGGCTCGCCGGAGGTCCGGGAGGCGATTGCGGGTGCCGACCGGGAGGCCAGCGGGTGACGGCTCCGTCGCTCGAAAGCGTACGTGCGGCGGCGGCGCGCCTGGAGGGCGTGGCGGTGCGCACGCCGCTGCTCTGGTCCCCCGACCTTTCCGACGAGGTGGATGCGACCGTGCGCCTGAAGTGCGAGTCGCTCCAGCGCTGCGGCGCCTTCAAGCTGCGCGGGAGCCATAACTTCATCTCCCGGCTCTCCGACGAGGATGTGGCGGGCGGGGTGATCACCTACTCCTCGGGCAACCACGCCCAGGGGGTGGCTCTGGCCGCCCGCATCCGCGGGGTGCGCGCGGTGGTGGTCATGCCGACCACGGCGCCGGCCGTGAAGCACCGGGGCGCGGCCCGGCTGGGTGCCGAGGTCGTCTTCGAGGGCACCACCTCGGTGGAGCGCCGCGCCCGGGCGGAGGAGATCGCCGCCGCCGAGGGGCTCGTGATCGTTCCGCCCTTCGACCATCCGGACATCATCTCGGGCCAGGGCACGGTGGGTCTGGAGATCGCCGCGGACTGGCCGGCGGTGGACACCGCCATCGTTCCCATCGGCGGCGGCGGGCTGGCCGCGGGTACGGCGGTGGCGCTGCGGGCCCTGCGGCCCGGCATGCGCATCATCGGCGTGGAGCCCGAAGGAGCGCCGTCGATGCGGGCCGCGCTGGATGCCGGCCGGGTGGTGCGCATCGACGGCATCGACACCATCGCCGACGGGCTGGCGCCGGTGCAGGTGGGCGACCTCACCTACGCGCTCGTGCGCGACCTGGTGGACGAGGTGGTGCTCGTGCCCGACGACGCCATCCGGGAGGCGGCCGTCTTCCTGCTCGAGCGCGCCAAACTGGTGGCCGAGTTTTCGGGGGCGGCCACGGTGGCGGCGCTGCGGTCGGGGGCCGCCGACTTCGGCGACCGGATCGCGGCCGTGATCAGCGGCGGCAACGCCGATGTCGCTGCCCTGGTGGCGCGCGCGGCTTCACCGGCGGAAGTGCCGGTCGGACTAAGCTAGATGAACTTAGTCCACCCCTAACCCGAACGATCGTGAAGCGGCTCATCCTCTTCGATGTCGACGGCACCCTGGTGTGGGGCGGCCCGGCCAAGGAGGCGTTTACCGATGCGCTCGTGGAGGTGTACGGCACTGCCGGCCCCCTGGAGCTGGTGTCCTTTGCGGGCAGGACCGACCCGCAGATCGCGCGCGAACTCCTGCGCAGGGCCGGGTTCGACGATGGCCGCATCGACGAGGGATTGCCCCGATTGTGGACGCTCTACCCGCGTGAACTCGAGCGGCGCCTGCCCGCGAAGCCCGTCACCGCCCTGGCGGGCGTCCGCGAACTGCTGGCGGCGTTGGAGGACCGCGAAGACGTGGCGATGGGCCTGGTCACCGGCAACATCCGCGAGGGCGCGCGCCTGAAGCTGGGTTCGGCCGGGCTGGCGGCGGCCGCGTTCCCGGCGGGCGGGTTCGGCTGCGACCGTGAGAGCCGCAACCACCTGCCCGCCGTCGCGGTCGGCCGGGCGGAGCAGGTGTGGGGGGTGCGCTTCCCACCGGAGGCGGTGGTTGTCGTGGGGGACACCCCGCTCGACGTGGAGTGCGGCCGCCACTTCGGGGCGCGCACCTTCGCCGTGGCCACCGGGCACTTCAGCGCGGCGGAACTGGAAGCCGCCGGCGCGGACCACGTCGCGGCCGACCTGACCCGCACCCGGGACGTGGTCGACGTGCTGATGGCGTAGGCCGGGGGCGGGTCGGCGGCGCCCATCTTGTGCGCGGGTTCGCCGACGCGCCAAGTTTAGCCTGCGGCCGGAGGTGCGGGTCGCGCATCGCGCCCGCCACCCCATCACGCGATCAGACGCGCGTGGCTTTATCGACAACGACCGGCGACGGAGTAGCGGAGATGTCCAGCAGAGCACGGCAGCGAAAGGAAATGAGGCAGAAGCCCACGGGCGGTGGCGTCAAGCGCCTTTATCTCATCCTCGGCGGGGTGGCGCTCATAGGCGTGGTCGCGGCGGTCTACACGACCGGCTCGACGGTCTTCAGCAGCGCGGTCACCGAACCGGTGGACCTGGGCGACCTCTCCGACGAAGAACTCGTCAACCTGGCGTACGGCAGCGAAATGGGAGACCCGGACGCTGCCATCTCGGTCGTGGAGTTCGGGGACTACCAGTGTCCGGGCTGCGCCATGTTCGCCGCCGGGGTCAAGCCCCTCATCGAACTGAACCTGGTCGGCACGGGGCGGGCGAAGTTCGTCTTCTACGATCTGCCGCTGGTGGGCATTCACTCCAACTCGTTCCTCGCGTCGCGAGCGTCCCACTGCGCCGGGGACCAGGACGGCTACTGGGAATACCACACCACGCTCTTCGACAATCAGTTCTCGTGGGCGGCCTCGGGCGATCCGGTGGGGAACTTCGTCGGATACGCCCGTGCCCTCGGGCTCGACGACGACGCGTTTCGCGACTGCCTCAACTCGGACCGGCACGCCGACCGGGTGTCGGCGAACCTCCGACTGGCCAGCGCACTCAGCCTGACCAGTACCCCGAGCGTTCTGGTCAGCCGTGGAAGCGGAGCCGCGAGAAGGCTGCCGGACACCAGTTACAACACCATCGAGAACGCGGTCGAGCAGCTGACGGAAGGCGAGCCATGAGCGGAGCCGAGACCGCCAGGGTGCGCCTGGTGTTCGTCGACAAAGGCGTCTATCACCACGAGGACGTCCGGCTGCCCAGCGCCGGTCTGAACTCCAGCGAACGCCTCATCGACTGCCTCCGCGAAGACCCGGACGTGCTCGGCGATCTCTACGTGGACCTCAAGCGGCTGTGCGCCGCGTACCGGGTGGAGGACGGGGGAGAGTAGCTCTGCTCCGGGCCAGGCGGCGTCATCCCGGGCCGCCGAGGTTGTCGAGCACGCCGAGCGCCCGCTCGCGCGTCCATTCGTGCACCACCGGAGGAGGCCACGCGCCGGCGCCCGCGCGCTCCAGGATCCTCTCCGCTTCCTCCCGGGCGCGCCGCGCCGTCCCCGCCTCCAGCGCATCCGCGTTCAGCGCGTCCTGAAGTTCGTCCTCGTCGAGGAGCCTCGGCGCCTGTCCCGGCTTCATCCACACGTCGAGAAAGAGATCGGTGGTGCGCCAGATGTTTCCGGGCAGAATCTCCACGGGCGTGAGCAGGTTGGCGTAGAAGCCGGTGAACGCGCCCCGGGCGTTGTGGAAGCGGCCGATGTCGTGCCAGAGGCCCGGAAAGGTGAACCAGACGATGTCCGATCCGGTCTCGAGCACGACCTCCCCGTCCAGCTCCATCGGCGAGGGGACGCGGATGCGGCGCGAGAAGGTGACGATCACCTGCGGGTTCCGGTGGATGATGGGCTGGCGGAAGGTCTGCAGGTGACCCGGAGGTCTGAGGTAGTGGATGGTGACGCGGGGAAGAGGGCGGCCCGGCCGGGAGGTCATGCCCCGGGATCATCTTCGTCGCCGCCGGCGCCTGCGGACACGCGCTCCACGAAGATGTCCATGATGCCGCCGCATACCGCCGGGCTCCATCCCAGGAGATCCTCGGTGAGGTCCACCTTCACCAGGCGCGGGACGCCGTCCTCGATCACCTCGTGCGCCGCTTCGATGACCTCGGCCTCGCCGCACCCGCCCCCGACCGTGCCCACCAGCCCGGTCTGCGGGTCCACAAGCATGCGCGAGCCGGCCTTGCGCGGCGTCGAGCCCCGCGTGGAGACGATGGTCGCGAGCGCCGCCGGCCGGCCGGCCCGCACCGTCGCGAGAACGGCTTCGTACACCTCCTGGTCGCCCGGCGAACTCATTTCACGCTCCCGGTGGGCGGTTTCTTCGCCAGGAAGCGCTCGACGATGCGCTCCCGGCCTCTCAGCGGCGCTCCCGTGCCGCCGCGCCGCTCGAGGATCATCTCCCCAAGGACGCTGATCGCGATCTCGGCCGGCGTCTGCGCGCCGATGTCGAGTCCCACCGGAGCGCGCACGCGGGCGATGGCCTCGTGAGGGATTCCCTCCGCCTCGAGCTGGATGAAGGTGGCCCGCACGCGGCGGCGGCTGCCGATCATGCCGATGTACGCCGGTTTCGCCTCGCCGTGGCGGGCCAGCAACCGGCGCAGGCACTCGTAGTCGTACTTGTGCCCGCGGGTCACCAGCACGAAATGGCACCCGGCGTGGACATCGATGCCGGAGAGGGGATCGGCGAAGTCGATGGTGCGCACGGCAGCGGCCTCCGGGAACCGCTCGCGGGTGGCGAACTCGGGACGGTCGTCCAGCACGGTGACCTCGAAGTCGAGCAGCGTGCCCAGGGTGGCGAGGGGCTGGGCGATGTGTCCCGCGCCCACCACGATGAGTTCCTGGCGGGGACGGTGGCCCTCCGCGTACACCTGCAGACGCCGGCCTGCCGGCGTCTGCAGGTTGTGGAGGGATCCGCCGTGCCCGCGCGCCAGCCGCTCGCGGCTCGCGACGGCCAGTGCGGCCTCGTCCAGCTCGTCATCCCCGAGCGATCCCTCGACCGCGTCCGGGCGCACCAGCATGCGGGCGCCCTCCGCGCGCCCTTCGCTGTCCGAGACCACCAGCAACTCGACCGTGCCCCGCGACCCGCGCAGCGACTCCAGGATGCGGGCGGCCGCGGCGGCCGCGTCGGGGCCGGCAAGGTCGGGCACGTCGGACGCGGGTGGCCCGGCCGCGTGGAACTCCGGCAGCTCGGGTGCGTGGGGCCCTGGGCGGTCGGTCACGGTCACGCCACCTGGAAGTGGCTGCGGTACTCGGAGGGCGTGTCGATGTCCGCGGTCACGCCCGCGTCGTCCACCACGCACTCGCGGACGCGGGAGGGGCGCCGCCGCACGACCGTGCGGGCTCCCTCGGGCAGGGCAGGGTCGAGAAGTTCGGCGAACACGCGGCGATGGAAGATGGCCGGGTGGCCGCGCCGGCCGCGCCAGGTCGGGATCACGATGTCCGCGGACTCCTCCTCGAAGCACGCCACCAGCGACCGCACCGTGGCGTCCGCCACCAGTGGGTGATCGACCGGGCAGATGGCGCACCCGTCCATCCCGTCGCCCCACTCCGCCAGCGCCAGCCGGATGGACGAAATGGGGCCTTCATCGGGATCGGGGTTGGCCGCCACCACGGCGCCGGCAGCATTCGCTTCCCGCGCCACGGCGCCGTCCGCCTCCCTCGCCACCACGACGACCGGGCTGCACCCGCCCGCCGCCAGGGTGGATACGACACGCACCAGAAAGGACTGTCCACCCGCATCGAGAAGCGCCTTGGCGCTTCCCATGCGGGTGGACAGTCCGCAGGCCGGCACTACGCCCAGCAACCTCGATGGACGACCCACGAGACCGGGTGCCGGCCCGGGAGACCGGGCGGGCGCCCGTCCCGACCGGTCAGAGGATGGGGCGGACCTGTGCGTTGCTCTCGTCGAGCGTGAAGGCCACCGGCTCGCCTTCCACCATGAGAGGGACGTTCCAGTAGAGCTCGTCGAAGGAGCGCTCCCAGCGCGCGTACACCCAGTATTGCCCCGCGGGCGCGTCCAGGAGCGCGCTGCCCGAGGCGTCGGTGGTGTCCACGACCGGGTCGAGGCCGCTCACGTCGATCATGAACTGGGCCACCGTGCCGTAGTCGGCGAACGCCTCGTCTCCCCACATCTCGCGGAGCATCCTGACCTGGTCGGCCTGCTCGATCATGGAACCCTGGATGGAGGTGAACTCCTCGAAGGCGGCGTCGCGCTGGCGTTCGACCTGAGCGAGTCGCGTTTCCTTCTCGTCGAACTCCATGAACAACACCCGGTACTGGGCTTCGGCCGGATTCAGCCGCTCCATCTCCGTGCTGAGGTTGAGGAGATCCTCCCTCAGCAGCGACCACTCGCTCTCCAGCCTCTGCCATTCCCCCTGCGCTTCGGCGACCTGGTTCTGGGCTTCGAGCAGATCCGGTGGAATCGCCGGCTCGGGCGTGTCGGATTCGCCCGCCAGGGAGTCGAAGATCGCGTCGCGGTCGAAGGGAAGGAGCTGGACTTCCATGTCGGCCAACGGCCGCACCTCCGTGCCCGCGGCGCCGGCCACCTCCATCTGCGCGTTGATCGTGACTTCGGTCGGCCCGCATGCGGCGGAGGCGATGGTGCCGGCGAGAGCGAGGAAAAGGATTGCGTTCCTCATGGTGCAGTTACTCCAGGCTATCACGTTGAAAACTCCCGAGCTGGCTCCTTCCGGCTCGCAGGCGATGCATTCGGTGGAATTCGGGCCGCAAGGTAACTGCCCCCATGCCGATGCATCAAGACGACGGCCCGCCCGGTCCGTAGACCAGCACGCGTGGTTCGCCCAGGTCGGCTGCCGCCCGCTGGACCTCCTCGGAAGACAGACCCTCCAGGGGCGCGAGCAGTTCCCCCGGCCCGCCGTCCGACTCCGCTTCCAGGAGCAGCCGACGGCCTTCGCGCTCGGGATCCGCCATTGCGAGCGCCCGCGCCGACCGGAACCTCCGGTACTGCCGGTTCAGGTCGTCCGGGGAGAGGTTGCCGGCGGACAGGTGGTCCACGATGTCCACGATGCGCTGCTCCCACGCCCGCACGGTCGGCCACTGGGCGGCGATCGTCACCTGCAGCACAGGCCCTCCGGGCAGCTCGCGCACCTCGACCCGGCGGCTGATCAACCCCGGAGCTGGACGGTCGATGCCCAGCTGTTCCCCGATCACGTGAGCGAGGAACTCCATTGGCCGGCGCGGTGCCGCTCCGTCAAACGGGTAGGCGGCCCGGATCCAGTTGTTCGTGATGTCGTCGCCGACCGAGGTCCGGCCGCCCGTCTCCCACGCCCATCCCGGGGCGCGTGGCGGCAGAGGCGCGCCCTCCACCATCCAGCCCTGCTCCCCGCGCCGTGCCATCGTCCGGTGCGCGCCGACGATGGAAGCCGCTTCGGCCGGCTCGACCGCGCCCACCACGGCCAGCCGCGCCTCGTCCATCCGGTAGATGCGCGCCCGCGTCGCCTCCAGTGCCTCGACCGTCATGCCGCTCACGCTGGACAGAGTGCCCATGGGAGGACGGGCGCGCTCCGCCCCGAGGAGCACGCGCCGAGCCGCCAGTTCGAACGCGCGCACAGGCGCGTCGCGCTGGAAGAGCACCTGGCCCGACAACTCGGAGCGCGTCTCCCCGGCCAGCGCCGCATCGAGCGGGTCGGTGAACAGTGTGCGCGTGAAAATGCGGTACGCCGCCGCCCAGTCGCCCGATGTGGCCAGCAGGGTGACCCAGGTGCGGTCGCCCTCCACTTCGACTGCCGCGACCGCGCCCGTTTCCGCGAGGCTGGCGGCGACGGCCCGCTCGAGCACCTTGCCCAGGAGCCAGGCGGTTCCCTCCGCCCCGGGCGGGTCGTCGCCATATCCGCCGTCCAGGGAAAGGGTGACGGCGACGGCGGATGTCCACGGCCGCTCGCTCACCACCACCAGCTGCAGCGTATCCGGGACCGCGGCCAGGCCGCTCGCGGGCGGGACGCGCGCCACCGCGGGAGCGGCGAGCGACAGGATCGCCCACAGCGCCGTCCACGGGAGCAGCCGCGTCGGAGGGAGTGATGTCGGCATCAGTTCGCCACTTCGGCGGTAATTGTCTCGGCCGCGGCGACCTCGTCGAGGAAGGCGATCATGGCCTCGAAATCGACCTCCTCCAGGCGGCGCAGGTAGTCCGCCGCCGCGTCTGCATCGCCCGTGGCGTCCAGGTGCCGGCCGATGACCTCCGCCAGCCCGCCGGGCGAGCGCGCCTCCAGGATCAGCTCCGAGCGGAGTGACGCCTTCGCGTTGCGCACGACGGTCGGGCTGAGAGCCACCCGCAGGTCGCCGATGTAGTCTCGAACGCGGGCGCGCATCGTCGTCGCGTTTCGGGAGAAGGCCGCCGCGGTCAACACCAGCCACGACCGTTCTCCCAGCTCCCACCGCTCGAGGTGCGGTTCGAACTCGCCGCCCAACTCCCGAAGGCGGTCGTTTGCGATGCGCGCGAGCAGCGCGGAGCGAGGATCCCGCGCGTTACCCGACGGATATGCCTCCCCGTACCAGACCCGGATTCGCTCGGGTCTGATGGCTGGGAACCTTCTTGTAGCCGCCTCCGGGAGCCGATCCGTCTCCGGCGCCGGTCCCGCCTCCCCCAGCTCTGCGAGAGCCGAGAACGCGGCCTCCAGCGGCAGGTCGGCGACCACGACCACCGAGAGGTTGCCCCGGCGATGCGATGCCCGCCATTGCTCCACCAGCCGGGCCGGGTGAAGCGCCGCCAGCGACTCGAGGGTTCCCGTAACCGACGGAATCGGTGAAGCCATGCGCGAGCGAAGCCGGAGCCGAAGCGCCCCCCGGGCGGTTTCCCGCTCCTGCCGGTTCATGCCCTCGAGGCGCGTCCGGGCCGCCACGAAACCGGGCGTCGCCGGGCGGGCCAGCAACTCGCGCGCAACGCCGGCAAGATGGTCGAAGTCCGCGACCGCGCCATTCAGGCGATAGACGAGTCCGAGCGAGGTGCGGTGCGCCAGGACTTCGATGCCCAGCGTCTCCCGGAGTCTCCGGACGCGTTCCAGCGCCATCAGTTGAATGAGATAACCGGCTCCGGCTCCGGAATCGGACTCGACGAAGGGCACCGTGATGCGGATCGCCGCCGCCGGTGAACCGGTGGCTTCGACGAAGGCGATGACGGGGCCGTCAGGCGGGCGGAGAACCGTGTCCGGACGGAGCGACCCGGGGTCGGAGATGGCGCTCAGGAGGGCGACCCCGGCGAAGAATGCAGCGGTCAACTGCGCTGGGCCGGATCAGGGAATGACGTCGATTACGAACCGGTGCGGATCGATCGGTCTTCCGTTCTGGCGCACCTCATAATGGACGTGCGGAGCCGTCGTAATTCCGGTCCTCCCGACCAGCGCGATCACCTCGCCGCGCTCTACCTCCTGACCTCTTCGCACCAGAATCTGGCTCGCATGGCCGTACAGGGTCTCGTACCCGAAGCCGTGCTCGATGAGCACGGTCAGGCCGTACCCGTTGCGGAAGCCGGTGAAGGTCACCTCACCCTTCGCCGTCGCCACGATGGGCGAGCCCGCGGCGGCGGAGATGTCCATTCCCTCGTGCGGGAGCGGCTGATGGTGCACCGGATGCATGCGGGAGGCGGAGAAGCCGCTGGAGATGTAGCCGCGCGCCGGCAGGATGGAGGGAAACGACTCCAGCCAGTCCCGATGCCGGCTCAGGGAATCCGCGGCCTCGGTGAGGCTGCTGCCGAGCAGACGCACCCGCCGCTCGAGCGCCCTCAGGTCGAAGGAGGTCGCAAAGGCGTCCTTGGAATACAGCGAGTCGAGGCCCCACAGCGGGTGCGACCGGGGCGTGCTGGTTCCGGGACCACCGACACCTGCCTGGAGAACCTCGGCATCGATGGACTCCAGGCCGGCCAGAGCGCGGGCCTGCGCATTCTGTTCCGACAGGCCTTCGACCGCGCCCTCCAGGCTCGCCACCTGCTGCCGGATGCCGGCCAGTTCCTCGGCCATGGCCTGGTTCTTCGCGGCCAGCTGGCGCGCCTGCATCCGGTCCGTGCCGCCCGAGAAGACGAAGAAAGCGGCGCCCAGGAGGAGGACGAAGACGCCGGCCCAGGAGAGGAGCAGCCTGGGCGAGACTTCGAACTGCCGGTGCCGCCCGCCGCCGGAGGGCACCACCAGGATCGAACACCTGGTCTTCAGCTTGGCGGCGAGTGGTCTGATTGCCATGCCTCGGGAGCGATGGAGGGCTGGGAGCGACAACGCAGCGGGCTTCAACCTATCCGGGCGGCCCGAAGCCAGTCAAGCGGAGGGCAGCCGTACCCGCGGGAAGAGAGGTTCGCCACGCGTCACGGCTCGTCCCGCCAGAGGGGCGTCGAGGGCCCGGTCGAGGGTGGGAACCCGGGCGAGCCCCAAAGTTCCCGCCAGCACGCCCATCTTCGCGGGCATGACCGGCTCCAGCAGTGCGGCGAGCACCGTCAGGCAACGCGCAAGCGAGACCAGCGTTTCGTCGAGGTCCGGTGCTCTCTCCGGGTACCTTGCCTGGACCCACGGCTCCCGCTCCTCCACGTATCGGTTCGCGTGCCGCGCGAGTTCCATCGCCGCGCCCAGGGCGCGATGCAGGCGAAGGCCGTTCATGAAGTCCCGGTAGCGGCGAAGGGCCTCCCGGGTCTCGGCCGCCAGGCCCTGCCCCGCGGCGTCCGGGAGGGTGCCGTCGCGGTAGCGCGCGATCATCGACGTCACCCGGCTGGCGAGGTTCCCCAGAACGTTGGAAAGCTCGTCGTAGCGGGTGAGGAAGCGCTCGGGCGTGTACGAGGCGTCGCTGCCGGTGGGCATCTCGCGCAGCAGGTACCAGCGCACCGCGTCGACCCCGTGGGTCGCGATGAGGGCGAGGGGGTCCACCACGTTCTGCAGCGACTTGGACATCTTGGTTTCGCCGACGAGCCACCAACCGTGGGCGAGGATATGCCGCGGCAACTCCACTTCGCACGCCATCAGGATGGTGGGCCAGTACACCGCGTGCGTGGTGAGGATGTCCTTGCCCATGACGTGCAGGTCGGCAGGCCACCACGACTCGACGGGGGTGCCGAATCCCTGCTCGTCCGCGGCGGCCTCGGGGTCTATGGCGCCCGATGCGGTCACGTAGTTGATGAGCGCGTCCACCCACACGTAGCAGACGTGTTCGGCGTCGAAGGGGAGGGGAACGCCCCAGCTCACGCGGCTCCGCGGGCGGGAGATCGAGAGGTCCTCGAGCGGCTGCTGGAGGAACCCGAGCACTTCGTTGCGCCGCACGGCCGGAATGATCCAGTCGGGGTTGGCCTCGATGTGGCGCACCAGCCGTTCCTGGAAGGCGCTCATGCGGAAGAAGTAGTTGACCTCCTCGATCTGGCGTACGGGCCGACCGCAGTCCGGACAGGTTTCGCCGGGCCCCAGGTCCTTCTCCGTCCAGTAGCGCTCCTCGTGGATGCAGTACCATCCGAGGTAGCGGTCCTTGTAGATGTGTCCCTTGTCGTGGAGCCGCTGCAGGAAGGCGGTGACGACGGCGATGTGGTCCGCCTCGGTGGTGCGGATGAAGCGGTCGAAGGAGATGTCGAGTTCATCCCACGCCTCGCGGAAGCGGCCCGCCATCCGGTCGCACAGCTCGATCGGGGTCAGGCCGCGCCGGGCGGCCTCCTCGGCGATCTTGGGACCGTGTTCGTCGGTGCCGGTGAGGAATCTCGTTTCGGCGCCGGTCTGCCGGTGAAAACGGGCCAGCACGTCGGTGAGGATCGTGGTGTAGGCGTGCCCGATGTGGGGCTCGCCCGACGCGTAGTAGATCGGCGTCGTGAGATAACGTCGTCGGCTCATGTCCGGGTCAGTTGGAGCGTTTCCCCCGGGGAACCCCGGACACCTCTTTCTTGAGTTCCTTCAGCGTCACCTTGCGGCGGGCTCCGTCGCTGGCCAGAAGGGTGACCGTCTCGCTCCAGATGTCCACCGCGACCACCTTCTCCCGCCCCAGCGAAGTGTTCACCGACCTTCCCTCGCGCGGAAACCGCCTGCGCGCCCGGACGTACGCGTCGTGCTCGTACTTGAGGCAGCACATGAGACGGCCGCAGCAACCGGAGATCTGCGACGGGTTGAGGGAGAGGCGCTGGTCCTTGGCCAGTTGAAGGCTCACCGGACGCAGGGAGGGAAGCCAGGTCGAGCAGCACAGTTCGCGCCCGCAGCGGCCGACTCCTCCGAGCATCGCGGCCTCGTCGCGCACGCCGATCTGGCGCAGCTCGATGCGGGTGCGGAAGGTACGGGCCAGATCACGTACCAGCGCCCGGAAGTCGACCCGCCGCTCGGCCGTGAAGTAGATGATCAGCTTCTTGCGGTCGAACTGCCACTCCGCCTCGGTGACCTTCATCTTCAGCCTGTGGCCGGCCACCTTGTCGCGCGCCAGCGCGCGCACGCGATCTTCGTCGGTGCGCAGCCAGCCCACGTGCCGGATCTCGTCGGCGAGGGCCTGCCTCAGGACCTTCCTGGACGGTTCCGGCGTGGCGCATCCGCCGGAGGTGCCGCACTTGCGTTCGGCGATGGCACCCAGGGCGCTCACCCGGCCGAGATCGCGGCCGCGCTCGGCTTCCACCATCACCCAGCTACCCGGCTGCAGCGCCCCTGGCTGGCAGGTGAAGTAGTCCTTGCGCGTTCCCTTGAACCGGACTTCCGCGAACTCTGGCATCTATTCTCGAACCCGGGCGGGGTACGCCCTCAGCCGCGAGCTCCCATGCTTCTGCCGCTCTCCGTGTCGAGTCGGGGCCCTTTGAACCCGGACTCTTCGATCGCCTTCCCGGCCCAATCCCCGATCGTCTCGTACTTGGCCCAGCGCCGCGACAGCAATTCGTCGCTGTCGAGCGCGGTCAACTCGGCCAGGTGCCGCTTGAGAGCCCTGGAGACGCCCCGCGAGGCGGCTTCCCAGTCCGAGTGGGCACCCCCGACCGGTTCCCCGATGATATCGTCCGCCACGCCCAGCCTGAGCAGATCGCCCGAGGTCAGCCGCAGCGCCTCGGCGGCCTTCTCGCGGTGGTCCCGCGATCGCCACAGGATGGCGGCGCACCCTTCCGGCGGAATGACGCTGTAGATGGCGTACTGCTGTATCAGGACTCGGTCGCCGA
>JAJDVR010000103.1 GCA_022826025.1 Gemmatimonadota bacterium | reverse complement strand
CCTGGTGATGTACGTGTTCCAGTTCATGGAATCCGTGATGCTGCTGCCGCTCTTCTACCAGCAGTGGCTGCGACTTCGAGAGATCTCCGGGAGGCTGGCGAGCGCGGTGGGGTCGTAGCGGTGGGCCGGAGGATCGGCGGCTCCGTGCTGCGCACCTCGCTCGCTGGTGCTGGCGGGAATCGATGGAATCCCGATACCGTGGGGTCGGAATGAATGCCGGACCGGGGCCGGGTAGGCTTGTCTTCGACCAGGGAATTACGTCGTGCGACACGTGTGGACGAACAATATCGGCGTTCGAATGAAGTCGCGGCCTGGCCACGGGCCGCTCTCCGCGGTCATTCTGTGCGCCGCGCTGACCGCCGCCTCCTGCGCGCCTGTCGGGCCCCGCGCGCGCATCTCCGAGGAGGTGCGCGTCCTCGACACGTACCCGTTCTCGGACCCGAACCCCGTGCCTGTGCTCGCCACCGACCGCAGGCTGTACCCGTACCACACCTTCGAGGGATATGCCGCGACGCCGGAGCCCAGGGAATGGAGGGTCGTGCGCATGGAGAACGACCTCGTCGAGGTCTTCGTCCTTCCCGAAGTCGGCGGCAAGGTGTGGGGCGCGGTGGTGAAGGCGACCGGCCACGAATTCATCTACCGGAACGAAGTCATGAAATTCCGGGACATCGCCCTGCGCGGGCCGTGGACCTCGGGCGGGATCGAGTTCAACTTCGGGGTGATCGGGCACACGCCGGCCACCGCCACCCCCGTCGACTACGACCTGCGGGAGAACGCGGACGGCAGCGTGAGCGCCATCGTCGGCGCCATGGACCTCCCGTCGCGCACCCCGTGGCGCGTCGAGATACGCCTGCCCCCGGATCGGGCCGCCTTCGAGACGCGCGTGCTGTGGCATAACCCGACCTCGCTGGAGCAGCCCTACTACAACTGGATGACGGCCGCGGCCTTTGCGCAGGACGACCTGGAGCTGTTCGTGCCCGGCAACGCCTACCTGGAGCACTCCGGGCGGGTGCGTCCCTGGCCTGCGGACGAGGATGGGCGCTTCCTGCCTCTCTACCGCAACAACGCGTTCGGGGGAAGCAAGTCGTACCACGTGGTGGGCGCGCTGAACGACTTCTTCGGCGGCTACTATCACGACGATGGCTACGGCTGGGGACACTGGGCGCCGCATGAAGAGATGCCCGGGCGCAAGATGTGGCTCTGGGCGCTGTCGCGCGAAGGCGGGATCTGGGAGGATCTCCTCACCGACACGGACGGGCAGTACGTCGAGTTCCAGGCGGGACGGCTGCACGTTCAGTACCAGCCGGGGGCGGATCGCAACCCCATCTCGCAGGCCGGGTTCGAGCCTCTCTCGGCCAGCCGCTGGACCGAGGTCTGGTTTCCGCTGGAGGGGACCGGCGGCCTCACCGACGCCTCTCCCCACGGCGCCATGCACGTCGAGCAGGAGGATGGCCGCCTTCGGGTGGTGGTCCAGGCCTTCGGGACTGCTGCCGATACCGTGAAGGCATGGTCCGGCGGTGAGCAGGTCGCGGCGCGCGCGGTGGCGCTCGAACCCCTCGACCCGATGGTGGTCGAATTCGATGTCGCACCCGACAGCCCGTGGCGGGTTGCGATGCCCGGACTGGGTCTGGAGGGATGCTCGAACCCGGGCGAGGCCGGTTTCGGTGGGATTTGCGGATTCGACGGGGAGCCCGCGCTGTCCAGGCCGTTCGCGACGAACGCCGAGGCCTGGAGCGCCCTGCCTGAGACGGATCGTCTCGTGTTCGAGGCGCGGGAACTGGCGCGCGGCCGCCGCTACCCTGAAGCCCGGGCGCTCTACGACCGGGCGCTCGCCGCCGAATCGTGGAACCGGGAGGCGTTGCTGGGTCTGAGCGCGCTGGCGCTGAGGTCGGCCCGCTACCAGGAGGGTCTCGTGCACGCGCGGCGTGCGCTCCAGCTCGACACGTATGATCCGGAGGCCAACTTCCTCGCCGGAAACCTGTACCGCGCCCTGGGGCGCCGCGCCGACGCGTACGATTCGTTCGGATGGGCCGCCCGCTCGGTGGCCTTCCGTGCCGCGGCGCGCGTTCGGCTGGCGGAGTTGGCGCTCGACGGGGGAGATCTGACCGAGGCGCGCCGCCACGCCGCGCTGGCGCTCGAACACGATCAGGCAAGCATTCCGGCGCGGGAAGTGCTGGCGATCGCGTCGCGTCTGGCGGGGGACGGGATCGGGGCGGCGCGCGTGCTCGCGGAGTTGCTCGAGTTGGATCCACTCAACCATTTCTTCCTGGCCGAACGGTACTTCGCGGCGCGTGACGACCGATACGGAGAGTCGGCGGACGGGGCCGCCGCCCGCCTCGTGGCATCGATGCGGAGCGAGTATCCGGAGCAGACGCTGCTGGAACTCGCCGTGGGCTACGCGAACCGCGGGCTGCCGGACGATGCTGCGCACCTGCTGGAGCTGGCGGATGAGGTCGGCGGCGGCCCGGTGGCCATGGCGTGGCGCGCCTTCCTGGCTGACGATGCCGGCATGCTGGGCGCGGCGGTCGATCCCGCTTTCGCCTTCCCCCACCGGCCCGAGACCCTGCCGGTCCTGCGCTGGGCGGCCCGCGAAGACCCGCACTGGGCCTGGCGCTACCTGCTCGGCCTGAACCTGTGGGCGCTCGACCGCGACGCCGAAGCGGCAGACGTGCTGGCAACCCTGGGCGACGAACCCGACTACGGACCCGCATACGCGGCGCGCGCGCACCTGACGGAGGCCACGGGCGGCGACCCGGGACCCGACTTCCGGCGAGCGGTCGCGGTAGATTCCGGCAGCCGCCTCCTTCACGTCGCGCTCGTCCGGCACCTGCAGGAAGCGGGGCATTGGGCGGAGGCGCTCGAGGCGTCCGCCCGGGGCCGGGAACTCTTCCCGGGCGACTTCAACCTCGACCTGCTCCACGTGCGAGGGCTCCTCCAGGCGGGCGACCACGGCCAGGCGATCCGGTTCCTGGCGGACACGCATGTCCTTCCCTCGGAGAACGCCCGCGAGAGCCATCGCCTGTACGAGTTCGCGCACGTCGGGGCCGCGCTGGAGGAACTCGATGGCGGGGACCGGGCGGCCGCCCGCGACCATCTGGAGAGGGCGCTCGAGTGGCCGGAATCGCTCGGTCAGGGTCGTCCCTTCGACCCGGACGAACGGCTGGTGCGGTTCCTGCTCGGGGTTGTGGGAGAGGGCGCAGGTGGTGGACCGGACGCCGGGTCCGCGGATCCCGAGGCGGCTGCCTCACTGCGCGCCCACGCTGATTCACTTGCCGGCGCGGCGTCTCCCACTGAAGCGATCGAGCGAGGCCTCATCCGACGGGCGCTTGCTGCTGCTGCGGGGCCGGAAGGCGGGTGATATTGGGAAAACGCGGCTGATTTCATTGCAAGAACACGATTGATGTCGTTGCGAAACCACGATTGACCGATGGGCCGCGTTCGAAGTGCGTGATCCCCGGTAGGGGGACTGGGCCGTGAGGGCGAGGACTTGGAACCGGCCCGGGTCGGCTTGCAAATTGGGACCTGCGTCTGACAGCGCACGAGCCTGGCGGACGAAGGGTGGCGCAACATGCAGGGGAGGATGATGGACTCGGAGGCATTGGCGGCGACGATCTCGGAATGGCGGGAGCGCCGGGCAACCATGCGAGAGGAAGACGAGGAGCGGCTGTGGAGAAAGCTGCGTCTCGAGTGGAACTACAACACCAACCACATCGAGGGGAACACGCTCACCTACCACGAGACGGAACTGCTGCTCATCCATGGCCGCACGGCTGGTGGGCACCCAATGCGCCATTACGAGGAGATGAAGGCGCACGATGTGGCGATCGACCATACGCGACAACTCGCAGACGCCGAGCGCGTGATGGGCGAGGGCGACATCCGGGACCTGAACAAGATTCTTCTCAAGGAGCCCTTCTGGCATACGGCCCGGACGCCGGACGGACAACAGACGCGGAAGCGGATCGTTCCCGGAGAATACAAGACGCACCCGAACCATGTGAGAACTGCGACCGGAGAACTCCATCGGTTCGCGGAGCCCGAGGAAACGCCGGCGCTGATGGAGTGCTGGACGGCAGACTTCCAGCGCGATCTCACGCGAAGCGAGTATTCGCTGCCCGTCTTCCTGGCCGAGTCGCACTGGAGCTTTCTGCGCATCCATCCGTTCGATGATGGCAACGGCCGGACGGCACGGTTGCTCACCAACTACGTTCTCCTGAGGTCCGGTCTGCCACCGATGGTGATCAAGAGTGCCGAGCGGGACCGCTACATCGGGGCGCTGCAGAATGCCGATGTGGGTCGCATGGAGCCGCTCGCGGGGTTCATGCTGGAGAATGTCCTGTGGTCTCTCGGTCTGGCGATCCGGGCGGCGAAGGGAGAGTCGATTCGAGAGAGCGAGGATGTAGGAAAGGAGATTGCTCTCTTCGTCCGACGCCACAGAGCTGGTGAGCCGAAGGCGTCCGATGTCGAATTGTTGGACGATGTGGTTAGCCAACGGATTCGTCCCACGCTTGACCGTGTCAAGAAAGAACTTGGGCCCTTGGGTGAGCTGTTTGCGACTAGCAGCTGGCAATTCTTCGTCGAGCACGGTCAGAGAGGCGTCGTACAGGGTGTAGGCATATTCGAGCGTCGCCTTTGGGAAGGCATAAAGGAGACCCATGTGGCGCTGCCGGGATTTCGGCTCTCTAACGAACAAAGGCTCAAGTTGAAGAGCAGATGTCTCTTGCGGCACTACACGGGTCGCGAAGAAACGACGTTTTCGCTTGAGCTTTCTCTCATCTGGGAATTCGACAAAGAAGGGGTATTGTTCTCGGTCGAGATCGACGGGAGGTCCATCCTCGTCCAACGTGTTCGTTACACCGAGGTACTGACGTTTGGTGCTGAAGCGGATCGCACCGTGGATATAATCAGCCAAGCGATGATGGCCGAGATTGCTCTTCGCTCAGAAGAGCAAGACTGATTTGGGTCACGCTCCCACGCGGAATTGGAAATCCACGACTGCACTCGTTGCAATACCACGAATGGGATGTCGTGAGGTGGAGACTCTGAGGTAGACCCGGCGTCAGGAAGGACCCGGGTGCCAAGGCTCGATGCCTCGGAGTCGAACCGCGTGACCCCTCCGCTCGACGGATCAGGGAGCGTTCCCGCCGGCTATCCCTTGAGCGTTGCCGGCACCCTCGCCAGCGGGCGCGCCATCTTCACGACCGCATCGGCCGTGATCCCGAACTTCTCGAACAGCACCGCCCCGGGGGCCGACGCCCCGAAATGGTCGATGCCGACCGAAGCGCCGCGGTCGCCGGTCCACCGGGTCCAGCCGGCGGTCGTCCCGGCCTCCACGGAAACGCGCGCAGTGACCTCGGGGGGAAGCACCTGGTCGCGGTAGCCCTGCGGCTGGCGGGCAAAAAGGAACCAGCTCGGGAGCGAGACCACCCGGGTCGGCACACCCTCCGCCTGCAGCACCGCCCGCGCCTGCACGGCCACCCCCACCTCCGAGCCGCTCGCGATCAGGATCACTTCGGGGTCGCCGCCGTCCGCTTCCAGCAGGACGTAGCCGCCGCGGTGCAGGCCGGTCGCGGGAGCGGCCTCGTCGCGGTCGATGATCGCCACCGCCTGGCGGGTGAGCGCCAGGAAGCCGGGCCCGCCGGTGTAGGCGAGCGCCGCCCGCCATGCCTCCGCCGACTCGGGCCCGTCGCCGGGTCGCAGGTCGAGCACTCCCGGGATCGCGCGCAGTGACATCAGTTGTTCGATGGGCTGGTGGGTGGGGCCGTCCTCGCCC
>JAJDVR010000266.1 GCA_022826025.1 Gemmatimonadota bacterium | reverse complement strand
CCGCGTCGGCGCCGTCGCCCCCGCAGGCGGCGCACAGGAGCATGGCAGCGCCCGCGGCCCACCCCTTCGCCCGGGCCTCGGCCAGCCCCTTCGTCCATCCCGTCGCCCATCGTCCGTTCCCGGCGTGCACGCAGTCTGTCTCGCTCATCTTCCCATTCCCTTCAATTGGCCCGGCTCTCGCCGCGCCGGTACGCGAACGGCCACACATGAAAGTAGTCTTTCACGTTCTCCCACAGTTTGGACAGTCCCCGGGGCTCGAAGATGAGGAAGAGGATGATCACGATCCCGAACACCGCCTGCTGCGCGTAGGGAAGAAGGGAAGCCGCCTGCGGAGCCGTATCCTGGATGGCGCGCCCGAGGTTGGTGATGAGCGCCGGGAGCAACGTGATCAGCGCCGCTCCCAGAAAGGACCCGCGGATCGAGCCCAGGCCCCCGACGATGATCATCGCCAGGTAGACGATGCTGGTGTTCAGCGTGAAGCGCTCCCAGGTGATGATGTTGCGGTAGAAGGCGATCATCGCCCCCGCGAGGCCGACGAAGAACGACGAGGTCGCGAAGGCCAGCAGCTTGGTTCGGAACAGGTCCACCCCGACGACGCTCGCCGCGACGTCCTGGTCCCGCACCGCCTCGAAGGCGCGGCCCATGCGGCTGCGGAAGAGGTTGGCCGCGAAGAGCGCGGTTCCGGCCGCGGTGAGGACCGCCAGCCAGTAGAAGTTGAAGGTGCTGTTGAGGCGCAGGCCGAAGAGGCGCGGGGCGGGCAGCACGATGGCCTCGGTCCCGCCCGTGACCGCCGTCCAGTGGGTGGTCACCCACTCCACGATCTCCTGCGCCGCCAGTGTGGCGATGGCCAGGTAGAGGCCCTTCAGACGCAGGGAAGGGAGCCCGAAGAAGGTGCCTGCCACGGCGGTGAGGATGCACGCGCAGAACACGCTCGCGCCCCAGGGGACCCCGAAGTTGAGGGTGAGAAGTCCGGCGGTGTACGCCCCGATCGCCATGAAGGCGCCCTGGCCCAGCGAGATCTGGCCCGTATGGCCCACCAGGATGTTGAGGCCGATGGCGCCCACGGTGGCGATGGCCACCTGGTTGGCCAGATCCAGCCAGTAGGTGCCGGCCACGAACGGGAAGACGAGTACGAAGAGGGCGAAAACCGCCAGCCGAATCCGCTGCGCGGGCCGCGGACGGAGTCCCATGTCGGACTCGTAGCGGGTGTGGAAGACCCCGCACTCCATGCTCATCGGGATCGTCTCATACGCGCTCGATGATCTCCTTCCCGAAGAGCCCGTAGGGCCGGACCATCAGCACCATGATGAGTACCAGGTAGGGGACCACCAGGTTGAGCCCGTGCCCCACGTAGAAGCCGACGTATACCTCCAGCAGGCCGATGATGGCGCCGCCGATCACGGCCCCCTTGATCGAGTCCAGGCCGCCCAGGATCACCACCGGAAAGACGCGCAGACCGATGGCCGCCACGTTGGGGCTCACCCCCACGATGTTGCCGAGCATGATGCCCCCGATTGCCGCCGAGGCGGCCGCCAGCCCCCACGCCACCCCGAAGACGCGCGGGATGCTGATCCCCATGCTGAGCGCCGCCTGCTGGTCGTCGGCGATGGCGCGCATGGCGATGCCGTCGCGGGTGTAGCGGAAGAAGAGGCCGAGCCCCGCCAGCATCGCCAGGGCTATGGGGATGGAGAGCACCCGTGCCGCCGAAAGCACCGCGGGTCCGATGACCAGGTCGCCGGCGGGGAGAAAGGAGTCGAACGCGCGCGGATTCGGGCCCCAAATGGCGTTGATGGCGCCCCGCAGGACCGATGACAGCCCGATGGTCACCATGATCATCGAGATGACGGGCTCGCCCACCAGGGGCCGCAGCACCAGGCGCTCGACCGTCAGGGCCACCGCGACCGCCAGCAGCACGGTCACCAGGACGCCGAGGCTCCACGGCAGCCCGGTCTGGGCGACCGCGAAGAAGATCAGGTACGTCCCCAGGAGGAGCAGGTCGCCCTGGGCGAAGTTGATGACGTCGCTGGCCTTGTAGATGACCACGAAGCCGGCCGCCGCCAGGGCGTAGATCATCCCCGTGCTGAGTCCGGAGACCGTCAGCTGCAGGAAGATGTCCATGTCTTCAGTGGTCCATCGTCTCGATGCGCAATTCGTGCTCGACCGGGGCGGTGCGACCGTCCTGATACGTGATCTCGGTCGTCACCGTGATTGAATCGGACTCCCCCTGCAGGGCCGCGATGATCTCCGCGAAGCGGTCGGCGATGTGGCGGCGCCGGACCTTGCGCGTGCGGGTCAGCTCGGCGTCGTCCGCGTGCAGTTCCTTGTGCAGAAGCAGGAAGCGGTGAATGCGGGCGGCCTCGGGCAGTTCCTCGTTCACCTCGGCGACGTGCTCCCGGACCAGGGCGTACACCTCGCGCCGCCGGGCCAGGTCGGTGAAGGTGGTATAGGGGATGCGGTGACGTTCCGCCCACTGCCCTGCGTTCTCCAGGTCGATGGCGATCATCGCGGTCACGAACGGAGTCCTTGCACCGCCGAAAACCACTGCCTCCGCCACATATGGGCTGAACTTGAGCTTGTTCTCGACGAACTGCGGGGAGAAGTGGGTCCCGTCGGCCAGCCGCATCACGTCTGCCAGTCGGTCGATCACAACCAGGTGCCCGCCCTCGTCGAAGTAGCCGGCATCGCCGGAGTGCAGCCAGCCGCCGTCGAGTGTCTCCGCGGTGGCCGCCGGGTTGCGGAAGTAGCCCTGGAACACCGCGGGGCTCCTGCAGAGGATCTCGCCCTCGTCCGAGATCCGGATCTCGGTCCGGGGCAGCGGCACGCCCACCGTCTGGAAGCGGATGTCGCCGTCCCGGTGGACCACCGAAATCCCCGACACCTCGGTCTGGCCGTAGAGCTGCTTCAGGTTGACGCCGATGGCGTGGTAGAAGCGGAAAACGTCCGGTCCCAGCGCCGCGCCTCCCGTGTACGCGCGCCGCACCCGGCTGAGGCCCAACTGGTCGCGAAGGGGGTGGAAGACCGTCCAGTCCGCCAGGCGGTGGGTCAGGCGGCGGACCGGACCGATACGCCGACCCCGGAACCGCGCTTCGGCGGTCGCGGCCCCCTGCTTCATGGCCCAGCCGTAGAACCAGCGCTTGAGGCGCGTGGTGTCCTCGGCCATGACCTGCACGTCCGAGACCATGTTCTCCCAGATGCGCGGCGGCGACATGAGGAAGGCGGGGCCGATCTCCCGCATGTCCTTGCGCGCCGTGGCCGTCTCCTCGGGAAAATTGACCGTGAACCCCGCCAGAAGCGCGCTGGCCACGCCGATCATCTGTTCCCCGATCCAGGCCAGGGGCAGGAACGAAACGAACTCGTCGCCCGGATTCATCGCGTCCACGGTGCGCAGCTGCGACGCCATGACGATCAGGTTTTCGTGCGAGAGCATGGCCAGCTTGGGGATGCTGGTGGTGCCCGAGGTCGTGCACAGGAGCGCGATGTCGCCGGGCTGAAGGGCCGCGAGCCTGCGGCCGAATTCCTCCGGCGAACGACGGTGCGCACGCTCGCCCAGCGCCTCGACCTGCTCGAAGGACACGAGTCCGGGAGCCTCGTAGCCGTACATCCCGCGGGAATCGTAGTAGATGATGTACTCGAGCCCGGGCACCTGGTCCCGGACCCCCAGCGCCTTGTCGACCTGCTCCTGGTCCTCGGCAACCACGATGCGGGCCTCGGCGGCCTCGAGCATCCTCGCCAGCTCGCCCGCGATCGAGTCCTGGTAGAGCCCGAGGGGCAGGACGCCCCCCGCCTGGGCCGCAAGCTCGGCGATCATCCACTCGGGCCGGTTGTCCCCGATGATCGCGATCCGGTCCCCCGTCTCGACGCCCAGTTCCGAAAGCCCGAGCGCGAAGGCCCGCACCCGGCGGAGGTACTCCGCCCACGTGACCTCCTGCCAGATGCCGAACTCCTTCTCGCGCAGCGCGACCTCGGCGGGGCGCCTGACGGCGTGGTGGGCGAGCAGGCCGGGAAGGGTCTCTGGAGTGTGTGCTGCGGGCACGGCGTGGCGGGATGCGAGCGTTATGGACCGGAGGCGGGCACCGGTACGATAAGGACGACGCCCCCGCCGCGCAGGGTCCTGTCGCCGAGCATCTGGAGGCCCGCCTACCTCATCTCGAAAGTCAGGGTAGCCCAGTTCGACTCGTAGTCGAGGTCGGGTTCGTTCGTTGTTTCCACCATGTGGATGGTGCGCACGTACCAGCGTCCGGCACTGCTCAGCGGGATCGTGGCCACGCCATCGGCATCCGTCCGCGTTGCGACCGCCTCGGCATGCTCGCCCTCCGCTTCATGCGCGTGATGGCCATCGTGGCTGGCGTAGACGAGATGGTTCGCGACGGGTCTGCCCTCGCGCATGAAGCGGACTCGCAGTTCATCGCCGACCGAAAGCTCATACGGGTTTTCCAGGGGCACGAACTCCACAGGGTAGCCGAGAACTGTCGCCCACTCGGCGCTGCGGGCGCTGCCGACCTGCACCAGGGCCTTTACGTGCTTGCTGTAGAACTCGAGGGCATCGTCTTCCATCATGCCTGCCGCCTGGCGCCGCTCGATCGTATCAAGCAGTCCGTCGTGGGCCAGGTAGCCGTTGAAGGCTTCGGCGGTGAGCGCGATTATTCGCGGTGCCGTCGAGACACCGATCACATAGGTGCCGGGCTCGCCGGTCTCGAATGTCAGGATGGCCGTGTCCAGACTGTCGGGGTTCCAGACCGAAGAGTCCGCCCAGGCCAACTCGGGCGGGTGCGTCACGCCATCGGGACCGACTACGCTCACATCAAGCATCCGGTCGCGGGTAATCAGCTCCAGGCCTTCGTCGAACTCGCCGTTCATGAGCAGGACCACGTTGGTCGAGTGCGGCTCCAGGAAGAAGCTGTCGAGCTTCAGGAACATGCTGTGCGCGCTCAGCGCAACAACGCCGACGGTCAGCAGAGCGAACGATGCGAGCAGCCGAAGGACGCTTCCTGTCGGGGTTGGGACACGGGAGCCTGGTCCGGCAAGTACCTGCGGTGCTGGCGGCGGGGTCTGGTCAGGCATGGTTCTCTTTTCTCCTTGGAGTGATTGCGGAGGCCGCGTTTATGGCAACCCGGTTTGTGGCCAATGAGCGAGCCGGGATCTGGGGCTCGGAGCGACGTCTGTCCAGCTGCGAGCATCGAGTTTTGGCCTTTGGCAAATCATACTATCATCAAAAGATCGATAAACAAGAGGCCGAACAACTCATTAGTTATGTTAATACGGTTGGAATAGTGGCTATTTCATAAACTATTAGTCAATTATCATCGAAACGGTACCTATTCCTGCGAGACCAGGGGAAGGAGGGGCGAGCATGCCGACGGTCGAGGAACTGAGCGGAGAGGTCCGTGCGCTACGGAAGCGGCTCACGAGGCTGAGCGAGGCGAGCCTGCGGATCAGTGAGAGCCTGGACGTGGACACGGTCCTGCGCGAGGTGGCGGAAAACACGCGGGCGCTCACCGGCGCGGGGGGCGCCTTCATCACGACGATGGACGATTCGGGCGGGCTGCGGGATCTTGTCTCATCGGGTACCGAAGAACACGCCCGGTTTCGGGAGCACCCCTACGGTCCCCGGCTGTGGGAGCACCTGCGCGAAATGCCTGGTCCGCTCCGGCTGAGGGACCTGGCGGCCTACCTTTGTTCGCTCGGCTTCCCCGAGGACCCGACGCTGGCCCGGAGCTTCCTCGGGATGCCGATCCGGCACCGGGGCGAGCGTGTCGGCGGCTTCTACCTCGCCGACAAGGAGGGCCGCCGGGAGTTCACGCGCGAGGACGAGGAGGTGCTTGCGCTCTTCGCCTCGCAGGCCGGAGCCGCGATCGCCAACGCGCGCGCCTACCAGGATGTCGAGCGGGCGCGCTCCGACCTTGAAGCGTTGATCGATACGGCGCCGGTGGGCGTTGTGGTGTTTGATGTCCGAAGCGGGGCGCTGGCGTCTCTGAACGCCGAGTCGCGGCGAATCGTGGGTGCCCTGTGCCTGCCGGACCAGTCGCCCGAGGATCTGCTGAAGGTGCTGCGCGTGCGGCGCGCGGACGGCCGGGAGTTGGCGCTGGACCGCCTCCCCCTGAAGGAACTGCTGCGCGCAGCGAGGACGGTGCGGGTCGAGGAGATCGTGCTCGAGACGCCGGACCGGCGGAGGATCACGACGCTGGTCAACGCGACGCCCATCCGCTCGGAGGCAGGGGAGGTTGAGTCCGTGGTGGTCACGATGCAGGACCTGACACCGCTGGAGGAGCTCGAGGTGCTCCGGGCCGAGTTCCTGGGCATGGTCAGCCACGAGCTCCAGGGCCCCCTGACTTCGATCAAGGGCTCGGCCGCCACGGTGCTGGGGGCGTCGTCGGCGCTCCGCCCCGCCGAGGCGCTTCAGTTCTTCCGGATCATCGACGAGCAGGCCGATCACATGCGCGAGCTGATCGCCGACCTGCTGGACGCGGCGCACATCGAGGCGGGCAGACTGTCCGTCGCGCCCGAGCGCACCCGCCTCCCCGCCGTCGTGGAGCAGGCCCGGACCCTGTACCTGAGCGGCGGGGGCAGGAACCCTGTGCTGATCGATCTGCCGCCGGACCTGCCGCCTGTGCTCGCGGACCGGCAGCGCATCGTCCAGGTGCTGGGCAACCTGCTCTCGAATGCGGCCCGGCACTCGCCCCAGTCGTCGCCAGTCCGGGTGGTGGCGGCGCGCGAGGGGGTGCATGTGGCGGTGTCGGTGGTCGACGAGGGCCCGGGCATCCCGGCCGAGCGCCTGCCGCACCTGTTCCGCAAGTTCGCCCGCAGCGGCCGGCGGGATCGCGCTCGTGGAGTCGGGGCCGGTCTGGGCCTGGCGATCTGCAAGGGCATCGTAGAGGCGCACGGGGGCCGCATCTGGGCCGAAAGCGCGGGAACGGGTCCGGGCGCGCGCTTCACCTTCACGATCCCCGTCGCCGAGGAGACCGGGACCGTCGCCGCCGCCAGGCCGGCGCAGCGGGCGGGCGGCGGGCGCGCTGGTGCCGCCGGGGCACTCCGCGTCCTCGCCGTGGACGACGATCCGAAGGACCTGCTCTACGTGCGGGGCATCCTCGAGGACGCGGGCTACGGCGCGATCGTTACGGGCGACCCGGAAGAGGTGGCCGGCCTTGTCGACCGGCAGCGGCCCGACCTCGTGCTGCTGGACCTGCTCCTGCCCGGGACCGACGGCATCGAGCTGATGCAGGGCCTGCCGGCGCTGGCCGACCGGCCGGTCATCTTCCTGTCCGCGTACGGGCGCGACGAGACGATCGCCAGGGCGCTCGAGACCGGGGCGGCGGACTACGTCGTCAAGCCGTTCTCGCCAACGGAGCTCCTGGCCCGAATCGAGGCTGCGCTGCGCAAGCGGGCCGGGCCCGCCGAGCCCTTCCGCGTGGGGCAGCTCGCCATCCACCACGAGGAGCGCCGGGCGAGCCTGGCCGGCGAACCCCTTGCGTTGACGGCCACCGAATACGACCTGCTGAGCGCGCTCACGGCCAAGGCCGGCCGGGTGTCGACGTACGACTACCTGCTGCGCCGGGTGTGGCGCTCGCGGCGAGGAGGCAACACCCGCAGCATCCGCGTCTTCATCAAGAACCTGCGCGACAAGCTGGGCGACGACGCCAGGAACCCGACCTACATCTTCACCGAGCCCCGCGTCGGCTATCGCCTGGCCGGGCCCCGGGACTGAGGACCCTGACGTAACGTCAGGGTTGAGCCGGCACGGGCTTGCTCCCATCCCTCGCGTGCCCCAGGTAGGCTTCGATGACCGCCGCGTCATTCCGCACCTCCTCCGGGCTCCCCTGCGCGATCCGCCTGCCGAAATCGAGCACCACGACCCGGTCGGCGATGTCCATGACCACGTTGATGTCATGGTCGATCACCACCACAGTGACGCCCCGCTCCTCGTGCACGTCGAGAATGAAGCGCGCCATCGACTCCTTTTCCTCCGCGTTCATGCCCGCCGTGGGCTCGTCCAGGAGCAGGATGCGGGGATCGAGAGCCAGCGCACGCGCCATCTCCACCAGGCGCTGGTTGCCGTAGGCGAGACTCCCCACCACCGCGTTCCGCAGCGGCTCCAGGTTCATGAAGTCGATGACCTCCTCGACGTAGCGCCGATGCTCGATCTCCCGGCGGCGCTGGCGACCCAGGTGGATCCCGCCGCTGAGCACACCGCCCTTCATGTGCACGTGGCGGCCGAGCATGAGGTTGTCGAGCACCGTCATGTGCTTGAAGAGCTCGATGTTCTGGAAGGTGCGCGCCACGCCCAGCGCGGCGATGCGGTGGGGCGCGAGACGGTGCAGGGCGTGGCGGATCCCATCGCGGCCGGTCAGGCTGATGCTCCCCTCCTGCGCGCGATAGAGTCCGGAGATGCAGTTCAGGACGCTGGTCTTGCCGGCCCCGTTGGGCCCGATGAGGGCCAGCAGCTCTCCCTCGCGAACTTCCATGCCAAGGCCGGAGAGCGCGGTCACGCCCCCGAAGCGGAGGGTGAGGCTCTTCAGTTCGAGGAGTGGCGGCTGGTGCAAGGGGGGTACCCCGGGCCGTGAGGGGATCGGGAGAGGACAGAAACAGGATATGCCCGCCGACCGGGCTCCGAAACGGGCTCCGCGTCCGGGCCGCTCCCGCCTTCTCCAGTCGGTCGGCAAGAGCGGTCTTCTGGCCAGATCCCGATCTTCAGAGGACAGGTTGTTCAACCTGAGCCTCCAGTTTCAAGGAAGTGGGAGCCGGTGCCCAGCGTCGAGCACCTGGAAGGCAAAAAGAACCGCATTTCAGCAGTTGCATTGTTATCCGGATAGGGCTAAGGTACGGTATGCATAAACGATAGCAAAATCGCTTACGATCTGGGGGCCAAAAAGATGGTTCAACATTTCATCGCCACTGCGCTCGCTACCGAAGGCGGCGGGCGTACGGAGCTATTCGTGGACGACGACGACCAGGTAACGTCGCTGGTGATCGGAGGCAACTACTGCATCCCGGTTTCCGGCAGGCACTTCGAACGTGTCGCCAGCGATCTTCAGACAAGGGGCTGGGCGTTTGTAGTCATTCACGCGCTTGCCAAGTCGATGACCGGCAGCAACATGAACAAGAATTGGCCGCGGAGCATCCGCGTTCTCTCAACCCCGAGCGGTGAAATCCCGGACGCGGTTGAGATCTACGACTTGCCCTTTTGAACCAGTCGCTCGTAGCTGGCAGCGTCGACAGGGTCGTCGGGCGTCTGGCGAAGCGCTGACGGAAGGTAACACGAGGAGATGTCTGTCCGGTTTGGAGGCGGGTGATGATGCATGCACAACGGATGAATGCTCGATTCAGCGGAACGACCGGGGTCCGTCCGCGGGTATTCGTGAGTTCGGTGATGGACGGCTACAAGGAATACCGCGGCGCCGCGAGGCAGGGTATCGAGCTCGCTGGCTGCTATCCGGTTCTGGCCGAGGATTTCCCGGCCCAGGGGATCTCCCCTCGCAACGCGTGCATCGATGGAGTTCAGAGTGCCGACGCTCTTGTACTGCTGCTCGGTGAACGGTACGGATGGATCGGGCCGTCAGGACGGTCAGCGACCGAAGAGGAATACGAGGAGGCCCGTCAGCAACAACTCCCCATTCTGGTCTTTGTTGAGGCCGAAGACGTGTTGCGTGAGCCTAGGCAGCGGGAGTTCGTGAGGAGGATTGAGGATTACGTCGGTGGGCATTTCAGGAAGTCATTCCAGGAGGCGAACGACTTGAGACGTTTTGTGCGGGAGGCCATCGAGGCTGCGGATTTGGGTGGGATGCCTAGCTCTCTGGCAGGTGCAGAATCCAGGATTCGAGCATCCCTGAATCGAAGGGCAGAGAACACGCAAGATGGCGTTTGGATGCAGATATGTTGGGCCACGGAACGTAACGAAGAGGTCGTAGACCCCGTGCGCCTAGACGATTCGGCGTTCAAGCGGAGTGTCCAGGAACTGGCTCATGTCGGCGACCCGCCCCTGTTCAGCTACGAGCAAGGCAAGAAGGTCGAGACCACCCTGTCTCGGCTGCGGGTTATCCAAGGGGACTTGCAGACATCGATGCCGAGTGAACACGCGACCGTCTTGACCATCCACAGCGATGGCACGCTGGCCATTCTGCAGAACGTTACGGGGCCTGCGCAGCGGGACCTGAACCGTCGCATGGTCAGCATGTACCGACTTGATCCCGATGTAGTCCACGATCGTCTTGACCGAAGTTGGTCCTTTGCGGCAGCGTGGTGGAATGAGCTCGACCGGCCCCGACGGCATCATCCGCTTCTGTACGGCGTAGCGCTGTACGATGTAGGAGCGCGGAGTTTCGCGCGGGTCGCGGACTACACGCCAGGAGGCGGGCTCGCCCTCCCGCCCGAGTGTCCGAAGAATCCCTTGAGCGTGTTCGACAGGCCGCGCCGAGTCTCGAGAACGGTGCTCGATTCGCCCGGATCGGAAGTCACCCGAATTATCAAGATGATGGAACTTCGCTTCCGAGAATGGGCCCGCGAACGATGGTGAGTCGGTTCTGCTCACAGGAGAGTATCCCATGAACCGGAGGCCGGAGGCACACGAGATGAAGACCATCTCGTCGAGAGCCCTCGAGCATCTTGTCGCTGAGCCTGCTGCTGTCGCATGGCGCAAGGGCTTGAGCAGGTCCGCCGTCATAAAGGGAGGCCGTGGTTGAGTTGACCACCTATTGGCTCTCAGAGAATCCTGCCTTCGCCGACGTGGTAGCGCTCAAGGCCAACCAAGGAGATCGGCGCTCGCCGCGCTGGAGCGCCGTCTCGACGAGACCCGGGCCAATCAAGCAGGGTATGATGCAGCAGCTCCTCACCGGTTCCATCCGCCTGCTCATCCCAGCCACTTCAGTCGAGGTAGAGGCTGACCCGTGACCCCGATCCGCATCTTCATCAGCAGCGTGCAACGCGAGTTTGCGCGAGAGAGGGAACAGCTGCGCGACTACCTGCGTGGCGACCCGCTGATGCGGCGGTTCTTCGATGTCTTCCTGTTCGAGGACGTGCCGGCTTCGGACCTTCGTCCCGACCGGGTGTACCTCGATGAGGTTGGCCGTGGCGACATCTACGTGGGCCTGTTCGGACGAAACTACGGGAGCGAGGACGCCGAGGGAGTGTCGCCCACGGAGCGCGAGTTCAACTGCGCCACCGAGCTGGAGAAGCATCGGCTCATCTTCGTGAAGGGGGCGGAAGAAGGCGACCGACACCCGCGGATGCGTGCGCTCATCGCCAGGGCGCAAGCCGGGCTGGTGCGAAGGCGGTTCGCCACAACGGCGGAGCTCATTGCCGGGCTCTACGCCTCGCTCGTGCAATACCTCGAAGCCAGGGAACTCTTGCGTTTCGGACCTTTCGACGCCGCGCCGTGCTCGGGAGCCACGCTTGACGATCTGGACACTGAGGACATGTACCGCTTCATCCGCATCGCGCGCAGGGCGCGGCAGTTCCCCTTGCCGGCGGAGACGCCGCCGCCGGATCTGCTCAGGCATCTGAACCTGTTGAACAAGGGGCGGTTGACCAACGCCGCGATGCTGCTCTTCGGACAGGCCCCGCAACGCTTCCTGATCTCCTCCGAGATCAAGTGCGCGCACTTCCACGGGACGGAGGTGGCCAAGCCGATTCCCTCCTACCAGGTCTACAAGGGCACCGTGTTCGCGCTCGTGGACCAGGCGGTGGACTTCGTCATGAGCAAGGTCGCGCTGTCGGTGGGAACCAGAGCGGAAAGCGTGCAGGCGCCCGTCAAGTACGAGATCCCGAAGGAGGTGGTGACCGAGGCAATTGTGAACGCGGTGGCCCACCGGGACTATACGGACAATAGCAGCGTGCAGGTGATGCTGTTCGCGGACCGTTTGGAAGTCCTGAACTCGGGCCGGTTGCCGCCGCCCCTGACCGTGGACAAGCTGCGCGTGCCGCACCAGTCGCTACCGGGGAATCCGTTGCTTGCGGAGTCGATGTACCTGCTGCAGTACATCGAGAGGATGGGGACCGGAACCGTGGATATGATCCGGCGCTGCGCCGAGGCGGGTCTGCCGGAGCCGGAGTTCGAGGTCGGCGCGGGATTCCTGATCAGGATTTGGCGATCTGGCGACCACGAGGCTACCCAAGCCCATCGCGACACCACCCAGGAAGCGACCAGAAGCGACGAAGGACAACCAGAACGACGCCAGAGAACCGCCAGAAAACCACCAGAAAAGGAAGGCGCCAGCCAGAAATTGGGCGACAGGATCCTCGCCTTCTTGCGAAACAACCCCTCGGCCAGCCGCCGCGATATCGTCGGAACTATTCACGATACCACCGAGGGAAGCGTCCGGTATCAGTTGGACAAACTCAAGGATTTGGGCAAGTTACGTCGCGTAGGGCCAGCTAGGGGAGGTCGCTGGCTGGTTGTTGACGATCTCGACGCGAGGGCCGGCGAGGAGATCGATGCCTCTGCTGGGGACCGCCGGCACGCAGGGGGGGCGCAGTCCGTTACCAGTCAGGAGACCACCAGAAAACCACCAGAAAACCACCAGAAAGAACCCTCGGTCGCCGGCACCGCCAGCCCTCTCGGATCGCATCCTGGTTCTTCTCAACCAGAACCCGTCCGCCAGCCGTCGCGAGCTCGCCGCCACGCTGGGCACCACCAGGTCCATCGTCCGATACCGGTTGGACAAGTTGCGCGCGTCCGGGAAGATCGAACGGGTTGGTCCCGACAAGGGCGGCTACTGGAAGGTGTTGGCCGGTTCGCCTGACGAACCCGATCCTCTCGCCGGCCCCGATCTCGGGAGCCGGCGATGACCGGCGTCGGTGGGACCGCAGCGTGGGCCGGCAACCGGAAGACGACATTCGTGCGTCTCAACAGCAGGGTCCATGAGGTTACCGGCGTCCGATCCGGGTCACTCGGCTTGTCGCCCACTGGCGGAGAGGAGCAATGTACTCTGGAACCGCGCTCCGGCGTCTGGCTCGAATGCGGCCGCTCTCCAGTGAACGTCCGAGCGGCCTGGCAGTCTTCCCGCCGACGATCATCCTCGCTCTGGCAGCGGCCTGCGACTCCGAGCGCGACACCGCGCAGACGCTCCGCTCCGAGGTTCGCGACAGCGCCGGCGTAACGATCGTCGAAAATGCGCGCCCAGCCCTGGGCTCGCGGCTCGGCTGGCGAATCGGGGAGACGCCCGCAGTGACCATCGGGGAGGAAGATAGTGACCCGGGCGAGATGCTCTTCGACGTTCGGGACGCCACCAGGCTCGCCGATGGCCGGATCGTCGTGGCCAACGCCGGCACCTCCGATTTGCGGGTCTTCGCGGCCGATGGCGCATACCTGGAGACGTGGGGCGGACAGGGCCATGGCCCGGGCGAGTTCAGCGCGTACACGCCGGAGGCGGTGAGCCGGTGGCCCGGCGACTCGATCGCCGCGGACAACATGTTCGCCAGGCGGGTGGAGATCTTTGATCCGCAGGGGAATCACAGCCGCACCATGACCCTGGCCGATGGCTACCACTCGTTTCTGGGCGTCCTGCCCGACGGGACGGTGCTGGCGAAGCCGAGCGCGGTCCTGAGGGGAGGTATCTTCGGAGCCGCTGAGCCGCTGATTCGCCGCGACGAGGACTTCGGTTTGCTCCGCCCCGACGGCGCGCTTCGGATGTCGCTGGGTGCACATCCGGGCGAGGAGTGGTTTTCTTCGCCCGTGAGTCCGATGGCGATGCCTCACCCGTTCGGCCGCTCCACGATCGCGACCATCTGGGGCGATCTCGCGGTGGTGGCGCCGACGGACCGTTACGAATTGCGGGCCTACGAGAGCGACGGGACGCTGGTGAAAATCATCCGCCGCGACCACGCGCCCCGAAGCCCTATGCAGGCCGACCTGGATGCCGAGCTGACCGGGCGCTATGCGGACCTTCCGGAAGCACGCCGGGCGTCCCTGCTCGCGGAGACGGCGGAGATGCCGCTGGTGGAGTTCTTTCCCGCCTTCGAGGCGCTGCAGCCGGATCCGCTGGGGTATCTTTGGGCCCGGGAGTACCGGTTCCCGGGCCAGGATCGGAACGTCTGGACGGTCTTCGACGCGGATGGCCGCGTTCAGGGGTTTGTCGAAACACCGCCCGGTCTGGATGTTTTCGAGATCGGCGAAGACTACATACTCGGCGCGACGGCCGACGAATTCGACGTAGAGCGGGTCCGGCTCCGGCCGCTCGACCGGGGCCGGTAGTCCCGGCAGCCCGCGATCCCGCCAGCTACCCCTCTCCCGCCCCCAACTGCTGCAGCAGAAACGCCAGCTCCATCGCCGCGTTGCGCACGTTGCGGCTGAAGGTGCGTCCGCCGGCGTGGCCGGTGCGCGCGTCGTAGTCGAGGATCACCGGCAGCCCTGAGCCTGTCGCCGCCTGGAGCCGTGCCGCCATCTTGCGGGCCTGGAGCGGGGGCACGCGCGTGTCGAGATCGCCCTGGGTGAGCATCACCGCCGGGTAGTCCACCCCGTCGCGCACGTTCTGGTAGGGCGAGAAGGTGCGGATCACCTCGAATTCCTCGGCGACGGCCGCGTTCCCGTACTCGAGCAGCGCCGGCATGTTGTTGGTCTCGGTGAACTGGTAGAAGCGCACCATGTCCAGGTCGGGGAGGCCGCAGAAGACGGCGCGGAAGAGATCCGGCCGCTGCGTCAGAGCGCTCGCGACCAGCAGGCCGCCATTGCTCGCGCCGCGGATGGCCAGCCTCTCCGGATTGGTGTAGCCGTTGTCGATAAGCCACTCGGCGGCGGCGATGAAGTCGGCGAAGACGTTGGGCTTGTTCTCGAGCATCCCGTCCCGGTGCCACTCCTCGCCGAACTCGCCTCCCCCGCGCAGCGTCGCGATCGCGTAGACACCGCCCTGCTCCATCCAGACCGCCGCGCGCGCGTCGAAGCGGGGCAGCAGGTTCACGTTGAAGCCGCCGTAGCCGTAGAGCAGGGTCGGGATCGCGCCGTCGAGTTCGAGCCCCCGGCGATGCGCGACGTACATCGGCGCCTCGGTCCCGTCCGAGGAGGTGTACCACACCTGCTTCATCTCATAGGCGCTGCCGTCGAAGGGCTCGGTGGAGGGCCGCCAAACCTCCGTCTCCAGCGTCTCGAGGTCCAGCGTTAGCACGTTCTGGGGCGTGAGGAGCGAGGTGAGAGACAGCAGGGCACCGCCCTCTTCATGCCCGCGCAGCGACGCCACATGATGGTCGGGGATGGGGATCTCACCCTTCAGCGCCCCGTCCGGGCCGTAGCGCACGATGCGGCTGCTCACGTTGTGCACATAGTCGGCGAAAATGTCATCGCCGATGAACTGGTAGCCGGTCAGCAGGTCCTTGCCCTCGGGGATGACCTCGCGCCACTGGCTCGGATCCGGGGCCTCCGGCCGGATGGCCACGACTCGGTTGCGGGATGCGTCCAGGTTGGTGAGCAGGTAGATCTCGCCGTCCCTCCAGCGGGCCCGAAAGCGGGCGGGGGCCCCGACCACGAGGGGGACCGGTGGCGTGTCCGCACTCAGGTCGTGCAGGTACACGTCGGTGCGCGCCCACCCGTGCTGCACCGTGTAGATCAGATACCGCCCCTCATCCACCTCCGAGGCGTTGACGAAGGCGGTCGGCCCGATCCCCGCCCCGAACAACTCGACATCCTCCGACATGTCGGTGCCGAGGAGATGCCGGCGAACGCGAGGGCCCGTCTGGCGGGACCGATGGGTGTAGTAGAAACCTGTGCCATCGGAGGTGAAGGCGACGCTGCTGTAGAGAGCTGTCGGCAGCCGGTCGGGAAGATCCTCGCCCGAGTTCAGGTCGCGAACCCGAATCTCCAGTTCGTCCTGTCCCCCATCCCGGATGGAGTAGAGCATCAGGCTGCCATCGGGAGAGAAGCCCTGGATGCCGACGCTGGTGGTGCCGTCCGCCCGCAGATCCAGCGGATCGATGACGACCTCGTAGTCCGCGGTCGCGTCAAACGGGCCGTCATCGGGCTCCTCCGGCGCCGGCCGGCGGTAGATCGCGCCCACCTCGCGCCCGGTCTTCCGGAAGGAGAAGTACTCGAATTCACCTCGCCGCTGCGGGTACACCGGTCCGGGAGCCTCCATCAGCTCCCGCAGGCGCGCTTCCAGCCCGGTGCGCAGCGTCGACTCGCCGACGATCTGCTCGGCATAGGCGTTCTGCCCGGCGATCCACGCCCGCGTCTCCGGGCTGTCCTGGTCCTCCAGCCACCGGTACGGATCCGTGAAGACGACGCCGTGCAGGGTGTCGACGACCGGCTCCTGCGCGGTTTCCGGCGGCGGTGGATAGGGGCTCCCGCAGGCGAGCTGGAGTGCCGCCAGCACGAAGAGTTGCGGGAGAAGGGCTCCGGGAGCGACCGTTGGGCATCGCGTGGCGTACGCCATGTGACGAATCCTGTGCTTGAGGGCGAAAGCTCTGGCTGGCCGTCCTGGGGCAAGCCGCATTTCGCCCTGTCAGATTAGCAATACCTGCGTGTCACGGCAGATACGACGGCGCCAGGACTGATCTCTGCGTCCAACTTTGGAGAGGAAAGGAGAATGAGCGAGGTGGCCGGTCCTGCCGTTCAGGCACAGATGCTCGTCCGGCGACCGCTCGACGAGGTATTCGAGGCGTTCGTCGATCCCTCGATCACCACCCGCTTCTGGTTTACCGGGAGCAGCGGGAAGCTGGAGCCGGGCGCGAAGGTCATCTGGGAGTGGGAGATGTACGGGGTCTCTGCGGACGTCCACGTCAGATCGATCGAGCGGCCTTCCAGGATCCTCATCGAATGGGGCGAGCCCGCGACGACCGTCGAGTGGCAGTTCACTCCTCTCGGAGCGGAAGCGACCCTCGTTCAGATCTGCAACACCGGGTTCCGGGGGACCCAGGAGGAGATCGTCGGCATGGCACTCGACTCCATGGGCGGTTTCACTCTCGTCCTCGCCGCGCTCAAGGCATGGCTGGAGCACGGCATCGCCCTGGACCTGGTGGCAGATCGCGACCCGGAAGCGCACGTTGCCCCGTAGGCCTGTTGCCTGGCCGACCGACGATGCGCTGCCTCTCCTTGCGGTTGGAGACCGGTCATCGGGGCCTCCCGGTCATTCGCCCTGAGGCGCCTCGACCGCCTTTCTGATCCTCGCGAGCGCGCGCTGGACGCCTTCCGAGGCCTCCTCGTGCTCCCGGACCTCTTCCGCAACGCGCTCCAGGATGGAAATGGCACGCGGCTCGCGGAGTCTCTCGAGCTCGTCTACGACAACTCCCAACAGGTCGTCACCGTAGAACGGATAGTGATCGGACGTGCTGCCGGGCTTCTCCAGGAGTTGAAGGAGCTGGCTGCGAACATCGTCGGTGTCAGGCGCATGCACCCAGACCTCGCGCCCATAGGTGTAGAGTGTTTCTCCATCACGCTCGAACGACTCGTCGACATGGACGTACACCGGGCCCAGCGGCACCGGGACCCGCCGTTGCATCCGGTAGGGATGATTCGAGCAGTAGGTATAGAACGGGTCGTCGATCGCCAGATCCCTGATCTCGCAATGGCTCGGGATGGAATCGTCGTGACGGGAACTTCCCATCCTCCCGCCGTTCGCCCGGTTGAACCAGCAGGTGCCGCAGCAGTCCGAACCTCCGTTTGGCACGGCGTCATCTCCTTGATATACAATGACATGGGTTGCCCATACCATACGTCAAGACCGACTCCTCGCTACGAGCTTTCCGATCTAGCGTCGGCCGCGAGGGGGCAGTCCGGGCTTCCGTTCGAGGGCTAGTTCCTGCCCCGTCCCTTCTTCCTCTTCTTCCGCCGGCCCTTCGCTTTCCGCGCCTCCTGGGCCATCTGCTGCTTCCTGATCTTCGCCCACGAATCGCGCAGGCCGACCGTGCGGTTGTAGACCAGCCGGCCCGGCCGCGAGTCCTCCTCGTCGCTGATGAAGTAGCCCACCCGCTCGAACTGGTAGCGGGTGCCCGGAGGATCGTCGGCGATGCTCGGCTCGACGCGCGCGTCCGCGTGCACCACCAGCGAGTCGGGATTCAGCTGCGCGAGAAAGTCGCCGCGGTCGGGATCGCGCGTGCGGAAGAGCCGGTCGTAGAGTCGCACCTCGCACGGGCGCGCGTGCTCCGCCGACACCCAGTGGATGGTGCCGCGCACCTTGCGGCCGTCGGGGGCAGAGCCGCCCCGGGTCGCCGGGTCGTAGGTGCAGCGCAGCTCCGCCACCTCGCCCGACTCGTCCTTCACCACCTCCTCGCAGCGGATGAAGTAGCCGTAGCGCAGACGCACCTCCCGCCCCGGGGCCAGCCGGAAGAAGCGGCGCGGCGGCTCCTCCATGAAATCGTGGCGCTCGATGTAGAGTTCGCGCGTGAAGGGCACGGGCCGCGTCCCCTCGAGCGGCACGTCGTGGGGGTAGAGCGGCGCGTCCAGCCAGTCGGTTTCGCCCTCCGGGAAGTTGGTGATAATCATCTTGAGTGGCCGCTGCACGCACATGACGCGGGGCACGCGCATGTTCAGATCGTCCCGGATGGCGTACTCGAGCTTGGCCGCGTCCACCCGGTTGTCGGCCTTGGCGACGCCTACCAGGCGGCAGAAGTTGCGGATGGCCGCCGGCGTAACCCCCCTGCGCCGCAGCCCCGACAGGGTGGGCATGCGCGGGTCGTCCCATCCGCTGACGTGCCCGTCCTGCACCAGGCGCAGCAGCTTGCGCTTGGAGACGATGGTGTACTCGAGGTTCAGCCTCGCGAACTCGTACTGCCGGGGCACGGGCTCGGGCGCCTCCACTTCCTCCAGCAGCCAGTCGTAGATCGCCCGGTTGTTCACGAACTCGAGCGTGCACAGCGAGTGGGTGATGCCCTCGATGGAGTCGGAGAGGCAGTGCGC
>JAJDVR010000100.1 GCA_022826025.1 Gemmatimonadota bacterium | reverse complement strand
CGAACGTTTCTCCTCGACCGTGACCGGCACCTATGGGAGGATCGTCATCAACTTTCCGGACTCGCTGGAGAACACCGGCGTCCCGATGGCCATCAAGGAACAGATGTTCAGCTACAGCCTGGGCTTCACCGGCGCCGAGGTTCGGGTGATCGGCCGAGGCCTGGGATTCTACGGCGGAGGTGGCGGCGCCAGCCCGAACTACTCCATGCAGGTGCTCGGCTACAACTACGAGAGGGTGCGCGAGATCGCCGAAGACCTGGGCAACCGGCTGGCGCGCGTGCCGCGGGTACGCACCATCGACACCAACTCCGCCGGGAGGTTTGTCCGGGAGCGCGCGACCGAGTTCGTGGTCGAGATCGAGCGGGACCAGCTGGCACGCCACGACATCTCGGTTCAGGAGCTGGTCGCGGGCATGAACGCGGCCGTCGCGGGCCAGACCAGCGAGGCGCAACTCAAGATCGGCGGGGACGAGGTGCGCTACGAGGTGAAGCTGGAGGGGTATCGCGACACCGACGTGCAGGAGCTTCTCGAGACCATCATCGGCACCCCCACCGGGACCGGCATTCGCCTGGGCGACGTGGTCTCGATCGCGCCCAAGGACGTGCTCGCCTGGATCCGGCGCGAGGATCAGCAGTACGAGCGCACCGTGGCGTACGAGTTCGCGGGCCCGCGCCGGCTGGGCGACCAGTACTACGACGGGATCATCGAGTCCACGGAGCTCCCGGTGGGATACGTGATCGAGGAGGCACAGGGGTTCCGCTGGAGCGATGACGACCGCCGGCAGATCTACGCGGTGCTGGCGGTGTCGATCCTCCTCATCTACATGGTGACCGCCGCGCTCTTCGAGTCGGTGCGCCTGCCGCTGTGCGTCCTGCTCACGGTCCCCATGGCGCTGATCGGCGTCTTCCTGATGTTCTTCTACACGGGCGCGTCGTTCACCCGGGAGGCGTACGTGGGGGTCATCATGATGGGCGGCATCGTGGTGAACAACGCGATCCTGCTGGTGGACAACATCAACCGCGTCCGGCGCGAATCCGGGGGTGATCTGCACGCCGCCATTCTCGCCGGCACCCTCGAGCGGGTGCGGCCGATCCTGATGACCACGGCCACGACGGTGCTAGGACTGCTCCCGCTGGTGCTCTTCTCCGAGACCGCCGACTCCACCATCTGGAACGCGCTCGGCTACGCGCTCATCGGCGGGCTGCTGTCTTCCACGGTCTTCGTGCTGGCCACGACCCCGGCCATCTACCTGCTCATCGAGGGGCGCGGCGCGCGATCCGGGCGGGTGGCCGCGCGGGCGCCGGCGGCCTGACCCGTGCGCGTTCGCTTCGCTCCGTCGCCGACGGGGTTTCTGCATGTCGGAGGGGCCCGCACCGCGCTCTTCAACTGGCTGCTCGCGCGCCAGAGCGGCGGGACCTTCGTGCTGCGCGTCGAAGATACCGACCGCGCCCGCTCAAGTGAGGCGATGACGGGGGCCATCCTGCACGGGCTGGAGTGGCTCGGCATCGACTGGGACGAGGGACCCCTGTTCCAGAGCGACCGGGTGGGCGAGCACACCGCCGCCGGCCGCAGGCTCCTGGCCGGCGGGCATGCGTACCGCGACTTCTCGACGCCCGAGGAACTCGCCCGCGACCGCGCCAACATCGCCGCCCTGGCGGGCGAGGCGACCCGGGCGGCCCGGCGGCGGGCGGAGTCGCTGGCGCCCGGCGAGGCCGAAGAACGGGCGGAGGCGGGCGAGCCCCACGTGGTGCGATTCCTCGTCCCGGAGGGCTCGACCGAATGGGAGGACGCCGTCCACGGCCCCATGCGCTTCCGCAACCGGGACATCGACGACCTGGTCATCCTGCGCGCCGACGACAGCCCGACCTACAACCTGGCGGTGGTGTGCGACGACGCCCACGCGCGCATCGACATGGTGCTCCGGGGCGACGACCACCTGTCCAACACGCCCAAGCAGATCCTGCTGGCGCGCGCCCTGGGCTTCCCGGTGCCGCGCTTCGGGCACGTGCCGCTCATCCTGGGACGGGACGGCAAGCGCCTCTCCAAGCGCCACGGCGCCACCGATGTCGCCGGGTATCGCCGCGACGTGCTGCCGGAGGCGATGGTCAACTTCCTGGCCCTGCTCGGCTGGTCGCCCGGCGACGACCGCGAGGTGATGGACCTGGACGAGATCGTCCGGCGATTCTCGCTCGGGCGCATCCTGCGCAAGGGCTCCGTGTTCGACGCCGACAAGCTCGCCTGGCTGAACGGCCGGCATCTGTCACGCATGGATCTCGCCCGGCTGGAGCCGCTCCTGAACGCGCGCCTGGCCGAACTCTCGCAGGGGGTGCAAGCGGCCGTTCAGGACCGGGCGGGCTGGTACCGGGGCCTGCTCGAAATGCTGCGGACGCGGGCGCGCAGTGTGGATGCGCTGGCCCGAGCCGTGTTGCTCTACCTGCCAGGCGAAGTCGCGTACGAGCCGGCGGCCGTGCGCAAGCACTGGAAGCGCCGCGCGCAGGTGCAGGAGTACCTGACCGCGTTCCGGCGGACCCTCGATGGCTGCGAGTGGCAGCCGGAGCCGCTCGAGCGCGCGCTCCGGGGTCTCGCCCGGGAGCTCGGCGTGGGCGCGGGCCGCCTGATCCATCCGCTACGGGTGGCCCTCACCGGTCAGGCCGTGAGTCCGGGGATCTTCGACGTGCTGTACTACCTGGGCAGGAACCTCTCCCTCGACCGGGTCGAAAGGGCGCTGGAGACGCTGGCCGCAGGAGAGGCCGATCCCGCGCCTGCCGGCCACGCCGCTGCCGCGCCGGTCGACCGGTGATGCCGGTGATGCGCGCAGGCATGCCGGCCGGTTGCACGAGGCAATCTGACCCGGCGGCGTGGCATACGGTGCGCCGGGGCCGGGCGGCGCGGCGTGCCGCCTTCACCGCGGCCGTGCTGGCAACCCTTGTCGCCCCGGCGCCTGACGCGCTTTCGGCGCAAAGAGCCGACCGCAAGGCCGTCGAGGTCATTTTCGACGTGCTGCCTCCGGGCGAGCAGCCCACCTTCTTCGCCGAGCAGGTCGGGCGTCCTCCCGGCGCCACCGGCCGCGCCGTGCTGGACGACGAGAACCGGAGCGCGCTGGAGCAGCTCGGCTACGTCGAGGTCGCCGCGGTCGAGGACGTGCTGATCTGCCCCGACTTCCCTTCCCCGGAGGGCTGCCGCATCCGGGACGGCGGCGTCCTCTACCAGCTCGTCATGCCCGAACCCATCGCCGGCGGGCGGCTGTCGATGCGCGTGGTTCGTCTGATCGACGGGGCCGGTACCAACGGCCTGATCCGGCGCGAAGTGTGGGACATCCTGATGGTGCCCGACGCCGAGATGGGATGGCGGGCGGTGCGCAGCCGCCTGGACGCCAGCAACGACGGCCCGTGGGCTCCGCCGCCCGGCTCCGGCGGGCCATCGTAGAAGGTGACGGCCGTGGCGGGAGGAGGGGAGGATCATGCGCGGGCGCTCATCGCGAAGGCGTGGCGATCGCGTTGGGAGGTGTTTCAGTCGCCACCGGCCGACGAGGCGACCCTGGGCGTCCTCATGGCACGGATCGAGGCCGACCTTGTCAGCGCCTGCGATATCCTCCGGCAGGCCGGTGCGCAGAAGGAGCTGTCCGTTGCATTGGGCAAACTCGGTCACATCGCGTTGGACCTGGACCGCCCGCACAAGGCCCGGACTCTGTTCGAGGATTCGGTCGCGGTCGCCCGCGAGGCCGACGATCCGCTGCGGCTCGCACACGCCGTACGGCACCTTGGCCAGGTGAACCAGCGCCTGGGCCGGCTCGATTCAGCGGGACGGTGTTACGAGGAGGCGCTTGACCTTTACGATCGGGACGGGACGGCTCATCCCCTGGACCACGCCAACGCCCTTCGGCCCATGGCCCTGCTGAGCGAGGAACTCGGCGACGCGGAAGGGGCGCGGCTCCTGTGGCGCCGGGCGGCGACGCTCTACGGAGCGGCCGGTGTCGAGGAGGGTGTGCGCGAATGCGAAACGCATCTGTCGAGCCTGTAGCCGCCGCCCTTCTCAGACCCCCGCACCCGCCGGCTCCTCCACCCCATACCGGCGCCGCACATAGTCGTCCACGATTTCCTTGAACTCATCGGCCAGACCTTCGCCCTTGAGCGTGCAGTAGTGGGCCCCGTCCACATAGACCGGCGCCTTGGGTTCCTCGAAAGTGCCGGGCAGCGAGATGCCGATATCGGCGTGCTTCGACTCGCCGGGCCCGTTCACCACGCAGCCCATGACCGCGACGCGCATCTCCTCGACCCCCGGATGCCTCGACTTCCAGACCGGCATCTGCGCGCGCAGATAGCCCTGGATGTCCTCCGCCAGCTCCTGGAAGAAAACGCTGGTGGTGCGACCGCATCCCGGGCATGAGGTGACCTGCGGCTCGAAGTTGCGGATCTCGAGCGACTGCAGGATCTGTTTCGCGACCTGGACCTCCTCGGTCCGGTCCCCTCCCGGACGGGGCGTCAGCGAGACGCGGATGGTGTCGCCGATCCCCTCGAGCAGAAGCGGGGCCAGCCCCGCGGCGCTGGCGACGATGCCCGGAATCCCCATGCCGGCTTCCGTCAACCCCAGGTGAAGCGCGTAGTCGCTCAAAGGCGCCAGCTTGCGATAGACGGTCACCAGGTCCTGCACCTTGGAGACCTTCGCGCTGATGACGATGCGGTCGTGGCCCAGCCCGACCTCCTCGGCGAGGACGGAGGAGCGCATCCCGCTCTCCACCATCGCATCCAGGACCACCTCTCCGGCGTCGCGGGGCCGGGCGCGCCCCGCGTTCTCGTCCATGAGCTCGGTCAGCAGGCGCCGGTCCAGCGAGCCCCAGTTGACGCCGATACGCACCGGCTTGTCGTATTCGATGGCGAGCCGGATGATGCTGCTGAAGTTCTCGTCGCGCCGCTTGGCGCCGACGTTGCCGGGATTGATGCGGTACTTGGCCAGGGCGCGCGCGCACGCCGGATGCTCGGCGAGCAGGATGTGGCCGTTGTAGTGGAAGTCGCCCACGATGGGGACCTCCACGCCCTGGTCGCGCAGGCGCGCCACGATCTCGGGGACGGCGCGGGCGGCCGGGTGGTGGTTGACCGTGATGCGCACGAGTTCGCTCCCGGCGGCCGCCAGGGCGGCGACCTGCGCCGCGGTGGCCTCGGCGTCGGCGGTGTCCGTGTTGGTCATCGACTGCACGACGACCGGATGCTCCCCCCCGACCATGACACCGCCGATATTCACGGCCGCCGAGGGCCTGCGCTTCACCTGACTCATCGCGCTTCCATCGCTCCGGGTTGTCCATTCGAGCTCGATGGTGACGAATCTAGCAGTCCTTGCGCGAGCGCGCGCGGGCGGCTGTCCACCTGACGCTCGCGGCGCATTTGCGGCGTCGGACTCGGCCGGGTCGGTCACCTGATCGAACGCCGGTCGCAGGCGGGGTGGTATCTTGGTTGGTGTCGCAACCGTAACCATCTACCCGGGAGAAGAGACATGACGCGATGGATCTGGGTGGCGGTGATCGCGCTGGCGGCCAGCGACCTGACCGCACAGCCGTACGTCGGATCCGAGTTGGGGCTCGCGCTCACTCCCGCCCTTCGGCTCGTGGGCACCGACAACGATTGGGGCACGCGCTGCGATCTGCTCATCAACCCGGATGGGTTGGAGACCGGTGCGGAATGCGGTACGCCGCCCCCGCCCACGGAGTGGACCAACGAATCCGGTCGCGCGATCGGGATCACGGCGGGACTCGCGGCGGGTTATCGATTCGGTCGGTATCGCGCCGAGGTCGAGTACCGGTTCCGCGCCGCCGCGTACCACGACTACACGGCAACCCAGATCGGCGACGTGGTGACGGCGCAGAAGGCCGACCAGGAACTCGAAACGGCCATCGGCGGCGGCGGAGATCTCACCGTACACGGCGTGTTCACCAATCTCGCGGTCGATTTCCACGCGGCCAACCGGCGGCTCATGTCCTACGTCGGCGTGGGCGCCGGCGTGCAACGCATGGCCATCGACTATTTCAGCCTGTGGAAGCGCAACGACGATCCGACCCGGATCGCCACGTTCGAGGATGCCACGCTCCGCGCAAAGCTGGCTGGCACGACGACGCTCGGTGCGGCGGTGCTCCACGACACCATGGTCAGTATCCAGCTCCTGGGGGGCGTGGATTACCGGATCGCGGACCAGCTCACGCTAGGCAACACGATCCGGTACGCGACGGGCCTCGGCGCGTTCCGAAGTGCTCCGCGGGAGTGGGATCAACTCCGCAGTCACGACTCAACGGTGGGTCGCGGCTCCCGCATCCTGTACACGGTCGAGACGCGCGACACGAGCGCGTTCACGATGATCCTCAGCCTGAGATACGGCCTCTGAAACCAGCCCATCGGGTGTTACCACGGGGTGCCCAGGCCTGTCGATGCCGCCCAACCCCAACCAGTATTCGAGGACGAAGCCCAACCCCACCGACCCCGGACGCAGCGAGGAAACCCATGTCGCAAGTGACGATCCGCGTTATCAGAAACGGACCCTGCCGCATCGATGGCGAAATCCAGGTCCACGACGACGCGGGAAACCCCATCGAGACCCGTCCAGGCAAGGCGACCTTCCTGTGTCGCTGCGGCGGTTCGGAGAACAAGCCCTTCTGCGACGGAACCCACAAGCGCATCGGTTTCGAGGCGGATTGATGCACGGGGCCGGGCCAGTCGCCGTCCTCGCGGCATTGTTCGCGTTCGCCTGCGGGGACGGATCCGCTCCCGGAGGCTCTTCCACAGGAGATTCATCCGCAGGGGGCCCGAGCGACGGCCCGCCCGCAGTCGAATCCGCGCAGGCCGCTACCGGTGACGCCTCCGGGCTCGCCGGGCGCATCACGGCCCAACTCGACGCTCTCCCCGCCCGCACCTCGCTCTACGCCCGGCACCTGCCCTCCGGCCGCGAGATCGCCATCCGTGCCGACGAGCCGATGAACGCGCTCAGCGTCATCAAGATCCCGGTGATGGTGCTCGCGTATCGCGACGCGGAGGCGGGCACGCTCGACCTCGATGAGCGCTACCGCATCCGGCCCGAGGATCTGCGCCGGGGCAGCGGCCTGCTCCAGACCTTCGCGCCCGCGCTGGAGCCGACCTGGCGAGACCTGGTGACCCAGATGATCATCACCAGCGACAACACCGCCACCGACATCATGATCGCGCGCCTCGGCCAGGAGCGGGTCAACGGGATGCTGTCGGAGCTCGGCTACGAGCAGACGCGCCTGCGCGCCACCACCGGCGATCTCTTCCGCCGGGTGTGGGTGATGGCCGACCCCGCCAACGCCGCGCTTTCCCACCGCGAGGTCTTCCAGCGCGGCTTCCCCTCCGACGCCGAGGCATCCGAGCGCACCTTCCGCTTCGAAGGCGACCCGGAGGAGTGGCTGGGGCGCATCAGCGCCCGCGAGATCGCCGGCCTGCTCGAGCGGATCCACAACGCCGAGATCGCTTCGCGCGCGTCGAGCGACGAGATGATCGCCATCCTCGAACGCCAGTTCTACAGCTCGCGCCTCCCCCGCTACATCCGCTTCCGCGCCTCCGTGGCGCACAAGACCGGCGACTGGCCCCCCTATGCCGGCAACGACGTCGGGATCCTGTACTACGAAGGCGGGCCCACCGTGATCGCGGTCTTCACCAACCAGAACACGGGCGACTTCGTCGAACTGGAATCGACGCTGGGCCGCATCGCGGAGGACATCGTCAACAGCTGGCGGTAACCCCGCGCGGCAGGCACACCCACTACCGGTAGGGGCATCCCACGACCGGTAG
>JAJDVR010000096.1 GCA_022826025.1 Gemmatimonadota bacterium | reverse complement strand
CGTACGGCGCCGCAGGCCCGAACGCGGGCGACAACCGCGCGGCGTCGGGTTCCATGCAGGCGCTGCGCCTTGCGATGGCGCCCCCCCGGCCGATCGTTCCTCCACGCGTGCCGGCCCCGGTCCTCGTGGACGTCGAGCCGGTGGAGTTCGAGGAGTCGGTGGAAGTCGACTTCGCGTCGGTCCTTGGGGAACGACCAGGTGAGGGCGAGGGTCCCGGCATCGAGGAGGGCGAGGGGCGGGGGGATGGCGGCACGGCCGCTGAAGGAAGGTCGCGAACGATCCCTCCCTCTCCCCGCAGCATGATCCTGCCCCCCTCCAACCGAAGCCTGAGGGACCGGGAGGTCGAGGTGTGGGTCTTCGTCCTGGAGACCGGGAGGGTCGCGGCCGATTCCGTCCGCCTGATGCCGCCCACCTCAGACCGCGACTTCAATCGCCGGCTGATTCAGGAGGCTGCCCGCTGGATGTTCGAGCCGGCACGCCGGGGCGGGATGCCCGTCGCGGCCTGGTTCCGCTATGTCATCAGCATGGAATAGCAGCCTCCTGCCGCCGCCCCGGAAAGCTCCCGGGCCCGCGGCGGCCGGACAGCCAACGGAATGACCTCACTTTCCTCCCCTCGCGCCAAGCGCGTTCTCTGGGTCGACGACGAGATCGACCGCCTGCGCCCCCACCTGCTGTTCCTGCAGCAGCGGGGCTACCACGTCGACGCGATCACCAACGGCGACGACGCCCTCGCGCTCCTGCGCCGGAACCACTACGACCTGGTCATGCTCGATGAGCAGATGCCCGGGCGCCGGGGCCTCGAGGTACTCGCCATCCTCCGCCGGCAGGATCCCAACGCCCGCGTCGTCATGGTGACCAAGTCGGAAGAGGACCGCACCATGACCGAGGCGATCGGGCGGCGCGTCGAGGACTATCTGGTCAAGCCGACCAGCCCGCGCCAGGTGCTTTCGGTGGTCACCCGCATCCTCGAAGGTTCGAGCATTCGCCAGCAACAGGTGGCCCGCGACTTCGCGGCGCGCTTCGGACCGCTCTCGGCGCTGCGTGCGGAGGTCCGCACCCACGAGCGGTTCGCTTCCCTGTATGCGGAGCTGGTGGACTGGCACATCCGTCTGGATCAGGCGGGCGAGACCGGTCTGCTGGATTCCGTCAACGGGATCCTGGCCGAGCTGCGCCACGACTTCGGAACGTGGATCACGCGGAACTACCCGCGCTGGGTGAACGGCGCGGGCTCCGGCCGGCCCGAGCTCTCGACGGATATCGTGAAGAACCATGTGGCGCCCCTGCTGGGCACCGATCCCGTGGTCTTCGTGATCCTCGACTGCATGAGGCTCGACCAGTGGCGCATCATCGCGCCCCTCCTGTCCCCCTGGTTCGAGATCGAGGAGAAGCTCTACTACTCGATCCTGCCCACCGCCACGCCCTACGCCCGCAACGCCATCTTCGGCGGACTGTTCCCGGACGAAATCGCCCGGCTGCGCCCCGGCTGGTGGGATGCGTCCGACGACGAAGGGAGCCTGAACGCCTTCGAGGACGAACTGCTGGCGGCTCAGCTCTGGCGGCTGACCGGGCGCGACGTGCCGCTGCATTACGAGAAGATCTTCACGGACCGCGAGGGTGACCAGGTCCGGGCCCGCTTCCGCTCGGCGGTGCGAACCGAAGGCTCGCTGGTGGCCCTGGTATTCAACTTCGTGGACCTGATGACGCACGGGCGCAGCGAGTCCCCGGTGCTCATGGAGGTGGCCAGGGACGAAGTCGCGCTGCGCAACCTGACGCGCGGGTGGTTCGAGCGGTCAACCGCCTTCCAGGTTCTGAAGGAAGCGGCGACGGCGGGGTACCCCGTGGTGCTCACCACCGATCACGGCTCGATCCACTGCAACCGTCCCACCACCATCTACGCCCGCAGGGACGCCACCACCAACCTGCGCTACAAGTTCGGAGTGGATCTCCGGACCGCGAGCCGGTCCACCGTCTTCAGCACCAGGCAGTCCCGCGACCTGCGGCTGCCCCGGGGACGGATGGGAACGACCTACGTCGTCGCCCGGGATGACTACTTCATGGTGTATCCCACGAAGCTGCGGGAATACCAGTCACGCTACCGCGGGTCCTTCCTGCACGGCGGCATCTCGCCGGAGGAGATGATCGTGCCGGTCGCGCGCCTGCAGCCCCGAGGCCGGAGCACGCTGGATTGAGGCTGTATCTCCGCGTCCTGCGGTATCTGAGTCCCTACGTCGCCGTGTTCCTGGGCGCCGTGGCGGCGAGCATCCTGTTCGCCGCCTTCGACGCCTTCTCGATGGTGCTCCTGATCCCGTTCCTGAGCGTCCTGATGACTCCGGAGGCGGGCGCCTCGAGCGGGGTCGGGGACGGGATGCTGGGCCGGCTGCTGGACGCCACCGCGGGCCGATTCGTCGCCGGCGCGCCGGGGCCGCAGGAGGCGGTCCAGGCGCTCATCCTGTTGATCCTCGCCGTCTTCGCGGTCAAGAACGTCTTCGACTTCCTGAAGACCTGGCTCGCGGCGCGCGTGGAGCAGGGGGTGACCCGCGACCTGCGCGACCAGGTGCACGATCACCTGCTCGAGCTCGACCTGGTTTTCTTCGGACGGACGCGCATCGGGCAGATCGTCTCCCGGCTGACCCACGAGGTCGAGCTCGTGCGGACCCTGTTCACGCGCGAGTTCATGCGCGGCATCTCGGCCGTCTTCGAGGTGGGAGCCGTGGTGGCGCTCATGGTGGCGGTGTCCCCTTCGCTGACGCTGCTCTCGCTCGCGGTGCTGCCGGGCATGGTGGTCATCTGGGGGCCGATGCTGAAGAAGCTGCGCCGGGAGGACGGTCGCGTGCTCGACCAGGCGGCCGAGGTGAACGCCCGGATTCAGGAGACCTTTTCGGGGATTCGCCTGGTGAAGGGGTCCGCGGCCGAGGACTACGAGCGCGGGCGCTTCCAGGCCCTGACGGAACGGTACTTCCGCACCTTCCTGCGCACGGAGCGGGTGCGCGCCCTGGCGGCCCCCGTGACCGAGATGGTGGCGGCGCTCGGCACCATCGTCATCCTCTGGTACGGCACCCGGCTGGTCCTCGTGCAGGGCGACCTGACCGGGCCCGCTTTCATGGGGTTCGTCGCGCTGAGCACAAAGCTCTACAGGCCGGTAAAATACCTGAGCAGGCTGCCCGCCATGATCCAGCCCGCCCTGGTCGGAGGCCGCAGGCTGTTCGAGTACCTGGACGCGCCCGCAGCCATCCGCGACCGGTCGGACGCGCTGCCGTTCCCCGGGGTCGAGCGCGAGATCGTGTTCGACCGGGTGGGGTTCGGCTACCACGAGGGAAGCCCCGTGCTGGAGGATGTGTCACTTGTGGTCGAGCGCGGGACCATGGTGGCCGTGGTGGGGCCGAGCGGGGCCGGGAAGAGCACCCTGGTGGATCTGCTCAGCCGGTTCTTCGAGGTCACCTCGGGGAGGATCCTGATCGACGGCACGGATATCCGGCGATTCCAGCTGCGCAGCTTTCGCGGGATGATGGGCATCGTCTCGCAGGAGACCGTGCTCTTCCACGAATCCGTGCGTGCCAACATCGCATACGGGCTGCCCGGGGCCGGCGCGAGGGAGGTGGAGGAGGCGGCGCGCGCGGCGGGTGCGCACGAATTCATCGAAGCGTTGCCCGAGGGCTACGACACCTTGGTCGGTGAGCGCGGCGCCGAGCTCTCCGGCGGGCAGCGCCAGCGGCTGGCGATCGCGCGCGCCATCCTGCGCGACCCTCCGATCCTGATCCTCGACGAGGCCACCAGTTCGCTCGACACCGCGTCGGAACGCCGCGTGCAGCGCGCCCTGGACCGGCTCAGCGCGGGACGGACCGTTTTCGTAATCGCACACCGTCTGTCCACCGTCCAGGGCGCGCGCGCGATCTTCGTGCTGGACGGGGGCCGGATCGTCGAAGCCGGGGACCACGACCAGCTCATGCGCGCGGGAGGGCTGTACCGCCGTCTCTACGAGATGCAGAGCGGGTCGCCGGCGGGGGAGCACGGCATTCCGGAAGTGGTCGCGGCCCGGGGTTGATTCCGGCGGGGAGCATGCATGGGGGCGTCTGAGGGACGGCGCGCGCGCATCCGGCACCGGGTGGAGTACGCGCTCTTCCGCCTGGCCGCCGCGTGTGCGGGGCTGCTTCCGGGGCGGTGGGTCCAGGGGCTGGGGGCGACGGCGGGGTGGCTGGCCGGCAGCGTACTGGGTATCCGCCGCCGGGTCACCGCGGAGAACCTCGCGCGCGCCTTTCCGGAGCGCTCGTCCGCCTGGCGGGCCCGCGTGGCGCGAGAGAGCTACCGCCACCTGGGACGCACCGCGGCCACCACCTTCCGCCTCGCGCGCCTGACGCGCGCCGAGATCCTCGCGCTCTCCCGGGTGGAGGGGCGGGAACTGCTCGCGGAGCCGGTGGCGCGCGGCGAGGGCGCCATCCTGGTGACCGGCCACATCGGCAACTGGGAGGTGGGGGGCGGGGCGCTGGCCTGCCGCGACCTTCCGCTGGACGTGGTGGTGCGCCCCCAGAACAACCCGCTCTTCGACCGTGCACTGATGCAGGCGCGCCGGCGACTGGGAATGAACGTGGTCTCGCGCGACGACCCGGTACACGTCCTGCTCCGCTCGCTCCGCAGGGGCCGGGTCGTCGTGCTGCTCGCCGACCAGAATGCCCACGAGGGCGGCCTGATGGTGGACTTCTTCGGCGAGCCGGCCTCGACCGCCCGCGGCGCGGCCCTGCTCTCACTGCGCAGCGGCGCACCGCTGGTTCTGGGTGTCGCCCTCCATCATCCGGCGGCCCCCGTTCCCCATCACCTCGTTCTGGAACAGGTTTCCATTTCGCCGAGCGGTGTGCCGGCCCGCGACGTGGAGGCGCTGACGCGCGCACACGTCTCCGCGCTCGAGCGCTGGGTGCGGCGCCATCCGGGCCAGTATCTGTGGCAGCACCGGCGGTGGTCCCGCACGCGAGCCGCCGGACGGACGCTGGAACCGTCCCCGCGCGGTCAGGTATAAGCGCCAGCCTGTTGTTCCCACCGCTCGCGGTCCTGTTCGGCCCCGATCTTGCAATGCCGAAGGACGCCCACGAGCCCACGGAGTCCGGCTTGGTCTATATCTGCATCCCCGCCCGCAACGAAGAGAACACCATCGGCGTGCTCCTCTGGAAGATCCGTCAGGTCATGGCCGACTTCGGCCGCGACTACGAGATTCTCGTACTCGACGACGGCTCCAGCGACGATACGCGGTCGCTGCTGTCGAGCTACCGGCGCGTCGTGCCGCTCGTGATCCTCTACGGCAAACAGCGAATGGGGTATTCGGGGGCGACGGAAGAGCTGCTGCGCCAGGCCGCGCGCCGGGCCGAGTATCCGAAGCGGGACGTGGCCGTGACCCTCCAGGCCGATTTCAGCGACGACCCCGCGGGCATCGTGCCCCTCATGAAGACCATCGAGGGGGGTGCGGATGTCGTGAGCGTGGCCTGCGCCGGGGACCCGCCCGGACTGACCCGATCCGCCCGCTTTACCCGCTGGGTCGGGCGCCACTTGCTGCGAAGGGCACTCCGGTCGGCGCCGGTATCGGATCCGTTCGGGGGCTTCCGGGCATACCGCGTCGTGGTGCTCCGGAAGATGTTTGCCGAAGCGAGCGAGAAGGGGTTCGGGCTCGGGGAGGGCTGGGCCGGCAACCTGGAGTTGCTCGAGCGTGCGGTTCCCCATGCGCGCGCGGTCGCCGAGGCCGTGGTCGAGGCACCCCGCAACCGGCGGGTGCGGCGTTCTCGGTTCAAGCCGTGGCGCACGTTGCGGGGCCTGGGCCGCGCCCGCGGCCGGGTGACCTTTGCCGCGGCGCAGGGATCATGACGCGCCCGGCCGGCCTTCTCGCGCTCGCGCTGGGACTCGCCGTCATCGCGCCGGCCGAGGGCCGCGCGCAGGCGCAGGCGCCCTGGGTGAGGCCGGTGGAACCCCTCGAAGCCCCTGTGCCGTTCGAAGTGGGCGAGTTCCTGGAATACAAGGTCAAGCTGGGGATCCTCAGCGTCGGCGAAGGATCGCTGGAGGTCGCCGCCATCGAAGCGGTGCGGGGAACCCCGGCCTACCGTGCCGTCATGCGCATCGACGGCGGCGTGCTGTTCGCGCGCATCCGTGACGTGTTTCAGACCTGGTTCGACACCCGCACGCTGACCAGCCTCCGCTTCATCCAGGACCAGAACGAAGTCGGGTCGAAGCGCTATCGGCATTACGAGATGTTCCCGGAGCGCGGGGTCTGGGAACGCAGGGACGACGAGGAGGTGGGCGACCTGCCCACGACCCTGCCCCTCGATGACATCTCCTTTGTCTACTTCATCCGCACCCTTCCGCTGGAAGTGGGCGACGTCTACACCTTCAACAGGTACTTCAAGGACACCGGGAACCCGGTCATCGTGCGGGTGCTGCGCAAGGAGGAGAAGGAAGTCCCCGCGGGCATCTTCAAGACGATCGTGGTGCAGCCGATCATCCGCACCCGGGGACTCTTCGGCCAGGGCGGCAAGGCCGAACTGTACTTCAGCGACGACGACCGCCGGGCGCTCGTGTACATGAGGTCGAGCGTGCCGCTCGTCGGCAGCCTCACCCTGCACCTCACCAGCCCGCCCGCCTGGCAGCCCCAACCCGGGGACACCACCGGAGTAGCCGAAACCACGGGCTCTCCACCGCCTCCCTGAGGGGAGGCCAGCGCCGTTCGACGCCGCCGGCGATTTGGCCTCGCGTCCGGCGCGCCGAAGCCTTCCCGTCCGGCAACTCGCGCGGACGATGATGTAGCACCACCCCCGATTGTTGCGGCCGTGCCACCGTATTACACTCGTAATACGCGGGCTCGGGTCGACCTCGGCGGTCCGGCCCGATCGCCGCTTGCGATATCCTCCATCGGCCGGAAGCGATGATCTGAATGGCGACTCGGACGGTGCGGCTCGGACAGGAAGGGGAGACGACGCTGGCCGATCTGCGGGACCGGACCGGCCTGTCCATTTCGGAGGTGATCAGGCAGGCCCTGCGCACCCTGGCGGCGGAGCTGGACAAGGAAGCCGCCGCGCGCCCGTACGATGTCTACCGGCACATCGCCCTGCCCCGGTCCGGCGGGTACGCGCTGGCGCCCTCCTCCCTGGCGAAGCAGGCGGTGTTGCTCGTGATCCGACGGAGGCACGCATCGTGATTCTGGTCGACACCGGACCGCTGGTGGCCCTTTTCACTCCCGCCGATGACCACCACCGTCACTGCGTCGCGATTCTGAAGTCGCTGAACGAGGAGCTGGTGACTACGGCGCCCGTGCTTACCGAGGCGTTCCATCTGCTGCGTCCCGGGAGTCAGGGTCCTCCCAGGCTCATGGAGTTCGTGCGGCAGGGCGGGCTCCGGGTGCTGCCGATGGACGACGAGTGCCTGCTGCGCGGCTTCCGGCTCATGGACCGGTACGCGGACATGGCGATGGACTTTGCCGACGCCTCCCTCGTGGCCATGGCGGAGGGCCTCAGGATCCACAGGGTGTTCACGCTGGACAGACGACGCTTCGCCGCGTACCGCGTGAAGCGCGGCCACCGGCGCGTCCCCCTTTCCTTCGCAGAGCCTCCCGAATAAGCCCCGCGGTGTCGGAGAAGCCGACCACGGGCCGCCGGCTCCGGCTGGAGACGCCCGAGCACGTCCGGCTGGACTACGAGCTGGCCGACGCAGGCTCGCGGCTGGCTGCTCTGCTGATCGACATGGCGATCATCGCAGGCGGCCTGATCCTGCTCATGATGGCCGACGCACTGCTGCGGCGGGGCGGAATGTCCCTGGGCGAGAGTCTGGCGGCGAGCGTCCTGGTGCTCGGTTTCTTCGTGCTGCAGTGGGGATACTTCCTGCTGTTCGAGCTCCTGCGCGACGGCCAGACGCCCGGAAAGCGCGCCCTGGGCCTGCGGGTGCTCCACTCCAGCGGCCAGCCGGTCTCGGTGCGCGGCTCGGTGATCCGCAACGTGCTGCGCATCGTCGACTTCCAGCCGGCGGTGACGGGTGTGCTCGGCGGGGGAGTGATCATGCTCACCGGTCGATCCCAGCGACTGGGCGACCTGGCTGCCGACACCATCGTGGTGCGCGACGGGAGTACGGGCGAAGTGGCCTGGCCCGACGCCTCGCCCGCCCCGGCGGCGGGCCGTCCGCTGCTCTCGGCCGAGCAGTTCGAACTGCTCAGCAACTACCGCCGCCGCCGCGCCGGCCTCTCGCCCGACGCGATGCGCTCGGTCGCGAGCGCGGTGTTGCAGGCAATCCGCCCGGCGGTCGAGGGGCATTCCCTGCTCGGAACGGTGTCGACCGACGAGTTCCTGGTGCGGCTGCACGATGAGGAGGAACCGCGGCGGGCGGCGGCGGGCGGTGCCTGGGGACTGCAGGCGGCCGCCCTGGTACGGGAGCAGCGGCAGGAATGGGCCAGGTTCGGCGAGCTGCTGCGCGAGAGCCGCAGGGGCGGGCTCGGGCGCCTCCCCGAGAGGGAACTCCGAGACTTCGGCCGTCTGTATCGCGGGATGACCGCGGACCTGGCCCGCGCCCGCACCTACGGCGCGCCCGCGTCGGTGCTGCGCAGCCTGGAACGCTGGGCCGGAACCGGCCACAATCTCCTCTACCGGGTGACCGGGGAGTCCATCGTGTCGGTGCGGCGCTGGATGACATCCGGGTTTCCGAAGGCGGTGAGGACGTACCACCGGCCCATCCTGCTTGCGGTCCTGCTGCTCTTCGGTCCCATGGGCATCTCGTACGGCCTCGTGCGATCGAATCCGGTCCTGGCCCGCTACATGACGTCGCCGGCCATGCTGGAGCGGGCGGAGTCGACCCCGGCGGGAGACATCGACGCCGAATACGTCGACATCCCGGGCACGCTCATGCCGCTGGCCTCGACGAGCCTCATCACCAACAACGTGCAGGTTGCCCTGCTGGCCTTTGCGGGCGGGGTTCTCGCGGGATCGCTGACCGTGCTGCTGCTGGTTTTCAACGGCGTGCACCTGGGCACGGTTCTGGGGCTCTACGCGAACGAGGGGCTGCTGGGGGTCATTCTCGCGTTCGTCTTCCCGCACGGCTTCATGGAACTCACCGCCATCTGCCTGGCGGGAGGCGCCGGGCTCTGGCTCGGCTCCGCGGTCCTGGCGCCGGGTCGCCGCACGCGCCGGGCAGCGCTGCAGGCGCGAGGCCGGGATGCGCTCTCCCTGTTGGCGGGCGTGGTCGGTCTGCTGGTGATCGCGGGGATCGTCGAAGGCTTCTATTCCCCGTCGGGCCTGCCGGCGGCCGCGAAGTTCTCGTTCGGTGGAGCGACGGCGGTCCTGCTGGCGGTCTATTTCGCGGCGGGCGGGCGGAGGAAGGCGGGTCGGCCGTAGGGATCCGGGGGCGAAGGCGAATGCCCGCGGGCTTTCGTCCCCGGATTGCTACAGCAACCCCCGTTCCTTCACCTCCATGTACTTGTCGAGCGTGGCCGCGAGGGTCTGGGCGGGCGGGACATCGACCACGAGGATTCCGGAACGCCGCATGGCCTGCAGCGCCAGCGCGCGCGCCTGCGCAAGTTCGGCGGCGGCCGCCCGGCGGAAGGCGTCGCCATCGGCTCTCACCACCTGGCCGGCCGCTTCCTCCAGGCCCGGGTTGCCGATGGTCACGGCGAGCGGGAGGTGCGCGCGCGCGACCCGGCCCAGCGAGCGAACCAGGGCCCGCGAGACGGTTTCGTCGATCACGTCGGAGAAGAGCACCACCAGCGAACGCTTGCTGAAGGTTCGTCCCAGCGTCGCCATGGCCAGGGGGTAGTTGGGCTCCACCAGGCGGGTCTCGACCCCGGTGAGCGTCTCGGCGAGCCGGGGAAGGTTCACCCGCCTCGGCGCCGACAGGTGGCGGATGCGGTCGTCGAAGACCATCACCCCGAGGCGATCCCCGTAGGCCTGCGCGCGGCTGGCCAGCAGCATGCACGCGGCCAGCGCGATGTCGGCGCGCTCCCGGTCCAGGATGGTCTCGCGCATGTGACGGCCCGCGTCGATGGCGAGGACGATGTGCTGCCCGCGCTCCGCCTGGTAGTTGCGCACCACGAAGTGCCGGCGCCTGGCGGAGGCCTTCCAGTCGATGGTGCGCGGATCGTCGCCCTTCACGTACTCTCGCAGGCTCTCGAACTCGGTGCCTTCCGCGCGCATGCGCGTGCGCCGGGGTCCCATCTCGTGGAGCGGGCGGCGAAGGCTGTGCTTGCGGTCCCACAGGAAGTCGCGGATGCCCGGCTGGACGCGCACCACGTCGGACGCCGGCACGGTGACGCGCGTCCACGCGAGCCCGAGCGGGCCCAGCGCGCGCAAGTGCAGGTCGCCGAGTTCCAGGAACCCGCGCGCGCGTGGCCGGATCCGGTAGGATCGCGAGACCGACCCGCCGGGCGGCAGGGTCAGTCGCACGCCCGCGTTCCAGTCCTCGTGGCCCCGGTGGGCGCCCCGGCGCTCGAACCTCGCGTCGATGTCGTCCGTGAGCATCACGCGGACGGCGCGCGGGGCGGGGTTGGCGAGCGTGAGGACCGCTTCCGCGAACGTGCCCAGGGAGGCCACCTCGGGGGCCCGCCGGCTCACCTCGGGGGTCCGTGTCCGGCGCGCGTCCAGCAGGATCAGTCCTCCGATGACCAGGTCGGCCAGGAGCGCGACCGGAACCGATACCGCCAGCAGCGGCGAGGCCAGCGCGAGGAGCCAGAGGGCGCGCCGGCTCGGGACAGCGCGGATCATCGCCGCTTGAACGCCGGGGAGAGTTCGTCCACGGGCTGCTACCGTGGCGCTTCCAGGGTCTCGAGCAACGCCGCGACCTCGTCGTCGGAAGATCGTCCCTCCACCTCCGCTTCGGGGGTGAGAACCACCCGGTGGCGGAGAACCGGAAAGGACAGCGCCTTTACGTCGTCGGGAATGGCGAAGTCCCGACCGTTGAGCCAGGCCTCGGCCTTGGCCGCCTGCAGCAGGGCCACGCCGGCGCGCGGACTCGCCCCCAGCGCGAAGACCGATTCCTCGCGCGTCGCGCGCACGATGTCGGTGATGTAGCGGCGGATGCGCTCGTCCACGTGCATGCGGTTCACGGCATCCCGCATCGCCAGCAGCTCCTCCCGGGATACCGGCTCGCCCAGCGGGTAGGTGGCCTCGTCGTCCGCGCGGAAGCCGGCGTCGTGGCGGTCGAGGATGCGGCGCTCCGCCTCCTCCGGGGGATAATCCACCGAGATCTTCATCAGAAAGCGGTCCACCTGCGCCTCCGGGAGCGGGTAGGTGCCCTCGTATTCGACCGGGTTCTGGGTGGCGAACACGGTGAAGGCCTCCGGCAGCGGACGCGTTGTCCCGTCCACCGTGACCTGCCGCTCCTCCATCGATTCGAGCAGCGCGGCCTGGGTCTTGGCGGGCGCCCGGTTGATCTCGTCGGCCAGCAGGAGATCGGCGAAGACGGGCCCCGGCCGCCAGGTGAAGTCGCGTCCGGTGTCGTCCAGGACGTTCAATCCCGTGAGATCGGTGGGCATCAGGTCCGGGGTGAACTGCACCCGGCCGAAATCCAGGCTCAGCCCCCTTGCGAGCGCGCGCACCGCCAGCGTCTTCGCCGTTCCCGGGACACCTTCGACGAGCGCGTGTCCGCGGGCGAGGAGGGTGATCGTCATCTGCCTGAGCATGGTGGCCTGGCCGAGCACGATCTGGTCGAGGGCGGCGAGCAGCCGCAGCGCCGGATCCGGCGAATTCATGCGGACCTTCTCCTTTGGGTGTGGTTGTCGATGCCCTGCGCGACCCGAATCAGGTCCAGGGGACTGGCCGCGAGGCCCTGGCGGATGAGCCGGAGTGCCCGGGGACGCGCGGTCCGCTTCTCCAGTCGCGCCAGCAGACGCTCGGCTTCCCGCAGGTCCTGGGGAGGCGGGAGATGGGCGGCACGCGCAAGTCGTCCGAGCATCAGGACGGCCGCGGTTTCCCGGGCCTGCGCGCTTTCGTATACCGCCGCGAGAGCCGTCACGTGTTCCAGCGAGGATCGCCGTGGTCCGACCGCCGGAACCAGCGGAGCGCCGAAGCGGAGCCCGGCGCAGAAGAACGCCAGGAGAACGACCACGCCCAGGTGAAGCGAAGCTCTTCCGACGGGCGTGCCGACGAGGAAATCCACGGTCGCGCGCGCGGGGGAGCGAGACGCCCCCAGTCCCTGGCTGAACTCGTCGAAGAAGACGGAGTCTCCCGGGTTCGTCCAGGCGATGGCCGCGCGCACCGCCAACACGGCCAGAGCCCCCTCGCCGGCGAAGCGGTTGGAGAGGGGTCGCGCGTCGGCGAAGGTGATGATGCGCCCCTCGCGCAGCGGAATCGAGACAGCGACCGCCCAGCGATGGCCGGCGGAGTCGGGGGCGGACAGGAGCAGGGGATGGTGGGGCACGGGATCGGGCCCCGGCTCTTCGTCCTCGTCCGCCTCGTCCTCTTCTTCGTTCTCCTCGGAGGCCGTGTCGGGCGCGATCGCGTAACGCGCCGCGCGGGCCATGGGCAGTCCTTCGGTCAGGGGGTGGTCACCGCTCCAGAGCGGGCCGTCCTCGAGTTCCGGACCCGGCGACGCGCCCGGTGCCTCTGCGGAGTCCCCGGCTTCCAGGAGCGTGCGCCGCACCAGCCCGAGCGAGTCCAGGATGGGCGACGCGGCGCGGGGGGCGTGGATCAGGGTTCCCCCGCCCCGCACCCACTCCAGCAACTCGTGCACTTCGCGCGGGTTGGGCCGCCGCACCGGTTGCAGCATCACCAGGGTCCCGCGCAGGGGTTCGGCGTCCACGAGAGGCGTCACCCGGATCGCGCTGGGCGGTCCCAGGCGCCCGATCGCGCGGTACAGCCCCGCAACCCCGTCGGGCGTGGCGCGCAGCGCGCTGCGGCGGACGTCTCGCGCCGAGGAGCCCGACGGACGCAGCGCGAACGCCGTCACCACGAGCAGTAGCGTGACCACCGCGATCGCGGCCAGAACTCCCCATCCGGCGCCGTGGGCAGGGGACCCTCGCGTCCGCCGGTCAGGGCGCGCGGTCGCCCCGATCCGCGGCCGAGCCCGTTCCGGGGTCACCTCCCCGCCTCCCGGGTTCCCTCGCACCCCATCGGCCCGGCCAGCTGCTCGAGACCGCGGTAGCCGGTGGAGGTAGGGGTCTCCGAGCCGAAGGCGAGTTCCTGAAAGGAGCGAATAAAACGGGTCGCGTCGGCTTCCTCGCGTTCGTCGATGACCCCGCCCCCGGCCGCCTCCAGCGCATACTCCCCGGGGGTCTTGGACGGGTGGAAGTCGACCGCGCCCCTGCGTTCCAGAGTGAGGATGAAACCCTGATACAGTGCCGAGGCGGCGTGCCGATACTCCGTAGCGCGTGCTCTCTCGGCGGCGATGCGCAGCCAGTCCCGGGCGGTGCGACGCTCGTCGGGTACCGCGCCGGGATCAAGCCGCGCCGATTGCAGACCGGTCTGCGGCAGCGAGCGCAGCACAACCAGGGCGACGGCGCCGAGGGAGACGGCCGCGATGACTACGGTCAGCAGTTCGGCCTGTGATTCCGAAATGCCCGGGAACATGCTGCGGACCCAGTCCCAGAACCGCATCCACAGCTCGGCCAGCACTCGACTCGACAACCCACCTTCGAAGGCCTGGAATTCCGGTGCCGCAAGGATGTCTGCGAGCGTTCGCGACACCTCCTCGGCGGAGGGAAGCTGCTCCTGGAACACTCAACCCGCCATCGCGCGGGCTGCGGCCTCGAGATCCGTCCCTTCACTCCGCGCCTTCAGGTCCGCAAAAAGCACCATGGCGCACGCCATCAACAGCGGAGTGGTCACCGACTGAAAGCCCAGTCCGACGATCTGGATCACCCAGAACCGGACCAGGCCGATGGTCTGTGCCGGGTTGGCTGCGAACAGATCTCCCATCGAACCCGCAAGCGAGTACGCGGCCACCCCCGGCATGGCGCTGATGAACCAGGTGACAACGACAACGAAGAAGGTCCGCATGCGACTGCCCCGCACCAGCCCGAAGGATCGCCGCAGGCCCGCGAGCGGCCCGCGCCCTTCGACCGCGGTCGCGGGCACCAGCATGAAGATGTGCGTGGCCCACCATCCCACGACCGCTGCCGCCAACGCCAGGATCACGACAGACGAGATCAGGGCGCTTGCGAGAGAAGCGGCCTGCGCGGCGAGAGCCACGAGCGCCATCATGGGGAAGGTCAGGGCGAAGATCGCCGCCGCCAGCAGCGCCAGGGCGACGGCGCCGGCGGCCAGCAGCCGGGGAAGGGCGGTGAGAGCCCGCGCGTAGCTGCTCCCGATCGAGGCGGGCCGATCGCCCATCCGGTCGTCCATGGCCGTCGCGAGCGCCCCCCAGGTCAGCAGCGAGAACACCATGCCGACGGCCATGAGTCCGAAGAACGGCAGCACCGCGCCGGGGTCGGCCACGATGGCCTCCGGATCGATCTCGGACGTGGTCGGGATCACCGTCGCCACCATTGCCGGCACAAGACCGACGAGGGCGAGCGGCATGTAGAGCCGATAGTCGCGCCGGAAGAGTCCGAAGCCGAGGTCGAGAACCTCCCCGAAATCCAGAGGCCGCAACGGGATCGCGGACATTGCCTGCTCCTGTGTGGTTCCTGACTGCGCGCCGGGTCCGCGCAGACCGTCGTCCGCCTCGCCGAATGAAACCCTTCGGGCAATTCCGGGCAAGGAACGGGGTTGGAGACCTGCGCTATCGCGGGTCCGGCCGCCGCTGCCGTCCGTCCTGCCCCCGTTCCGGCGGTGCGAAGCGAGCCCGCGCCTCCCGAACGATCTCGGCGAACGCCGGGTCGCTGCGCAGGGGATCCCAGGTCGGATCGGTGCGCAGCATCATGAGCCGGGGGTCCGATGTTTCGAGAGCCTCGCGGAGCTGATCGAGGGCGCCTTCGCGGTCACCGGCCCAGAGGCTCGCCTCGGCGAAAGAGGTGGGGGCAACCCGCCGGCCCTCGCCCTGGATGGTGTGCAGCCGGTCAAGCTGCCAGGACCAGTACCCGGCCGTGCCCCCGGACGCGACCGCCTGCTCGAGCTGGTCGAGGGCCTCCGCGCCGGGAGCATCCGGCCACCCATAGGTGCTCCAGCGGCGCATGGTCGCCACCGCGGCGGCGACGTCTCCGGCGGATGCGTGCATGCGCGCCAGCGTCTCCCACGCCGGGCTGACGTTGGGATGGTCGATGAGCAACGTCTCCAGCACTTCAATGGCCGAGTCGATACGCCCGTCCCCCGCCAGCCGGCGCGCCACGAATACCTGGCGCCCGGCGTCGGTGCGCGCCGACTGCAGGAAACGGCGGCTCACGGCATCCTCCAGGCCGCGGCCGATCTCCGTCGTGGCGATGGCCCAGGCGGTATCCAGCTCGGCCAGCGGCACCCTGCGGGAATCGGACGCGGAGAGGGGAGGAGCGGGGATGGCCGTGCTGGGCGCGGGGATCTCCAGCGGGAGGTTGCCCTCAAGGAACTGGAGTACCTCGCGGGCTTCGGCGGACCCCGGATCGAGTGCCAGGGCGCGCCTGGCTTCGTCGCTTGCCTCTCCGACCTCTCCCGCGTCCAGGAAGCCGTCTTCGATGCTGGCCAGGAAGCGCGCTCCGGCGAGACCGGCGAGGGCCGGAGCGAATCCCGAGTCGTTGCGCAGCGCCTGCTGGAAGTACTCCAAGGCCCGGCGGTATCCGTCGGGCGTGCCCAGCCCGAACTGGTAGCGTCCCCTCAGGTAGGCTTCCTGTGTCTCCGGATCGCCGCCCGGCCCGCGGGCCGCAACCAGGGCAACCTCCTCCTGCTGTTCGAGTCTCCCTGGTATTTCCGATACCACCGCGTTCGCCACCTCGCTCTGAAGCGCGAGCACGTCGGTCATTTCGCGGTCGAAGCGGAAGGTCTGTATGTGCGAGTCGCTCGCGGCGTGGATGAGCTGGAGCGTGATGCGCACCTGGTCCCCGGCACGGGTCACCGACCCCTCCACGAGCGCATCGACGCCCAGTTGGCGGCCGATCAACGGCGCGGAGCTGGTCGTGCCCTGGTACTGCATCGTGGAAGTCCGTGACGCCACGCGAAGCCATTCGAGCTGGCTGAGGCTCGAGGTCAGTTCCTCCTGCAGGCCCGCCACGAAGTAGGCCTCGCTCGCGTCGGGGGAGAAGTCCTCCAGGGGAAGCACGGCGATCGACGTGATCGGCTGGTTGGGATCGTAGGCCTCCAGCGCAATCGCCTCCTGCTGGTCCACGGGCGTGAAGGCTCCCCTCGACGAGAGCCAACCCGCCAGCCCGCCTGCAATCCCGACGGTGAAGACGAGGAAGACGACGCGGGGAAGCATGCCCTCCAGGCCGCCCCGCGTCCGCCGGATGCCCTCCCTTGTGAACTCGAATATCCAGGCGAGCGCGATCCCGGGCGGGAAACCCAGCACGACGACAACGACCAGGATGCGCAATCCGGTGTCGCCCAGGCCGAATGCCGGAAGGACGATCTCGCCCAGTTGGAGAACCACGAAGGCGACGGCGCAGTACCCAAGGGCGAAACGCACGACGCGCCTGCGCCGCATCTCGGCGACGAAGTCCGCGAAAGCGAATCGACGCTCGGGCTCGCTCATGGATACCTCACGCTCGTTCGGCCCGTCGGCGCATGGTCGCGCCCTGCGGGCAGCCGCGGCTACCCGTCCGCGGGAGCAACATCGGGATCCTCGAAGAGGTGGAGCGCCGACCCTTTAAAGACACGTCCCTTCGCGCTCACGCTGAATCGGTACCTCCCGGGAACCGGAAACACCACGTTCTCCACGGGCATGATCAGGCAGGTGCGGGCAGGCGGCCGATCGGGAGCGCGCCGGTCGACCTGGGTCTCGCCCTCGACCGTCAGGCACGGCTTCCCCGAAGGATCGAGCAGATCCACACGAAAACGATAGCTGCCGTCGTCGCTCCGGTCCCACTCGATGCCCGCCACGATCACCATCCGGCTCTGGACGGCGGGGAACCCGGGCGCGAAAAGGTCGTTGAAGGCGCCCTGGACATCGATCCGGGTTCCGGAAGCAGCCTGGCGCGCGGAGTCGCAGGCCAGCGACAGATAGAGTTCCATCCCGCCTACGCTCCGGTGCCGGCCGATCGATCGGCGGCGTCGCCGGGAGGTCCCCAGCCACCGCCCCCGGGCGACTGGACGCTGATGATGTCCCCGGCCTTCACCTCGAACGAGAGCTTGCCCGGCAGGATCCGCTCCTCGCCCCCGGAAATCAGCGTGTTGACCCCGGGCGCCCCGTCCTCCCCGCCCCGCGCCCCCGCCGGACCGCGCGTGCGCCGTTCGCACAGGAGCGTGGAGCCACCGTCCACGAGCATCATGATGTCCCGGCGCAGGCCGTCTCCCCCGCGGTGCCGCCCGCGTCCCCCGCTGCCGCGCCGGAGCGAATAGCGCGTCACCCGGAAGGGATAGGCGTGCTCCAGCGCCTCCACGGGCGTGTTGAGCGAGTTGGACATGTGGCAGTGCACCCCGGAGAGCCCGGGACGGCCCGGACCGGCGCCCATCCCGCCCCCCACCGTCTCGTAGTACGCGAAGCTCTCGCCGCGATGGTCGGTGCCGCCCATGGTGGTGTTGTTCATGGTCCCCTGGCTTAGCGCGGGCACGAGATCCGGCAGCGCCTCCCCGAAGGCGCGCAGCAGTGTATCCGTGATTCGCTGGCTGGCCTCCACGTTGCCCGCGGCGACGCTGGCCGGCAGGCGCGCGTTGACCAGCGAGCCCGGCGGAAGGCGCTGCTCCACGCAGGTCATCGACCCGCCCCCCGCGGGCAGCTCCTCGCCCAGCAGCCCCTGCACCACGCAGCGCACCACGTAGCGCACCGCGGAGGAGGTGATGGCCGCGACCGCATTGATCCCGCCCTCGGTCTGGGGGGAGGTGCCCGCGAAGTCGATCACCAGCCCGTCGCGCGACACATCGATCGCCACCCGGATGGGCACGGGCCCGTGTCCGAACCCGTCGTCGTCCATGAAGTCTTCCGCCTCGAAGCGCCCCGCGGGCATGCGCCGGATGCCGGTGAGAAGGAGGCGGTCGGCGTAGGCGACGAGCTCGTACATGGCGCCCAGCACCGCCCCGCTGCCCCGCCGCTCCACCAGGTCGAGCAGCCGCACCTGTCCGGTGTAGAGCGCCGCGATCTGAGCCTGCAGGTCGCCCGCGCGCTCGACCGGGGTGCGCACGTTGGCCAGGATGGTGTCCCACAGCCCCTGCCGCCGCTTCCCGCGCACGAAGAGCCGCACGGGCGGGATGCGCAGCCCCTCCTGGTAGATTTCCCGGGCCAGAGGCATCGACCCCGGCGTCATCCCGCCCACATCGGAGTGGTGCGCGCGCGACGCGACGTAGCCCAGCAGCACGCCGTCGGGCTGCGAATACACGGGCGCAATGAGGGTGATGTCGGGGAGATGGGTCCCGCCCCTGAAGGGATCGTTCAGGCAGGCGATGTCGCCGTCCTCGAGGGTGCCCAGCTCCGCAAGGGCCGCCTCCACGCTCATCGGCATGGCGCCGAGGTGGACCGGCATGTGGTCTCCGAGCGCTACCGCGATGCCGTCCGGCGTGAAGAGCGCACACGAGTAGTCGCGCCGCTCCTTGATGTTGGGAGAGAAGGAGGAACGGCGCAGCGCGGCCCCCATCTCCTCCGCGAGGGCGGCGAACAGCTGCCGGAAAATCTCGAGCGTCACCGCGTCCGGGCGAACGCCGGAGATGCCGCCCGGATTTGCACCGCTCGCGGTCACAGCGTAACCTTGCTGGGCTTTTCCGCCGGCTTTCGGGTCGTCGGCGATGTCGTCATGCATGGCAAAGGAGGTGAAATTGTCGGATTCGAAGCTCCTGGATCGAGCCAGGGATGAACTGTTCAGTCACATCAACCGGTGTGGCGTGGTCGACGCCAGCGAGGGCGACCAGACCGAGTGGATGAACGATACCATCGACTATCTCGGGGAACGCTATCCGACTCTCGCGGCGCACGAGCTACGCTTTCTGCATGCCGTCGGCATGCGCTTCTGCCAGCCCGCCATAGCCCGCGGCGCCGCCACAATCACCACTGGCGGCAACTCAGCCGCTCCCACCGGCCAGGAGTAGTCCGGGCGCCCGAGAATACCGCAGCCCGGTACACCGGCGCAAATCTGTGCCGGCTCTCATTCAACCCGCACAATTCTGCCGCGCGCCGCTCCGTCGGACACGCCCGGAGTCTGGTTGCCGTATGGGCCCCAGGTTAGATTTGGGCGCGCTCGCGCCTGCGAGACCCTCGTCCGGGCCGGCCATCCTGCGGGCACCCTGGCAGCGCCCCACATCTCCATCGGGAGGATGCGGATGATGAAAGAGCGGTTCCTGAGCTCTGAAGAATACGATGAGGAAGCATACAAGCTCTACGATGAAGGCGACTACCAGGGGGCCCTCGAGATGTTAAAGGAGGGCCTTTCCTTATATCCCAATGCCGTGGAACTGTACGTCGGCATGGGATACGCGCGGCTCGCTCGCGAGGAATATGCGTGGGCCCGCGAGAGCTTCCAGCATGCGCTCATTCTGGATCCCGATCACGAGGACGCCCTGGTGGGAATGGGAGAGCTGCTCCTCTGGTTCGGGAGGAAGGAGAGTGCACTCAGGCTCTTCGAAAAGGTGGAAGCGCTCGGCTACGACACGGACGTGGACCTCATGCTCACGATGGGGCGAGCTCTGTACGGTGCGGGTCTGTACGTCGAGGCGCGCGATGCGTTTGCCAGGCTGGTGGCGTCGAGGCCGGACTCGGCCGAGGCGGTCGCGGCGCTCGGATACGCGCTCCAGCGCACCGGAAACGAACTCGAAGCCACCCGCCACATCCGGCGCGCGCTGCGGCTCGCCCCGGAACTGCATGAGGCCCGCGTCTTCCTGGGTCATGTCCTGTATGACCGCGCCGACCGCGAAGGAGCGATGCGCGAGTTCGAACAGGTGCCCCCCTCCGAGCACTGGGACTCGCGGGCGGTATGGCGGGTGATCGAGTTGAACGCCTCTCTGAGGGGCATCCCGGTCGACGACGCGCGCATGGAGCCCTGGCAGGCCCGGCTGCGGGAACTGGAGAGCCTGTCGGATCCGCTCGACCGCCTGCTGGCCGAAGTGGAAGCGCAGGCATCGGGCATCGTTGAGACCGCAACCGACCACCAGCAGCTGGAGCTGTTCGAGAACGCGCCGCTCGAAGATCGCGAAACGCACCTCCTCCGGACCCGCGCAGGCCGGCCGTTCCGCGGGACCTGGCACGAGATCGTGCGCCAGATGCGTGACGACGCCGGATTCTCGCACGAGACCGTTTCCCACTACATGCGGCGGTTGTCCGAGCGCTGGCGGGAGCAGTTCGGCCTGGAAATCCCGATCGTGCATCCGGAGAGCTTCCTGACCGCGGCGATCCGGGCCGGGCTCGTGCAGCGCGTCGACGATGGTCCCGCTCCGGCCGAATGACGCCTTCGACGACCGCCTCGGACCACACGATGGCGCGGGTCGCGGTCATTCCCGGAGACGGCATCGGGGTTGACGTCACCCGGGAGGCGGTACGCTGTTTCAGGGCAGCGGCCGATCTGCACGGCGCCGCGGTCGACTTCGTCGAGTGGGACCTGGGAGCCGAGCGCTACCTGCGCGACGGCGTGACCGTCACCGACGACGAGATCCGCCGCCTCGCGGACAACTACGACGCCATTTTCCTGGGCGCGCTGGGAGATCCCCGGGTGCCCGACAACAGCCACATCCGCGACATCCTCCTGGGACTCCGGTTTCGCCTCGACCTGTACGTCAATTTCCGGCCGTGCGAGCTGCTCGATCCCCGTTACTGCCCGCTGAGCGAGGTTCCCGCCGGCGGGATCCACATCGACATCTTCCGCGAGAGTACGGAAGGCGCCTACGTGAACATGGGCGGGCATTTCAAGAAGGGCACTCCCGATGAGATCGCGATCCAGGAGGATGTGAATACCCGCAAGGGGGTGGAGCGCCTGGTGCGGGCCGCCTTCGAATACGCGCGCGCCGAGGGGAGCCGTCGGGTGACGATGGTCGACAAGGCCAACGCCCTCCCCGCCGCGGGCGCCCTCTGGCGCCGGACCTACGACGACGTGCGCGCCGGGTACGGCGAGATCGAAAGCGATGTCATGCTGGTGGACGCCATGGCCATGGATCTGGTGCGCCGCCCGGGACGCTATTCCGTGCTGGTCACCTCAAACCTGTTCGGAGACATCATCAGCGACCTGGCCGCGGAGGTTACCGGGGGGCTCGGTCTGGCCCCGTCGGGGACACTGCACCCCGGGCGTCATGCCTTGTTCGAGCCCGTTCACGGCTCGGCTCCCGACATCGCCGGCACCGGACGGGCCAACCCGATCGCCGCTGTCCGGTCGGCGGCCCTCATGGCCCGCTACCTGGGCCACGACGCGGTCGCCGAGGACATCGACCGTGCCGTCCGGCTCGCCCTCGCCGCCGGCCAGGTCACACCGGATCTCGGTGGCGCGCTCACGACCGCGGCGGCCGGGGGAGCCATATGCGACCGGCTGAGCGGGCCATAGGGCACGCACGCGGCCGACATCCCGCCGCCCCGGGCGCCACCTCAATCAGACACCAGTGGGGACTGCACATGACCGATCGAGAGAGCAGCACATGACCGGAAGCGCAAGAGAAATCGTATTCCTTTCCGGAAAGCGCACCGGGTTCGGAGCGTTCGGCGGATCGCTCAAGCACCTGTCGGCCACCGAACTGGGCGTCGTGTCGGGCAGGGCCGCCGTGGAAGCCGCCGGCCTCACGGCCGATCAGCTCGACCATGTCGTCTACGGGAACGCGCTCCAGACCTCGGGCGACGCCATCTACCTCGCCCGCCACGTCGGGCTGGGGGTGGGCACCCCCGACCGCGTTCCCGCCCTGACCGTCAATCGGCTGTGCGGCTCGGGCTTCCAGGCGATCGCCAGCGGGGCCCACGAGATCCTCCACGGCGGGGCCCGGGCGGCTCTCTGCGGCGGGACCGAATCGATGAGCCAGGCGCCCCATGTGGTGCGCGGAGCGCGCTGGGGAAGCCTGCGCCTGGGGGATCCCGGCCGTTACTTCGAGGATTCGCTCTGGACCGCCCTCGAAGACACCAGTTGCGGCCTGACCATGGCGCAGACCGCCGAAGAGCTCGGAGACCGGTACGGGGTGACCCGTGAATACTCCGACGAAGTGGCGCATCGCAGCCATGTGCGCGCCCGGGCGGCCTGGGAGGAAGGCCGCTTCGCCGACGAGGTCGTCCCCATCACCATCCGCACCCGCAAGGGCGAGAAGGAGTTCGCCGCCGACGAGCACATCCGCCCGGACGTCTCCCTGGAGGGGCTGGCCCGGTTGCGCCCGTACTTCCGCAAGGGCGGGTTCGTTACCGCCGGGAACGCGAGCGGCATCGGCGACGGGTCGGCCAGCACCGTCATCGCCGACGCCGAATGGGCCGCCGGCGAGGGGCTCTCTCCCATCGGCCGCCTGGTGTCGTGGGCGTTCGTGGGCGTGGAGCCGAGGATCATGGGCATCGGACCCGCTCCGGCCGCCCGCGCCGCCCTCGACAGGGCGGGCCTCGCGCTCGACGACATGGAGCTGGTCGAGGTCAACGAGGCGTTCGCACCACAGTACGCGTCCGTCGAGCGCGATCTGGGGCTTGATCCCGAAAGGACCAATGTCAACGGCGGCGCCATCGCCATCACTCATCCCCTGGCGGCCTCCGGGACCCGCATCACCATCCACCTGCTTCACGAGCTGCGGAGGCGCGGCGCGCGCTACGGGCTGGGCTCCGCGTGCATTGGCGGCGGCCAGGGGGGGGCCGTGGTCGTGGAAGCCTTCTCCTGAGGAGGAAGACGTGAACATCCAACGGGTAGGGGTTGCCGGCTGCGGCCTCATGGGCAGCGGCATCGCCGAGGTTGCGGCCAGGGCCGGATTCGATGTCGTCGTGAGCGAGGTCGACGAAAACGCGCTCGAAGCCGGCAGGAGCCGGATCGTCAAGTCGATGGGCCGCGCGGTGGAGAAGGAAAAGCTGTCCCCGGAAGCGCGTGACGAGGCCTGGGCCCGATTGTCCTTTACGACATCACTCACGGACATGGCCGACAGGGACCTTGTGATCGAGGCGATCGTGGAGGACCTGGCGATCAAGTCGGAGTTGATGGGCGCTCTGGACCGGCTCACAGGTCCCGAAGCCATCTTCGCCTCCAACACCAGTTCCCTCACCATCACCGAAATCGCCGCCGCCACAAGCCGCCCCGACCGCGTGGTCGGGCTCCACTTCTTCAATCCGGTGCCGGTGATGAAGCTCGTGGAAGTGGTCCGCACCATCGCCACCGACGAGGACGTCTTCGACGCCGCCTACCGGTTCGCGCGCGACCTGGGCAAGGAGCCGATCAAGGCGAAGGACAACTCGGGCTTCGTCGTCAATCTGCTGCTCGTGCCCTACATGTTGGACTCCATTCGACAACTGGAGCGGGGCGTGGCCTCGGTCGAGGACATCGACAAGGGCATGATGCTGGGAACCGGCTACCCGATGGGTCCGTTCCTGCTATGCGACTTCGTTGGTGTCGACACGACGTACCGCATCGCGGAAATCATGTTCGAGGAATACCGCGAAGCGAGATACGCCCCCCCGCCGCTTCTCAAGCGCCTTGTAGCGCTGGGCAGGTTCGGGCGCAAGACGGGGAAGGGATTCTACGACTGGAGCGCGAAACCACCACGTCCACTGCCGCTGTAGCTGATTGAACTGCGGGTGCCCGTACCCGGGCGAGGTCGGGGCTCTGGTCGGTGCGCCTCAGCGGCGAGACGAGGTCCGCCTCTGACGCCGCCGTTCGCGGCGGATCGCGGCTTCCCTCTTCCGCTTGCGTTGCGCGCTCGGCTTCTCGTAGAAGCGCCGTTTGCGCAGCTCCGAGTAGAGCCCGGATCGCTGTACCTTGCGCTTGAAGCGTCGGAGCGCCCGCTCCAGATTCTCGCCTTCCTGAATCACGACTTCCAAACAGAGCCTTCCTTTCGTTGCAGCCTGCTGCGCTGAGACACCGCGGGCGACGCCCTCGGGTCCGGGCAGGCAATCTAGTCGATTCCCGGTCTTCCCGGAATCCCTGTTCGCTTTCGTCCCGGACCGCGGGGCAGGCGATCTGCCCGGTTCGCGCGGTCGGCTGGCGAGGTCAGGGGCCACATTTGCTGCCTCCGGGCATTGAGGAGTGCAGAGTCGATTTTTCATAAAACATATGTATCGGAAGCATGTCCGAAACGTCACGGTTGCGTCGGTGGAAAACGAGCGTAGGCAGCAACTTATGGAAGCATGCAGCTACCCTGGAGGGGTTCTCGCGATCCTTGGGAACAAGTGAATTATCGTTTTCCGCCATATCGCGTAAACCATTGATACACAACTGGTTATGAGTTTTCGCGCGTTCGCTTTCGTCTCGTTTCGATGCCCTTGCGCACCCGAGTCCGACCTCTTACCATCCGTGCCGTGAAGGATGATCCGCAAGTACGGGTCCGGCGCCAGCACGGGGTCTTGAGGACCGCGCGGGGGATAGAGAAATCAGATTCAGCTTCGTGTCACATCGTCCAGGGGAGCGAGCCGACAAGATGTGGGAAACCCGATCCGTGAACCTCAGCGTTCGTCTGCCGCGCGACGTCGCCAGGAAGGCCGAAGCAGTTCAGGAATCAGACCCGGAGTTTCTCAGCCGGGTCCTCATCGGGGGACTTACCCGCCGCAGCATCTACGAGCACCTGAAGGAGCACGAAGAGTCTCTCACCGCCTGCACCGGCGAAGCCCGTTAGACGCGAGCCCGCCGGATTCCTCCTCACAACGGATCATCCTCAGGTTCCCGCGGGTTCCTCGCCGCGGCGGTCCGGTTCGCTCTCCCGTCCCTCCGCGCAGGCGTGCGCGCGCCTGCGAACTCCGCGGTGCCAATGGACAAGCCCGTTGCCTGTATCCGGCATGGCATTGTTGAGCGGGTTCCAGTAGAATATACCCGCCTGAAAGAGATCTCTGCTCGAGACCTTTCAGTTCAGACAATACAGGAGGAGACGTGGCTGGTACTGATGGGCCGGGCGGCACCGGGGCCCACTCCTCACAGAACTCGCGGGACCACGCGTCGCTCGCCGTCTTGCGCGCGAAGCATCGTGACTACTGTTCCGCGCGCGTATTCCGGACCATTCAGCGCATGTCGCCCGACGAGATGTTCGTCTTCGTCAAGGATCTGGTCCGGGACTCCGGAGAACCCGGGGAACTCTCCTACGACGAGATGGTTCGCCTGGCCACGACCAGGATTTACGCGGAGGAAGGGCTGCCTTCCTTCGAGGACTGGGTCGAGCAGTACAGGGACAACCCCGAGCACTTCGATGCCGTGCTGCTCGATCTGTGGCGGTCGGAGGAAGGCAGGCACCGTCCGTCGCGCTGACGGCGCGCGGCTCGCTCCCGACTAGAAGGGCAGATCGTCGTCGGGCTCCTGCATCGGTCGGCCCCGCCTTGCCGCATCCGCGCCCGATCGCTGCGGACGGCTCCCCGCGTCGCCCATTTCGGGGGTCCTGCCTCCCGATCCGAGCATGATCATGTCCCGCACGATGATGTCGGTCCAGTAGCGCGTCTCCCCCTGCGGGGTCTGGGTCTGGGAGTACTCGATTCGGCCTTCGACGTACAGGCGGTCTCCTTTCTTCACCCACTGCTCGACGACGTCGGAGAGGCGTCCGAAGAAGGTGAGACGGTGCCACTGCGTGCGCTCCTGCTGGCGCCCCGAGCGGTCGTTGAAGGTCTCGTTGGTGGCGACGGAGAACTTCGCCACCTTGGTACCGGAAGGCGTCATGCGGATGTCGGGATCCGAGCCGACGTTGCCGATGAGGGTGACCTTGTTCAGCGAGCGGCTCATGGGCAAGCCTCCCTGGGCTCTGGTGGGGTGTTCAAGGGGCGAAGTCTAACCTAACCGGGCCGGGGTGGCCATGCCGGTGAGAGGCGCTGGCGAGCGGCGGACCGCTGGCGCCGGGAAGCGCCCGGGCGGTAGTATTCGTGCCGGCTCGACGGAGCCTTTTCCGACACCTTCTCCCAGCGGATTTCTGCCATGCCGGAACGGCAATATGTGCGTCTCGAGCGGGACCAGGAGATCGCGATCGTAACCATCGACCGCAGGCGAAAGCTGAATGCCCTCAACCCGCAGGTGGTGACGGAGATCGGGGATGCGTTCGAAGCATTGCGCGAGGACGACGGCGTGCGCGGCGTCGTCCTGACGGGCGCAGGCGAGAGGGCGTTCGTGGCGGGAGCGGACATCGGGGTGCTTGCGGAAATGACGCCTCTTTCCGCCGTGGAGGTGAGTCGCCGGGGCCAGGAAGTCCTGACGCTCATCGAGCGCTTCCCGAAGCCGGTGATGGCGGCGGTCGGGGGTTTCGCTCTCGGCGGAGGATGCGAGCTGGCGATGGCGTGCCACCTGCGCATCGCATCCTCCAATGCGCGCTTCGGGCTTCCGGAGGTCACGCTGGGCATCCTCCCGGGATACGGCGGCACCATTCGCCTCGCGCGCATCGTCGGGCTGGGGCGCGCGCTGGAGATGACGCTCACGGGCGACATGATCGACGCGGCGACGGCGGAGCGCTTCGGGCTGGTCTCGCGGGTGGTCGAGCGGGCGGAGCTGCTCGACGCCGCGGTCGCGCTGATGCGCAGGATCACGAAGAATGCGCCGGTCGCGCTCCAGTTCGCCCTCGAGTCCATCTACTCCGCGCTCGACAGCGCCGAGGCGGATGCGCACGCCTTCGAGTCCTCGCTCTTCGGCGTGCTGGCGGCCACCGGGGACATGCGCGAGGGAATGGACGCGTTTCTGGAGCGGCGAGGGGCGAACTTTCAAGGACGTTGAAGCCCGGTGCGCCTGAGCCGTCTTTCCCTGTATCACTTCCGCAACCTCGGCGAGCAGGAACTCGATTTTCCGCCCGAGGGCGTCGCCATCGTGGGTCCCAACGCGCACGGTAAGACGAACCTGCTGGAGGCCATCTACTATCTGGAGACATTCCGTTCGTTCCGCGCGTCCAGGGACGAGCAGCTGACGGCCTTCGGGCAGCCGGTCTTCCGTCTGGCCGGCCGCTTTGCGGGCGAGGGCGATCAGGTGGAGGTGACCGCGGCCTTCCAGCGCGTCGGACCGCGCAAGAAGGTGACCGTCGACGGACATGAGCCCGACCGCCTGGCCGACGCCCTGGGACGCACGGCCGCCGTCGTCTTCGCTCCCTCGGACGTGAAGGTGGTGGCCGGGGGACCCGCGGAGCGACGGAGATTCCTCGACATCGTGCTCTCACTGGCGTCGCCGGGTTACCTGCGGGCGCTTCAGCAGTACCGGCTCGTGCTCGCCCAGCGCAACGCGGCGCTCAAGGCGCGCAGCGACCGCGCCGCCGTGGCCGCCTGGGACGACCCGCTCACGTCGCTCGGCGCGAGGGTGATGAGCGCGCGGCGCGACTGGATCGCGGGCTCGGCGGCGACGTTCCGGGCCCTGTACCGCGAGATCTCCGGGGGGAGGCCCGCGCACATGTCCTACCAGCCCTCCGTAGCCGATGCGCTGCAGGCCGACGCCGCAGGCCTGCCCGAGGTGTTCGCACGGGCTCTGGAGCGTTCGCGCGGCCGCGAAGGGAGGCTTGCGACCACGGTGGTCGGACCGCACCGCGACGAGATGGGGATCAGCCTCGCGGCCGAATCGGGGGACCTCGATCTCCGCACCTTCGGCTCCGGGGGCCAGCAGCGCACCGGGGCCCTGTCCCTTCGCCTCACCGAGGCCGCCACCGTGCGCGAGGTGCGCGGGAAGACGCCCATCCTGCTGCTGGACGACGTCTTCTCGGAGCTGGATGAGGGCCGGTCGCGGCGCATCCTGGACCTCATCGAGGAAAACCTGCGGCATCAGGTGATTCTCACCGCGCCCCGGGAGGCGGATGTCCAGGTGCGACGGGAAACGATCCCGCGCTGGCGCGTCGAGAACGGGGTCGTGAGCACATGAGCGAGACCCGCGAGGAGATCGCACGCATCCTGGCCGGCCGAAGCCGGGCGACCGGTCCGGGCGGCGAACGGGAGGGCGCCGCCGAGGCCGAGCCGGGCTCGCCGGGGCCGAGCGTGTATCGGGCAGGCGCCGCCGGTTCCACGCCGCGGGGTCCGGAGAAGATCGGTGACATTCTCGAGCGCGTGCTCCGGCGCCGGGGGCTCGCCAAACAGATGGAGTATCAGAGACTGCTGGAGGACTGGCCCCGACTGGTGGGTGCGGGCCTGGCGCGCGTGACCCGGGCGCGGTCGGTCAGGGACGGGGTGCTGGTCGTGGAGGTGCCGTCGTCGGCGTGGGCCATGGAGCTCAACCTGCGCAGGCGGCAGATCATGGCGCGCCTGAACGCGGGCCGGAGCGTTCGCATCAAGCGGGTGATGTTCGTGCTCTCGGCCGGGGATGAAGAGGTGGGGGGATGGTGAAGCGCCGGTTCTTCCGCCGCGCCGCGCGATGGTTCCTGGTCGCCGCGGGCGTCTACTTCGCGGCTGTGTATGCCGGTGCTCGCCTGGACTCGGTGGCGTTGAGGGAGGGGAGCGCCCACCCCGCCCCACCCCCCGCCCCCTCGACCCGGGTGGCCGGCGCGATCCACGTGCACACGCGCCGCTCGCACGACGCGATCGGGACCGAAGCCGAGTTGGCGCGAGCGGCGCGAGCGGTCGGGCTGGATTTCGTCTTCCTCGCCGACCACAGGGACGCCGGCTCGCCCGCGGCCGAGTGGGAAGGCACCGCCCTGTGGGATGAGGGCGTGCTGGTGGTCCGTGGCCAGGAGATCCGCGTGGAGGGGGTCGGCAAGGTGCTGGTCGACCGCCTGGACACGGCGGTGGTGTCGTGGACCGGCGGGGTGGAGAGCTTCCTCGCCCGTGTGGAGCGCGACTCGGCCTTTACGGTGGTGGCGCACCCGCGCGGCCGTCCTTCCGACGCGTGGCGGCTGCCCGGCGCGCCCGGCATGGCCGCCTGGGAGGTGTTCGACTTCGCGGACGTGGCCCGGCGCCGGCTGGCCAGTCCGAGCGTCGTCTACCACCTGGTGGCGCTCGTCGGCGGGGAGCTCACCGGCCGCGCCGAGCACAGCTGGCTGCGTCTCTACCGCAACGGGTTCCGCGCCCCGGGGGTGGCCGCCTTCGACTCCCTGTGGGCGGACCACGGGCAGGAGCGGCCGGCCGCGCTCGACCGCACCGGTCCCACAGCGGTCGGCGGGCTCGACGTGCACCCCAGGGCCCGGCTCCCGGGGGGGAGGCTCTTCCCGGACTACGCATCATCGCTGCGCACCATGGTCAACCACGTCGCGCTCGACGTGCCGCCGGACTCCGATCCCGTTGCAGCCACCCGCTCGCTGGGGGCGGCGATCCGGCGGGGCGACGTGTTCGTGTCGTTCGGCGACGCGGAAGAGGCGCGCGGGTTCCGGGTGGGCATGGTCGCGCCCGGGGGTTGGGCGGACCTAACCCCGGGGAGCGCCACGTCGGCCGAGGGCGCCATCCCTGTTGCCGGCGAATCCGCGATCCCCGCCTCCCTCCCCGCCCACGTCCCCCCCGGCGGAGCCACCCGCATGGCCACGGACCTCCGCCTGGAGGCCGGATTCGCGACCGATCCGGGCCGGGTCGCCTACCGGGTCGTGCGCGACGGCCGGGAGGTGGGGTGGTGGCGGGGGCCCGGCCTGTCCTGGCCGGTGGAGGGGCCGGGAGCCTACCGGGTCGAGCTCTACAGGTATTCGGCCCGCGTGGGCAGGCTGGTGTGGAATCTGCGCCCCTGGATTTTCGTCAATCCCGTGCTTGTGCGGCCATCGGCCGAAGCCGGCTGACCGCGGGGAACCGACCCGGCCGGGCACAGCCTTCCGCCATGCTCCGATGCCACCCTCCACGACCTCTCCGGACATGGCCGAAAACGCCGAAAAATGCTAGATTTATCACGTCTTAAGGGCCGTCACCTGCGGTAGTCCGCCGCGCTCCGAACTACCCCCTCCGAAGGGCACCGGATGACCGAAGAAAACGCGACGAACAACACCGAGTACACAGCCAGACAGATCCAGGTATTGAAAGGGCTGTCGGCCGTTCGCAAGCGGCCCGGCATGTATATCGGATCGACTTCGGCGCGGGGCCTTCACCATCTCGTCTACGAAGTCGTCGACAACTCCATCGACGAGGCGATGGCGGGGTTCTGCACGCGCGTGGACGTCCGCATCCATCCCGACAATTCGGTGACCGTCATCGACGACGGGCGCGGCATCCCGGTCGACATCCACCCGGTGGAAGGCGTGCCCGGTGTCGAACTCGCCATGACCACGCTTCACGCGGGTGGCAAGTTCGACAAGGACACCTACAAGGTCTCGGGTGGACTCCACGGCGTCGGCGTCAGCGTCGTCAACGCCCTCTCCGAGCGGCTCGACGTAGAGGTCAAGCGGGACGGCAGGCGCTATCGCCAGAGCTTTGCCCGCGGCGAGAAGCTCACGGAGCTCGAGGTCGTCGGACCGGCGGAGGGAAGCGGCACGCGCGTCACCTTCAAGCCCGATCCCGAGATCCTGACCGAACTCCGCTTCAACCTCGACACCTTGTCGGGCCGTCTGCGCGAGATGGCCTTCCTCAACCGCGGGCTGCGCATCAGCCTGCGCGACGAGCGAGCGGCGGAGGGCGAGGCGGCGGATCCCGGGCAATACGAGGAAGATGTCTATCAGTACGAAGGCGGTCTGGTCGAGTACGTGGCGTTCCTGCGCGGATCGCGCCAGCCGGTGCACCCGGAGGTCTGCTCGTTCGAGGTCAGCCGCGAGGAGGCCGAGATCGAGCTGGCTCTCCAGTACGACTCGGGGTTCTCGGAGAACACGCACACCTTCGTGAACAACATCAACACCCACGAAGGCGGCACCCATCTCACCGGCCTCAAGGCCGCGCTCACCCGCACCATCAACGACTACGCCCGCCGCAACAAACTCTTCAAGAAGGCCGACGAGAGCCTCTCGGGCGACGATGTGCGCGAAGGGCTCACCTGCGTCCTCAGCGTCAAGGTGCGCGAACCCCAGTTCGAGGGACAGACCAAGACCAAGCTCGGCAACTCGGAGGTGCGTGGCGCCGTCGAAGCCACCGTCAACGAGCACCTGCAGATCTTCCTGGAGGAGCATCCCAGGGCCGCCAAGGCCATCATCCAGAAGTCGCTGCAGGCGGCGCGCGCCCGCGAGGCCGCCCGCAAGGCCCGCGACCTGGCGCGGAAGAAGAACGCGCTCGAGGGGGGCATCCTCCCCGGCAAGCTCGCCGACTGCTCGCTCTCGGATCCCGCGATGACCGAACTCTACCTCGTGGAGGGCGACTCCGCGGGCGGGTCCGCGAAGCAGGGCAGGGACCGCCAGTACCAGGCCATCCTGCCGCTCAAGGGCAAGATCCTCAACGTGGAGCGGGCGCGCATCGACAAGATCCTCTCGAACGACGAGATCCGCGCCATCATCACGGCCATCGGCGCCGGAATCCACGAGGATTTCAACATCGACAAGGCGCGCTACCACAAGATCATCATCATGACCGACGCGGACGTGGACGGGGCGCACATCCGCACCCTTCTGCTGACCTTCTTCTTCCGCCAGATGAAGGGGCTGATCGACAGCGGCTATGTCTACATCGCCCAGCCGCCGCTCTACCGTGTCGCCAAGGGCAAGCGCGAGTTCTACGCCTATTCCGAGGAGCAGCGCGAGGAGTACATCCAGCGTTTCTCCAACGGCAGGGAAGCCGCCAAGGGCGTCGGGATCCAGCGCTACAAGGGGCTCGGCGAGATGAACCCCGAGCAGCTGTGGCGTACGACAATGGACCCCGACGCACGCACCATCCTGCGCGTGGACATCGACAACGCCAGCACGGCTGCGGAACTTTTCGACCGTCTCATGGGCGAAAACGTCCAGCCCCGCCGCGAGTTCATCGAAAGGAACGCCAGGTACGTCAAGAACCTGGACGTGTAGCGCAAGTCGGCGTTTCTCCGCGGCTCCTCGCTCGCCGCCCGATTACCCGTCGTCCAGCAACGCCAGCAGATCGTCCCGCCGGGGCATCGTCCCGGACCCCTCGAGAAACGGCGCCACATCGGCCGTCAGACGCTCCCAGGAGAGCCCCGCCAGGCGCCGCGCCACGCCGGCCTTCCAGGTATCCGCCGTCATCGGGGCATCATCTCGTCCGTCACTCTGCCGAAGGGCGTGGTTAAGCAGTTTCAGATTGGGCGCCGGCCAATCAGGGTCGCTCAGGTACCAGCCCAGATCGTACACGTCGCGTCCCTTCGCGAAAGGACGTCGCAGTACCGCGTGCAGCTTTCCGGCCAGCAGCGATGGCGGTTCGTGGTGCCACAGGCGCAGCGTAACGTGACGGCGGACCAGCCGCGTCTCGGTGCCCGCCCCACCCGGAGGGTTGGAATCCACGCCGATCTTGATCGCGAGAGCTTCTTCGCGGTGTGCGGAGAGGCCGTTCTCGTAAAGGAGCCCGGGAAACCGGAGCCAGGCGGCATGAACGGCGGTCCTGGCTCGAAGCGTGCTCCGCACGGTGTATCCCTCGCGACGGAGTTGACGGCCGATGGACACGAGCCAGCCGCGAAGGTCGTACCGTTCCCGGTCGCCCTCCAGCGAGAAATCGAGGTCTTCCGAGTAGCGGGGAAGGCCATACAGAAATCGTAGCGCGGTGCCTCCCTGGAAGGCCAGCGAAGTGAAGGCTCCCCCCCGCTGGAGTCCTTCGAGCACTCGGGCCTGAAGGTACTCCCGGAGGACGTTGCGCCCGTGCAACGGGTCCGCGTCTCGCACCAGGCGGCGGAGGTGGTCCTTCATACTTCTTCGAACGCGAGTTCGTGGTCGTTCTCCCGGGACCGCACATGGCGAGCCGCGCGGATCAGCTTCGGGCTGCCGATGGCCGCGGCCATGTCCTCGAGCGTAGCCCCGCACAAGGCTTCGACGTTGAGTCGCAGCCCGTCGATCCACGCCGGATCGTCGCCTCCCGGCTGCAGATAGGCCAAATCGAGAAACGCCTTCTCGGGCGTTGCGACAAAAGCCTCCTGATCGCCGCCGAGTTCGGCGAGGCGATAGCCGTGACACAGCTCCGGCTTCAGATGGCGAAAGGAGAAGCGGCCGAGTGCCGTCGACCGAAGCTGCGTCCGCCCCGGGCCGCAACTGGTCACTTCGGGCACGAACTCTGGAATCGCACCCGCGAAGGCGAGGGCCGACACGCCGCTGACGTAGGAGCCCGGCGACAGGCGATTCGCGATCAGGAACGGATGGGGAATCGTCTTCCGATACGGTGGAGCGAGAGCGTACAGCCCGCGACGAAGCTGATGGATCCGACCGGCCGAACGCCAGCGGGAAAGCTGGCCGAACAAACCCGGATCAGGCCGGGATCCCGCCATCAGAAGACCGGTTTCGAAAACCGGCTCGTCGCCAATGATCTGCAGAAGTGTCGCAAATGTCATAGCAGTAACTTGGCGATAATGCGCATTTACTGCTATAGATATCGGATTAAGGGGTGTTTCTCCGTCGCGCCGCATTGGCCAGGATCGCTTCCCGGAAGAACGCCGCCAACCCCGCTCCACGCTTCTCGAAGTGCTCGGTGAAGCGCGGGTCGGCGACGTACATGTCGGCGAGCCCCACGTGCATCGCGTGGCTGCACGGGTAGAACCAGCGGTCGATGTGACAGCGGTGCTCTTCGGCAAGCTCTCTCGCTGCGCTGCTCGCGGCGTGGGCTCCCTCCTCCAGTAGCGCCGCGAGGCGAGCCATCACATCCTCGGCTTCGGTCTTGATGCGCGTCCAGTCGTTCCCGGTGTAGCGCCGGGTGCGCCGCATGGATTCCCTGTAGGCGTCCGTCCGGCCCCAGCGCTCGCGAGCCTCGTCCTCGTACTGCTCGTGGTCGAAATCCTCCAGCCCCTCGAACATCGTCGTCGTCTCCATCGGTTTCTCCTCCTCCATCGCCGCCAGCGCGCGGTCCACGCCCGCGATGATCCGGTCCGTCCTGCGTTGGCGCTCGCGCAACAGCTCCCGCTGGGCGATGAGCGCGCGCCTCCGGTCGTACGCGGCCGCATCCACCATCTCCGCGATGACATCCAGCCGGAATCCCAACTCGCGCAGCAGCAGGATCTGCCGGAGCCGCTCCAGGTCCGCGTAGCCGTAGAGCCGGTAGCCCTTCTCCGACCGCCGGGACGGGGTCAGGAGCCCGAGCCGGTCGTAGTGGTGGAGCGTGCGCACCGTGACCCTGGCCAGGGCCGCGACCTCGCCGACGGTGTGGAGTTCCTCACCGGTGGGGGCGTCCGCTACCCGTGTCTGTCGCTCAATGTTCATGGAAGCGAAGCTAAACCCTGACGTTACGTGAGGGTCAAGGTGTACCGGGACACGTCACATGTCATAAGTTGGGGGACGACCGATCGGCTTGACGCCGCGGTCGCCGAGAACCTGAGGAGTCGCGGACTCGGAGGGTGGAGCCATGAACATCGACACGACCTTCCTGCGCCGCTGCATCGCCTCGCTCGAGCGGGCGGTGGATGGAATCCAACGGAGCGAGGCGAACGACGATGTCATGTACGACATTTATCGTGCCGCGTGCGTCAAGGAGTTCGAACTCGTGCTCGAGCAGTCCGGCAAGCTGCTGCGCAAGCGGCTGGCCGCCTGGTTCGCGAGCAACCGGCAGGCCGACCGTCTCCACTTCAAGGATCTCTTCCGCAACGCCGCACGCCACGACCTCATTGAGCCCGATGCAGTAGAGAGATGGCTTCGCTACCGCGACAACCGCAACTACACGGCCCACGACTACGGCGAGGACTTCGCGGAGGCCACCCTCAGGCTGCTTCCGAAGTTCATCGAGGATGCGAAGGCTCTCGCCGGCATTATTGAGCAGACCAACGATGACTGATCGGCTGCGCCTCTCGCAACGGCACCGGGACATCCTGCTGGCGTTGCTGCGCAAGCACCTTCGGGATACCGAGGTGTGGGTCTACGGGAGCCGCGTCAACGGCCGGGGCCACGACGGCAGCGACCTCGACCTCGTGCTGCGGGGGCCCGGGCGCGACCAGATTCCGCTCGCACGGCTAATGGACTTTGAGGACGCGGTCCGCGAGTCGACGATTCCCTTTCTCGTCGAGGCGCGGGACTGGGCGAGGCTGCCGGAGCGGTTCCAGCGCGAGATCGAGCGGGAGCATGTGGTGCTGGTTGCGCTGAGACGGTAAACCGGTCCGTCGTGACCTTCCAACCCCTCGACCTCGCCGCCTTCGCCGGCTTTCTCGCCCTCGTGGTGGGGGTGTCGCTGTACGCCTCGCGCGGCAGGCGCGACGCGGCGGGCTACTTCCTCGCGGGCCGGAATCTGCCGTGGTGGCTGATCGGCTTCTCCCTGATCGCGTCCAACATCTCCACGGAGCACTTCGTGGGCATGGCGGGCCGCGGGTACGATCTCGGGCTCGCCATCGCCAGCTACGAGTGGATGGCGGCGGTCACGCTCGTGCTGGTGGGCCTGTTCTTCCTGCCGCGCTTCCTGCAGGCCGGCATCTACACGATTCCGGAGTTCCTCGAGTACCGCTACGATGCTCGCACGCGCACGCTCATGGCGGCGTACATCATGGCGGCCTATGTCCTGGTCGCCCTGGCCACGGTGCTCTATTCCGGGGCGCTGGCGCTGGAATCCATCTTCGGGCTGGACATCGGGGCGGGCATCTGGCTGATCGGGATCCTCGCCGGTGGCTACACCATCTACGGGGGCCTCAAGGCCGTCGTGTGGTCGGACCTCATCCAGGGCGTGGCGCTGCTCCTGGGCGGCGTTCTGGTAACGGTGCTCGGCTTTCGCGCGATCGGGGGCGTGGAGCCCTTTCTCGCGGCCGCCGAGGGCAAACTGCACACCGTTCTCCCATGGAATCACCCCGAGATGCCGTGGCTGGCGGTCTTCATCGGCGGGCTCTGGATCCCCAACATCTTCTACTGGGGGCTGAACCAGTTCATCACCCAGCGGACGCTGGCTGCGCGCAGCCTGGCGGACGCGCAGCGCGGGATCTTCCTGGCCGGCTTCATCAAGCTGCTCATCCCCTTCATCATCGTCTTTCCGGGGATCATGGCCGCGGAGCTGTTCGCCGACCAGGTGTCGAATCCGGATCAGGCGTATCCGGTGATGATGCGCGAGCTGCTGCCCGCCGGACTGACCGGGCTCATGTTCGCGGCGCTCTTCGGGGCGGTGATGAGCTCGCTCGACTCGATGCTCAATTCGGCGGCCACCATCTTCAGCGTCGATATCTACAAGCGGCATCTGCGCCCGGGGGCTTCATCGCGGAGGCTCATGACGACAGGTCGGGTGACGACAGCGGTTCTGGCTGTGGTCGCGTGCCTGTGGGCGCCGCTGGTGGCGCGGGCGGGGAGCGTGTTCGAGTACATCCAGATGTTCTGGGGATTCATCTCGCCGGGGATCGTGGCCGCCTTCCTGTTCGGCCTGTTCATGCCCCGGACGCCGCCGCGGGCGGCCTTTGGCGGGATGGTGCTGGGGGTGCCGGTCTACGGCCTGCTGCTCTGGCTGCTTCCGGAAGTGGCGTTCCTGCATCACATGGCGATCACGTTCCTCGTGATCTGCGCGTTCATGCTGGTGGTGACGCGGGCCCGTCCGCTGGCGGAGGCGCGCACGCTGCCGCGGTCCGAGGCGGCGGTGGATCTGACGCCGGCGCCCGGCGGGCGGCTCTGGGCCGGCGGGGTGATCGCCGGGGCGGCGGCTCTGTACATCGTCTTCTGGTAAGCCCGCCGCCGACGTCAGTCGTCCGCCCCGGCCTCGCGGGCTGCGGGCCGGGCACGCCGGCAATACGTTGAAGGACCGTGCATCGACCCTGCGAGAAGCCAATTCCCCGCACGTCTTCCGAGAGGAACCATATCGTGATCCGCAACACCGCTGTTTCCGTCCTCACCACCTTCGCGCTCGCCGCTTGCGGCCCCTCCGGAGAGGAACGGGGCGGGGACTCCGAGGCCGGGACCATGATGTCGGCCGCCGACGGGGGCGCGCCCGAGGCCGAGACCATGGCGTCCGCAGACCACATGCCTTCGGATGCCGACCGCGCGGCGATTCTGGCGACCGTCCAGTCGCTCTTCGACGCCCTCGGCGAACGGGACACCGAGTTGCTGACCTCCATCCTGCATCCCGACATCCTGATGCGCTCCGTGGAGCGGTCGGCCGCGGGAGAACGGTCTGCTTCGACATCCACGCTGGAGGGTATGGTCGACCGCCTTGAGGCCGACGGGTCCCGCATGACCGAGCGCATGTGGGACCCGGAAGTGCGCATCAGCGGCGACCTCGCGACGGTCTGGACGCCGTACGACTTCTACGTCGGGGAGGACCTTAGCCACTGCGGCGCCGACGCCTTCATCCTCATGCGCGACGCCGGCGACTGGCAGATCACCTCGCTCTCGTGGACCCGGCTTCAGCCTCCGGAGTGCGAACTGCATCCGGACGGGCCGCCGGGCTGATCGATCCAGCCATCGGAAGGGTGACATGCAGGACGCGACATCGTCGGATAACGCAACGCGGGCGGGCGCGATTTCACGCCTGCTCGAGCCGCGTTGGCGGCGGCCGCTGGTCGCCGGGTGGGTGCTGTTCGCGGTTTCGCTCCCCTTGCCGACTCTGGTCAACCATGTCCGAATGCCCACTCCTTCCGGTGGCGAGTTGTCCTTGCTCGATGTCGACGCGGCCGGTTGGGAGGCGTTCGTGTGGGCGCTCGGCGGGATCGCAGGTCCTCCCGGCGTGATCAGCGCGGTCACCAGCCTGCTGGTTGTGGGAGGCGCCCTGCATGGACGCTGGTCGCCGGCTGCGCGCTGGCCTGTGGTCGTCCTGGCCGCAGCGACGTTGCTGAACGCGTCGTTCTGGCCCTTCTGGGTCGTCAGTGAGGGCGACATGTCGCTGCAGGTCGGGTATTTCGTGTGGGTCGCGTCTTTCCCGTGTGCGGCCCTGGCCTTCTGGCTTCGCCGCCGCGCGGAGACCGCAACCACGGCGGAGTGATCGGCAGCCCTGTCTGCTTTCGCTCCTGAGCCACTGCGAGGTACGTTCCAGCCCCGGAACCCGTCCCATCTCTCGGAAGCGATCCCGACCATGAGTATTCTCCCACACGTCAGCGCGCGCCGCGTCTTTTCCACCCTTCCTTCGTGGACCGTTCGCGCATCCCGCAAAGGGAAGTGGGCGCCCGACTCTTCCGCCGCAGTCTGCGGTGTCGCACTGATAGCCCTGGCCACCTTCGCGGTCCCCGCTCCCGCCGCCGCCCAACAGCCTTTCACCCCCGAGATCGCACTCGACGTGCGCACACCCGGGATCGCGGCGGTGACGGAGGATGGCGCCCGTGTGGCCGTGACCCTCACGTCCCGCCGGGACCGCACCGATGTCGACCACCAGCGCTTCGGCGATCCCACCTACATCTCCCCTGTGTCGACCCGGCTGATGGTGATCGACACACGGACCGGAACCCCGACCTGGGTTCAGGCGGAACTCGCGCAGATGCGCGGCTATGCCTGGTCGCCGGACGGAGGGCGGCTGGCCTGGTTCATGGTCGAAGACGGTGAGTATCGGCTCCGCATCTTCGACGCGGTCACCGCCGCAAGCAGGACCGTCTCTCTCGGCACCGACAGGGAGATCGCGTCCTCCTCGCCGCTGGTGTGGTCGCCGGATGGCGCACGCGTTCTGCTCGGGCTTCGCCCCACAGGATGGGCGGAGGAGGCGCGCGCGGCCTTCCACGCCCTCACGGACGCTCCGGTGATCGTGCAGGACTCGCGCAACGACTTCCTGGCCTGGGACCGGGTGAGGAACCTCGCCAACCGGCAGGAGACCGTGCTCGTGTCGGTCGCCGACGGCACGGTGCGCGAGGTTCTCGCCGAGGTGACCCCCGTCGCTCCGGGCTTCTCCGAGGACGGATCCCATATCACGTTTTCGACCGCCACGCGCACGAAGACATCGTACACGCGCCGGGACGGCACCGAGTACGAACTCTTCCGGCTGGATCTCGCGGCCGGCGGAGATCCGGTTTCGCTCCGGGACACCGGCGAAGAGCGCATGGATGTCGTCTGGAACGACGCCCGCGACGCCTTCGCCTACGCCGAGGAAGGCTCCGTCTTCGTGCGGCGGCTGGACGAGGGCGATGCGGTGGACGTGACGGAGGGTCATCGGGGCGATGCGGACGAATCCGGCGCCGGGGACGAAGCCGGCGTCCGCGCAGACCGCGACAATGCAGCTTCCGAGGATGAGCAATCCGACTCTGACGGAATCCGTTTCGCCGTGGAGCGCTGGAGCCCTTCGGGGGACCGGCTCCTCCTGACCTCACAGGATGGCTGGCACCTCCTCGATCTCGACAGCGACGACATGCACACCCTCCTCGAGCTCGAAGAGGACGAGGACCAGCGCCCGCGCCGCCAGGTCCAGGGGTGGAGAGAAGACGGGCGGTATCTCTACTTCAGCTACTCGGCCCCGGACCGCTGGCAGCGCGGCCTCAAGCGCCTCGACACGGGGACCGGCGAGATCGAGACGCTGATGCTGGATGCCAACCTCTACCGGTCCTGGAATGTCTCCGAGGATGGGGCCACGCTCGTCTACGCCATGTCGGACGGGGACCATCCCAACGAGATCTGGGTGGCCCGCGGAGACGGAACGTCCCCCCGGCAGCTGACCGATACGAATCCCCGGCTCGAGGACGTCGCGCTGACGCGGAGCGAACTCGTCGAGTACCTGGATGTCGACGGCAACACCCTCTACGGCATCCTCTACTATCCGGCCGACTATGAGCCGGGGCGCGCCTATCCGATGGTGGCGGAGATCTACGAGGAGTACTTCGACAACGGGTTCAACGAGAACATGAACCTGATCACCGCGCAGGGATGGTTCGGGTTTCGGCCCTCGGTCCGCTTCGAGGAGGGTTTCCCCGGCGAGGCCTGGCTCAAGGCGGTGCCCAACGCGATCAACAAGATCATCGAGCGCGGGCTGGTCGACCCGGAGAAGGTGGGCGTCTACGGGCAGAGCTACGGCGGCTACGCCACCAACCTGCTCATCACACAGACCGATCGCTTCGCTGCCGCGGCCAACGTATCCGGCAAGGTGAACATCATCTCGTTCCTGGGCGACTCGCCGAAGATCACGACGCGCAACTACGCGGCCGCCGAGGTCGGGCAGGACCGCATCGGCGCGACGCTCTGGGAGCAGCCGCACAAGTACATCGCGCACTCGGCGGTGATGTTCGCGGACCGCATCGAGACGCCGCTGCTGATGCTCTCGGGCGAGGGCGACTGGAACGTGCCGGCCACCAACCAGCGCGAGATGTACTACGCGCTGCGGCGGCTGGGGAAGGAGGTGGTGTGGGTGCACTACACCGCGGGCGGGCACGGCGCCGGGCGCGCGAGCAGCGAGGCCGACTTCGTGGACCACTGGCAGCGCATGTTCGACTGGTTCGCCGAGCACTTCGGGGAGGAGCGGGAGCGGAGCGCGGCTCAGGAACAGAGCTGAGGGGCAGGGGAGAGCAATGTCCGGTTCCCTGAGGGGGCAGGTCGGCGTCGTGACCGGGGCCAACTCGGGGGTGGGCCGGTCGGCGGCCGGGATGCTCCTTGACGCGGGCGCCGACGTCACGATGGTGTGCCGCAGCCGCGAGCGCGGCGAGCGCGCGCTGGCGGAGCTGCGGCAGAGCAGGGCGGACAGGCCCAGGGTCGAACTCGAACTCGCCGACCTCTCCCGTCAGGAGGACGTCCGGGAGGTGGCTGCGCGGCTCGATGCCCGTCTTCCGGCGATCGATATCCTGGTGAACAACGCCGGCGTCACGCGGCCGCGGTGCGTGCAAACGCCGGAAGGATTCGAACTCACCTTCGCCACCAACCACCTCGGACACTTCCTGCTCACCCGTCTCCTGCGCGATCGGCTTGAGGCCGGACGGGGACGCATCGTCAACGTGAGTTCGCGGGGGCACCAGAGCGGTGATCTGCGCCGGGCGGGGCTCGAGGACATCGCCCGCGGCCGCGCCTGGGAGGGAGCCCTGCAGGCCTACGCGGACTCGAAGCTGGCCAACGTCCTGTTCACCTGCGAGACGGCTCGGCGCTGGGGCTCCCGGGGAATCACCGCCAACGCGGTGCATCCCGGCGTGCTGGCTACCGAGATCTGGAAGAAGACATCGCTGGCCCCGCGCCTGCTGCTGCTTCCCTTCACCTGGCTAATGTCGAGTCCGGACGTGGGCGGCAAGGCCGTGATGAACCTCGTCGATGACCCTTCCCGGGACGACGTGACCGGCCGATACTTCCACGTCCGGCAGGAGAAGACTCCAAGCGCGCAGGCGCGCGATGCGGCGCTGGCGTGCGAGCTGTGGGAGCGCAGCGTGGAGTGGACGCGCGGCTAACAGCGGTTCACGGGCCCCTCGCCAGAGTGTTGCATATTCACAAATGCAACAAAACGTTGCTTTTTCGAAAATGCAACACACCACAGAGGGTGCGCCGCGATGAAGAGGCCGCCTGCTCCTCACTCGTCGAACTCACCCGGCTCCCAACTCTTCCATGCGCTCCCGCAGTGCCCGAAGGCGAAGCGCCTGGGATGCAGGCACTCGGCGAGGATCTCTGCCGACTCCACAACGCGAGGCCCCGGGCGGTTGAAGTACTGATTGCCGTCCGTGATCACCACGCGCCCGGCGCGCACGGCGGACAGCCGCCGCCATTCCGGACGGGCGGCGAGGGCCGCCATCTCCCGCTCGGCGCGCTCGATGTCGAACCCGCAGGGCATGACCGCGATCACGTCGGGATCGGCGGCCACGAGTTCAGCGATGTTCATATAGCCGGAGTGCTGCCCGGCCTCCCCGAACGGATCCGTTCCGCCGGCGCACTCCACCAGTTCCGGCACCCAGTTGCCCGCCATCATCAGCGGGTCGATCCACTCGATGCAGGCGATGGAGGGCCGCGGCCGCAGCGTGCGCGTGGCGGCGCGGAGCACCTCGAGCCGCCCCGTCAGCCGCCCCACCAGTTCGTCGCCGCGCGCCGTCTCCCCGAGCGCCCCCGCGACCGCCCGGATGTCGCTCCACACGTCGTCGAGCGCCATTGGTTCGAGTGACACGATCGCCGGCTGCGAGCGCACCAGGTCGCATACCGCGCGCTCCAGGTCGCGGAGGCTCACCGCGCACACCTCGCACTGGGTCTGGGTCACGATGACGGTCGGGGCCAGGCCGTCGAGCAGGACCGGGTCGACGCTGTACACGGACAGGCCGTCGCGGACGATCGCCCGCACCTGGTCGTCGATGGCCAGGCTGGAGGCCGCCACCTTCACCTTCGAACTGGAGCAGGTGGGCAGCCGGGCTACGCCGGGCGGATGGTCGCATTCGTGCGACCGGCCGACCAGCTCGCGCTCGAAGCCCAGCGCGCACACGATCTCGGTCGCGCTCGCGATGAGCGAGACGATGCGGTGGGGCATTCCGACGTCCTTCGCCGGTCGTCGACGAATCCGCGTTGACGAGCCGCTACGTGCGGCTGGACGCGAGCCGGTGGAGCGGGATGGGCGCCGGATTCATCAGGGCGGCGCGGCTGAACAGGAGCGGCAGGAAGACCGCCATGCTGACCAGCGTGTTGCGGAAGAAGGGAATCGCGCGCACGTAGCAGTCCACCAGACCGGAGAGCGTCCTCGGGTACAGCAGACCATCGCCGAAGGCCCACACGCCGAAGTTGGTGATCACGAAGAACCCGACCGACGACGCCAGCCCCGCGCCCGCCACCCGCGTCCACGACGTCTCACCGCGCAGGGCGAATCCCGTGGTCGCCACCAGCGCGAGCGACAGGTACACCAGCGGCTGGTTGGGATAGAACGCCCAGTCGACCCGGCCGGTCAGCCCCAGGATCCCCAGATCGCCCAGCAGCCATACGGCGAACGGGAGGAGGTACGCGGTCCTCGCGCGCGCGAAGAACGCTCCCCCGAACAGGCAGAGCGGCAGCATGGGCGAGAAGTTCCACGGATAGGTGGTCCGGTCCGGATCGATCGACATTCCGAACTGCGCCAGCAGGTACGGCGCCAGCCGCACGCAGACGGCCACGGCGACCACCGCCACAATCACGGAAATCCGCGGTTTCATCTCGATTCCTCCTGTTGCTGTTTTCTGCCGCGCGGAAGAAAGAGGAGATGCCGACCAACGCGATCGCGGTTTGGAAGGCGCCCCTCACCTCCCCGCGGAGGTGGTGAAAGAGGGCGCCGGACGGGCTCGTCTCCTGGCTTGAGGTCTCCGGGCTCGCCTTCCCGGGCTCGCCTGGGAACCCGGTGGCACATTCGAGCCGGAGTTTCCGGGAAAAACCCGGACCTCATCACAGTGGCGGGGCCGCGCCGGATTCGCACCGGCTTCCGTGGGCCCCTCCGGCCTCTGCTACAGCGGGATTTTAGCCGGGGGCGTGAAGGGGGTCAACGGTGGGGATGCCCGGTTCGTGCGGATCTGCGGCGAAGGCGCGCTGGATGGCGGATTCGATGGTCGCCACTTCGCCATCGCTCAGCTCGCGGTTGCAGCTACAGCGGAGCATCGTAGAGGCGGTAGGTACGGTAGATCCTGCCCCCCATGCGCTCTATCGCGGCGTTCATTCGGTGGTTGCCCTCGAGGATCCAGGACATGTCCGCCTCTCTCATCCCGGCTGCGCTGGCGTTTCGGAACAGCGCGAGGTAGAGGAGCGCGTCGATGCCCTTGCCCCGCCACTGCTCGAGGAGCCCCAGGATGAGGACGCGCAGGCGGGTGATCCTTCGCCTGTGCACCAGCAGCCTGATCACTCCGAGCGGCGTGAGCCGGCCGTTGAGCTTGTGCAGAACCTGGTTGAAATCCGGAAAGGCGAGCGCGAGGCCGATCGCGTCCCCTGCCGGCGTTTCCGCGAACAGGACCAGGCTCGGATCGATGATCGGCTTCAACTCGGCGGCGATGTGGTCGATCTCGGCGTCCGTCATGGGAACAAATCCCCAGTTCTTCCTCCAGGCGGAATTGTAGAGTCGCCGAACGCGGGCGAGTTCCTCGTCGAACCTCGACATTTCCAGTGTGCGGATGCGGATGCCGTAGCGGTGCGTCACGATCCTCTCGGCGCGAAACAGGTATTCGGGCCAGTCCCCCGCCACGAGGTGCCAGGCGTAGAGGTCCTTGACCTTGCGGAGCCCGCAGCCTTCCAGCAGGGCCGGGTACCAGGGCGGGTTGTGGGCCAGAAGAAGCGCCGGCGGTCCCCTGTCTCCCTCGATGAGGAGGCCGGTGGTCTCGTTGGTGGAAAAGCTGGTCGGGCCGCGCATGGCCGTGAGACCGCGATCCCGAAGCCACCCCCGAACCGCCTCGAACAGCCCCTCCGCCACCTCCGGATCGTCGATGCACTCGAACCAGCCGAAGAAGCCGACCGCCTCCCGGTGCAGCCGTTCGTGGTTCCGGTTGCGGATCGCGCAGATGCGCCCCACCACCTTGCCGCCGCGGAGCGCGAGCCACGGCTGAACCTCGGAGTGCAGATGGAAGGGGTGTTTCGCCGGGTCGAAGGCGGCGCGGACGTCCCGCTTCAGGGGCGGCACCCAGTCGGGGTCATCGCGATAGATCGACCACGGCAGGTTGATGAAGCGGCGAAGGTCGGCGCGGCTCCTCACCGGCACGACTGCGAGCCGCGAAGCTGGATTCGTCAGCTACCGCTCCACCTGGTTTCCCGCGATCCAGACCGATTCGATGGAACGCATGTTCATGATGTCGGCGAGAGGATCCTCCGCGACGACGATGAAGTCAGCCCACTTCCCGGCCTCGAGGGTGCCCACGTCGTCGAGTTCCAGGCAGGCGGCGGCGTCGCGGGTGGCGGTGGCCAGGATCTGGGCGGGCGTGAGGCCGGCGTTGGCCATGATCTCCATCTCCATGTGCTCGAAGAAGCCCTGGAAGCGCCCGACGGGACCGGTGTCGGTTCCGAAGGACAGCGTAACCCCCGCGTCCGCGGCTGCCTTCAGGTTGTCCAGCGCGACCTCCAGCGCCTCCTCGTAGAGCGCCGCCGAGCGGCTCTCGAGGAACGACCGGCGGCGGTCCTCCTGATTCAGCCCGGCCACCTCCTCGGCGTTGGCGTGGCGCGTGAAGAAGTCGTCGAAGAAGAAGTCGGGCTGCTCGCGGTAGATGAAGGTGGACACCTCGCGGGTGAGGGTGGGGCAGTAGCAGACGCCGGTCTCGGCGATGAGGTCGATGAATTCCTGGTCGATGGCCACGTCGCGCACGCTGTGGGCGAGGAAGTCCGCGCCCGAGCGCAACAGGTCCTTGGCGTCGTCCAGATAGAAGAGGTGGGCCGCCAGGCCGACGCCCATCTCGTGGGCCGCGTCGATGGCCGCACGGTATGCCTCGGGAGGCATCTTCGTGGACGTGCCCAGATTGTCGTCCACCCGCAGCTTGAGCCAGTCCGGGTCGAGGCGCGCATTGTCGGCGACCTCGGCGCGCACCTCGTCGGCGGTCGATCCGGTGAGGACCGGCCCCGCGATGAGCAGGCGCGCGTGCGTGAGGCCGGAGTCGCCGTTGTGGGCGTCCCGCACGCGCATGCTGGGCTCCGTGCCCCCGCCCAGGCTGTTCACCGTGGTGACGCCGTAGGCCGCGTACAGTCCCAGCTCATTGCGGATGGCCTCGTCGGCGGCGTCTCCCTCCAGCCCGCCGGCCGTGCGGCCCACGTGACCGTGCGTGTTGATGAGTCCGGGCACCACGTGCCGGCCGCCCAGGTCGACCTGTTCGGCGCCCTCCGGGATCTCTACGCCGGCCGACGGGCCTACCGCCTCGATGCGCCCGTCCCGAACCACCATCGCCGCGTCCTCGACCGGGTCACCCCCGAGGCCGTCGATGAGGCGCATGCCGGTGAAGGCGACCGTACGCTCTTCGGAGGGTGCCCCCGCGGGAGCGCAGCCGGCGAGCGTCAGGACAAGCAGGAGAGCGGCGATGCCGTGGATTGAGCCATGTCGTGGATGATCGAACATGCGAGACCGTCCTTGTTCGAGGCGAAACTTCGGCTGGGGCCCGCGGAGGCGAGCCTGAACGCGGTGACCCCCACCTCATTCAAGAGATTGGCCCGCCATACCCCGGTCAAGGATGTCCGCGCCGGGTCAGGGACTCCCGCCGCCCGCGGCCATCAGGGGATCGGCCAGGCCGATGACGTGGACGGCGATCAGCCCCAGCACGCCGATGACCGTGAGGTAGTAGATGGTGGGCAGGATGGTCTTGCGTAGCGTGACTCCCTCCTGACCGAGCAGGCCCACCGTGGCGGATGCGGCCACCACGTTGTGGATCGCGACCATGTTGCCGGCGGCCGCCCCGACCGCCTGCAGCGCCACGATCATCGCGCTCGACACCGCCAGGCGCTCCGCCACGCCGTGCTGGAAGAGCGAGAACATGAGGTTGCTGACCGTGTTCGATCCGGCGATGAAGGCCCCCAGCGCCCCGGTGACGCCGGCGAACATCGGCCACACCTGCCCCACATTGTCCGCAACCCAGGCGGCCATGGCGATGGGCATGCTGACCAGGTCGGCCGCGTTCACGCCCGACTGGATGTAGATGCGCACCATGGGCACGGTGAAGATGAGCACGAAGCCGGCCCCCAGCAGCACCCGCGACGACTTGGTGAACGCCCGCTGCAGCTCGGGGAACTTCATCCGGTGCAGGAAGAAGGTCACGGCGACCACCGCGATCAGGATGGTTCCGGGCAGGTAGAGGGGGGTGGTGGTGGCGGTGATGTCGGTGCCGAACACGTTCGCCCAGGTGAGGGCGGGGGCGCGCAGCCAGTCCTGCACCGGCAGCGCCGACAGCCGGCTGAGGACGAGCAGCACGGCCAGCAGCGCGTAGGGCGCCCAGGCCATCCCCACGGATACCCGTTTGTCGTCGTCTTCCAGATCCTGCCGGGCTTCCAGCCCGCTGGCCCAGCCCTGCCCCCAGCGGCTGCGCTCCGGGAAGTCCCAGGTATCGGCCGGAATCAGGAACCCCCGGCGCGCGGCGAAGATCACGATCGCAAGTCCGACCGGCGCACCCAGCAGCGCGGGGAACTCCGGTCCCAGCAGCCAACCCGTGAACATGTAGGGGACGGTGAACGCCACCCCCGCGAAGAGCGCGAAGGGGAAGATCGACAGCCCTTCCGTCCACGACCGGTTGGCGCCGAAGAAACGGGTGGACATGACGATCATGAAGGTGGGCATCAGGGTGCCCGCGATGGCGTGCAGGACCACCACCCGGTCGGTGACCAGCCGCAGGAAGTCGTCCATCGTGATGCCGGCCGCGAGGAGCTGGGCATCAAAGGCCTCCCCGCCCAGGCCGCCCTGCACCCCTACCAGCACGGGCGTGCCCACCGCGCCGAAGGTCACCGCGGTGCTCTGGATCATCATGCCGATCATCACTGCCCCGGCGGCCGGAAAGCCCATCGCCACCATGAGCGGCGCGGCTACCGCAGCCGGCGTGCCGAATCCCGCCGCTCCCTCGATGAAGGATCCGAACAGCCAGGCGATGATGATGATCTGGACCCGGCGGTCCTCGCTGATGCTGCGGAAGCTGCGCCGGATGGCGGAGACCCCCCCGGACTGTTCCAGGGTATTCAGCAGCAGGATCGCCCCGAAGATGATGACCAGCAGATCGAAGGTCAGGAACAGCCCCTGGACCGAAGATGCCGCGACGCGCACCGGGCCCACCTGCCACGCCGTCAGCGCCACGACGACGGCCGAGACGTAGGCGATGGGCATCGCGAACTTCGCCGGCACCCGGAACCCGACAAGCAGGGTTCCCCCGATGAGAATGGGGAGGAGCGCGAGCGCGGCTTGAACGCCTGGGGACATGGAGGCCTCCGGGTTGAATCGCCTGACGGACCGCGCGAATGTGGGTCTCGGCCTCCCGTGCGGGCAAGCGGAAGAGCCATGCGACGCAGGATGCGGTTTGCGTTATCGTTTCCCCGGCGAGCGGATGCGGGGGACGAGAATCGGGAGATGGCATGGAGGAGGCTTGACTTGTCGCGCAGGGCCGAACGCCGAATGACACACCGGCTCCCGTCGCTTCGTCGGCCGGGACGTTGGCGCGGGCTGCGGGCGCTGCTGGTGCTCACAGCCCTGGCAGGGTGCGAGCGGGCCAGCGATCCGGTCGAACCCGATCCCGGGTCCTCGGCGGCCGCCATCACCGTCGTGTCCGGCGGGGGTCAGCCGGCCTTTGTGGGCACCCGCCTCGACGAGCCGATCGTGTTCCGCACCCTGAATGCGGAAGGGCGCCCGGTGCCCGGCATCTCCGTCGACTTCGTGACTACCTCGGGGAGCGGCCGGGTGGAGCCCGCGCGCGCCACCACCGACCAGAACGGCGACGTGTCGATCACCTGGACGATCGGACCCGATCCCGGAGTCCAGACGGTGCTGATCGCGGGGGGTCTGGCCGCCACGGCGGTTCACGCGCACGCGGTCGATCTGGAGGCGGAACTCGAGGTCCTTTTCGCGCCGCCCACCGCGGCGGAGATCGCGGCCGTGCGCGCCGACTGGGCGGGCCGCGACATCTCGCCTGTCGGGCTGACCGTCGAGCTGACCGAGGCCTACTCTCTCTTCGGCTCCCCGGCGACGCTGCGCGTGGTGTCTCACCAGGTCGGCGAGGCGCGTCATTACGGCGCGATCGTCGCCCCGAAGTCGAACCGCGCGGCCAGCCTGCCTGTCCTGATGTACCTGCACGGGGGCGACAACGGAGTTGACGTGGACGATGTCCAGTTCCTCGCCTTCGCGTTGGGGGAACTCCGCGACAGCTTCGTGTACGTGGTTCCGTCGTTCCGCAGCGAGCCCCTGGAGCATGGCGACCGGGAGTGGGTCTCAACCGGTCCCGGCGGCCACTGGGACTACGACGTGGACGATGCCCTGGCGCTGCTTAACGTCGCGCTGGCGATCACGCCGCAGGCAAGATCCGAAGGCCTCAGCCTCGTGGGAGGCAGCCGGGGCGGAGGCGTCGCTCTGCTGGCCGGGATTCGGGACCAACGGGTCGAGAACATCATCACCCTGTTCGGTCCCACGGATTTCTTCGACGAATGGGTGCGGGAGATCGTGCGCGAGGCGGCGCTGGGAATGCCGCGCCAGCTCACCGGAGTCTCGCACATGGATTCCACACTCGTCCAGCCGTACATGGGAGGTCGGATCGAACTTGCCCGGGTTCGCCTCGAGCTGGTTCGCCGCTCCGCCGTGCTGTTTGCCGAGGATCTGCCAGCCGTCCAGCTGCACCATGGAACCATCGACGAAACCGTGTCCGTCAGTCAGGCGCATTCCATGATCCGGGTCATGGAGGCGCTGGGTCGGGAACCGCCGGAATTCGAGGCGTTCATCTACGAGGGCGCCGGACACGAGATCTTCGACTTGAACGGGGTCATCCCGCGCGCGGCGAAGTTCCTGCGGCGGGCGCTTGGGGAGGGCTGAGGCGCCATGCGAGTGCGGCCCGACTTCACGACCGCCGAGGCGGAGGCGCTGGCCAGCGACCGCTACGGCTTCCAGGGTCGCGCCAGGGAACTCCCGGGCGAGCGGGACCGGAACTTCCTGCTCCGCGTGACAGGGGACGCGCGAGACGCCGGCAACGCCTTCGTTCTCAAGATCGGGAACCCGGACGAGCCTCGGGCGTCGCTGGAAATGCAGAACGCGATCCTCGCTTCCCTCGCCGCCGTTCGGCCGAGTCCGGACGGCGACTGGCGCGCGCCTTTTCCGCGTGTCGTACCGGATCTCGGAGGTTCCTCGCTCGCGACGGTCGAGAAGGAGGGCATGGCCTATCCGCTGCGCCTGGTCACCTGGCTGCCCGGGGTGCCGGTCGCCGAGGTACGCCCACAGCGTCCGGAGCTGTTGCGTTCCTGGGGAGGCGTGCTGGCCCTCCTGGACGCCGCGCTCGCCGACTTCGAGCATCCCGCGGCCGAGACCGGCTTCCACTGGGATCTGCGCACGGCGTCCTCCATTTTCGAGGAGCGCGTGGGGAGCGTGAGGGGGAAGGGCCGGCGGGCGCTGCTTCGCCGCCGGATGGCGGATTGCGAGGAGAGGCTTGGCCCCCTGATCGCGGGCTTGCGCACCCAGGTGGTGCACGGGGACGCCAACGACTACAACGTCCTGGCCAACAGAGTCATGGACACGCCGCCCGGCGGACGCTACGGGGACCGGCACGTCACCGGCATCATCGACTTCGGCGACGCCATGCGCACCTGGCTGGCTTCAGAGCCGGCGGTCGCGGGGGCTTACGCGATGCTCTCCAAGCGCGATCCCGCGGGAGCCCTGGCGCAGCTCGTGAGCGGCTTCCACGAGGCCTATCCGTTGATGGAGGAAGAGGTCGCAGCGGTCTTCCCCCTGACGGGCATGCGGCTCTGCCTGAGCGCGACCATGGCCGCCTGGCAGCGGTCCCGGGAGCCGGCCAACGAGTATCTGAGCATCAGCGAAACGCAGGTGTGGGAGCTGCTGGAGCGTCTTGACCGCCGGGAGGAGTTCCACCCGGACTTCGTCCACTATCGGCTACGCGACGCCTGCGGCCTGGAAGCGTGTCCGCGGACAGGGCCGCTGCGCGCCTGGCTGGAGCGGCAGCGTGGCGAGGACCGTTTCGCTCCGGTGCTGCCGCCGGAGCTGGCCGGGGGTCCGCACACCGTTTTCGACCTGAGCGTCGGCAGCCGATGGCTGGGGACCACGGGCGACCTGGATGCGCGCGGCTGGACCGGTCTGCTCTTCGGTTACATGCGGGCGAACGGCGCCGCAGTCGGCGTGGGCCGGTACGACGAGGCGCGCCGCTGGTACGACTCCGACGCGTTCGCCATCCAGGGCGAGGACGGCCTCGAGCGGCGAACGGTTCATGTGGGCATCGACCTCTTCGCGGAACCCGGCACGCCAATCCACGCTCCCTGCGACGCAATCGTCCACAGCTTCCGCGACAACGACGCTCGCCTCGACTACGGGCCGACCATCGTTCTGCGCCACGAGGCGGGTGGGGTGGGCGCGTGGTACACCCTCTACGGCCACCTGTCGCGGGACTCGCTGGCGGGGCTCCGCCCAGGACAACGGATCGCGGCCGGAGAGGAGATCGGCAGGATCGGGCCCCATCCGGAGAACGGCGACTGGGCTCCTCATCTCCATTTCCAGGTGATGACGGACCTGCTGGGCCGCGAAGGCGATTTCCCCGGCGTGGCGCCGCCCAGCCAGCGCGCGGTGTGGCTCAGCCTCTCGCCGGACCCGAACCTGGTGCTCGGGATACCGGACCTGGCTCCGGTGGGAAGGAATGCGGCCTCGGAACTCCTGGGGACGCGCCGGAAGCTGCTCGGTTCGTCCCTCTCCATCTCCTACCGGCGTCCGCTGGAGATGGTGCGCGGCAAGGGAGCCTGGCTGTACGACGATGGGGGCCAGCCCTACCTGGACTGCGTCAACAACGTCGCGCAGGTGGGCCACGCGCACCCGCGCGTTGTGCAGGCGGGTCTCGAGCAGATGAGGGTGCTGAACACCAACACCCGCTACCTGCACGACAGCCTCACCGAATACGCCCGGCGTCTGGCGGCCACGCTGCCCGATCCACTCGGCGTCTGCTTCTTCGTGTGCACGGGGAGCGAGGCCAACGAACTGGCGCTGCGCATGGCGCGCACCCACACCGGCCGTGAAGGCATGGTCGTGCTGGAGGGCGGGTATCACGGCAACACCAGTTCGCTGGTGCAGCTCAGCTCGTACAAGTTCGATGGTCCCGGGGGTGCGGGGCCGCCGCCGTGGGTGGCGTGCGTCCCCATGCCCGACGGCTATCGGGGCCGCTACCGGTCCTCCGATCCCGACTGCGGCGCGCGCTACGCGCAGGAGGTCGGCCGCGCCATCGATGCGCTCGAGGGACGGCCCGCCGGCTTCCTCTTCGAGTCGATCCTGAGTTGCGGCGGTCAGATCGTGCTTCCGGACGGCTTCCTTCCGGACGCGTTCGAGCGTGTGCGCGCGGCGGGCGGGGTGTGCATCGCCGACGAGGTGCAGGTGGGGTTCGGGCGCGCCGGCTCCTCCTTCTGGGCCTTCGAGGACCACGGCGTGGTGCCGGACATCGTCACCATGGGCAAGCCCATCGGCAACGGTCATCCGCTCGCGGCCGTGGTCACCACCCCGGAGATCGCCGACTCCTTCGACAACGGGATGGAGTACTTCAACACTTTCGGCGGCAACCCGGTGTCGTGCCGCATCGGCCTTGCGGTGCTGGACGTCATCGAAGAAGAAGGGCTGCAGGACCATGCCCGCCGGGTCGGAGAGCGGCTGCTCGCGGGACTGAAGGGCCTGCTGGAGCGACACCGCATCGTCGGGGATGCTCGCGGCACCGGCCTCTTCCAGGGTATCGAGCTGGTGACGGACCGCGCCTCGCTCGACCCCGCGCCGCGCCACGCGACCTGTCTTGTGGAGCGCATGCGCGACCGAGGCATCCTGCTCAGCACCGACGGCCCCCTCCACAACGTGGTGAAGATCAAGCCGCCGCTGGTCTTCGACGAAGAGGACGCCGACCGGCTGCTGAGCAACCTCGACGAGGTGTTGGCGGAGGATGCGCTGCGCCTGGATGCCGGCGGGGTTCCGGGACGCTCGCGAGATACGGACTAGACTAAGTAAACTAAGCTAATATCGCGCCTGATCCGCTTCCAAGTCGCGCAACTCGGCCCACACCTTTGCGAGGGTGTGAAACTCCCCGTTCTCGCCAAAGCGGTCCACCCCGTCGGGAAGCCGCATCATCGCCTCGCGGTCGAAGCGCTGGCCGGGGACGAGCGCACCGAGCGCCGCGTCGGTCACGGCGGACACCTCGCAGACGATTCCGCTGGCCTCCAGGTCCGTCATCAGCACCTCGCAGGGCACCTGCCAGATGGGAAAGTGAAGCGATGCGCCCCGGCTCGCCACGAGCTCGCGGAACGCTCCCGTGCGCCATTCGCGGATGTGCTCGAGGTGCAGATCGCCGAACACGAAGCGGGCGACTGCGGGAATCAGCGCGACCGCTTCGGCGATACGCGCCTCGTAGGCGAGGCCGGGATGGAGGGGAACGCCCATGAGGGGCACCTGCAGGTGCTCCGCCTGGCGGATCACAAGCTCCACACGCAGCTCCTGGTGGGCGATCGTCCGGCTTGCGGCATCGAAGGTCGTCAGGAGGACCACCGGGCGGGCCCCCTCCCGCAGCAGGGCCCGGTAGGCGAGAAAGCTGTCCTTGCCGCCGCTCCAGAAGAGTACGTCGACGGGCTCGGGCCCGGGGCGCAGGGGGATGAGCCAAAGCGGCGGCTCCACGGCCGGGCCGCCCTTTCCGGTGTGCCCGCTCTCAGCCTGGTAGGGGCAGTGGCGGCAGCCGCTCCAGCAGCAACTGCCCCGCTGGCGCAGACCGAACTCGGTGAAGACGGCCAGGCCGGTCTCGGGGTCCAGATAGGACGTCTCGCGGCTGCGCGAGGCTTCGTCGTGAAGCCGGCGCCAGTCGTCCGGGGTCGCGGCCGACGGGTTCACCGTCCGGGAGTCCTGCGGCCGGGGCGGTGGGTCGCGGGGCGAGTGATGACCATCGGAGGGATTTGCCCGTGAGACGTCGACTGCGTGATTCCCGTGTCAGCTTCGGAAGCCACATGCTTCGGCCGGGGAATATGATGGAGCCCGGGAGGGCAGTCCACTGGCCAACGCGCACGGCAGGCGCGATCATGGGCACGCGGCAAGGCCTCTGCGAACAACGAAAGGACGAGACTCCAAAGATGAACGTGTTTCCCCTCGACTCCCTGGACCGCGAATCTTCGGACCCGGCCAACTTCACCGGTCCCGGGAGCCTGCGCCGCATCGAGGGCGCCCTCCCCGCCGATCCCCGTGTGAACGTCTACCGCGTGCATTTCGAGGCCCGCTCGCGCACCAACTGGCACACGCACAGCGGGCATCAGATGCTCTTCATCGTGGAGGGCCGCTGCCGATACCAGAAGGAGGGCGGGCCCGTCGGCGAAGCCGGGCCGGGAGACCTGATTGTCGTGGAGCCCGGGGAGAACCACTGGCACGGCGCCTCCCCCGGCGGAGCGATGACCCACATCGCGCTCAACGTGAACGCGGTGACCAGCTGGGGAGACCCGGTGAGCGAGGACGAATACGATGCAGGGTAGCGAGGGTCGGATCCGGAGGGCAATCCGGCGCGTGAGGAAGGGTCTGCGGGCCGCGGGCGAGATCTACGAGGGCATCTACTTCGCCCCCTACCGATCCCAGATCTATCGATCGTACCGCGAAGAGCGCGACACCTTCCTGCTGCTGGGGTTCGCGGATCTGCTGGGCGCCCCCAACCCGGTGGCGTTCTACGCCCTTGAGATCTATCCCGACGTGATCGAGGAATTCCACCAGTGGCACGTGCGCATCGGCATGCCCCGTGCTCCCGACGGCGGCTTCCGATGCTGCTGAGGCCGGGCGCGCTGGTGACGCCGAGACGCCGCCCGAGCCGCTGGGCGGACAGCCTGTGAGGCGCGGTCCGGTGCCCTGCTGATGGCCAGGCCGCGCCGCATTCTCGACCGCGAGGTCGTCTTCTTCGGCGGAAAGGGCGGGGTCGGCAAGACCACCCTGGCCGCCACCATGGCGCTCGAGGCCGCGCGCGAGGGGCACCGGACCCTCCTGGTCTCCACCGATCCCGCGCACTCGACCTCGGACGTGCTCGAGACCCGGCTCGGCGGAGCGGCCCGGGAGGTTCGCCCTCGGCTGTGGGCGCTCGAGATCGATCCCGCGGAGGAAGCCGACCGCTACATCGACGACGTGAAGGCACGCATCGCCGACAGCACCCCGCCGCGCCTGATGGCGGAGGTCGAGCGCCAGATCGACATCGCGCGCGTGACGCCAGGCGCAGAGGAATCCGCGCTGTTCGACCGCTTCACGCGCATCGCCGAGGAGGCCGGCCACGCATACGACCGCCTCATCTTCGACACGGCGCCGCTGGGGCACACGTTGCGGCTGCTCTCGCTGCCGGAGCTGATGGATGCATGGATCAGCGGGCTCATCTCGCGGCGCAGGAAGGTCAACGTGCTCGGGCGCATGTGGCGGAACGTGGCGGGCGCGGCGGCGGGCGCCGAGGACCCCCGAGAGGATCCGGTGCTCGGCGCGCTCACCGAACGCCAGGCGCGCTTCCGTCATGCGCGCGCCCTGATCACGAACCCGCACCGCACCGGCTTCGTTTTCGTCGTGACCCCGGAGCATCTTCCCGTCGCCGAGACCGAGCGTTCGGTGAAGATGCTCGCCAAGTACGGCATCCCGGTGGCCGCCATCTTCCTCAACCAGGTGGTGCCCGAGGACGCGGACGGCACGCTGCTGGGGGCTCGGCGCGAGCGCCAGCGAGAGTATGCCGATCGGGTGCGCACGAGCTTCTCGAAGTATCCGGTGCACGCCATGCCCCTGTTCGACGGCCGGCTGCACGGGCTGGAGGCGCTGCAGCGCCTCGCGCGGGCGTTGCCGATGTCGGAGCGCGCGACGTAAACTGACCGTTCCGCGCCCCGGCAGGCTGGTGAGCGCGTGCCGTTTCCCCGGGATGCGCCCCGGTTACCCCAACAAAGGATGGCATCCGTGAGCTCAATCGTACTCCTACTGGTCGGATTGTCCGCGTTTGCCACCGGCTACCTGGTCTACTCCCGGTACGTCGCGCAGAAGATCTACCGGCTCGATCCGGATTTCCGCACGCCGGCGCACGAGTTCGAGGACGGGGTGGACTTCCTGCCCACCAACCGCAACGTGCTCTTCGGCCACCACTTCACGTCGGTGGCGGGGGCGGCGCCCATCGTGGGGCCGGCGATCGCGGTCATCTGGGGGTGGCTGCCCGCGTTCCTGTGGGTGGTGCTGGGGACGATCTTCGCGGGCGCGGTGCACGACTTCGGCACGCTCTGGATCTCGACCCGGCACAAGGCGAACTCCATCGGCACGCTCGCGGGCCAGATCGTGGGCGACCGCGGCCGCGTGCTCTTCCTGCTGGTGATCTTCTTCCTGCTGCTGCTGGTGAACGCGGTGTTCGCGGTCGTGATCTCGAACCTGTTCATCGGCAACCCGGGAGCGGTGCTGCCGGTCTGGGGCAGCCTCGTGGTCGCGATCACGGTGGGCTTCCTGATCTACCGCTCGGGCGCCGGGCTGCTGTGGCCGTCGCTTGGGGCGCTGGCGGTGCTCTATTTCCTGATCTGGGTGGGACAGTCGGTTCCGCTCGAGCTCCCCGACTTCTTCGGCTTCGACCCGACGGCCGCCCAGATGGAGGCTGCCGGGGGCGACCAGGCGGCCGCGGCGGCGGCAGCGACGACCGACGGCGTGCGCGCGGGCTGGGTCATCGTCCTCTTCATCTACGCCTTCTTCGCCAGCGTCCTGCCGGTCTGGCTCCTGCTTCAGCCCCGCGACTACGTGAACAGCCACCAGCTCTTCGTGGCGCTGGGCATCATCGGGCTCGGGATCATCTTCACCAATGCGCCGGTGGTTGCGCCGGCGGTCAACACGGACCTGCCACCCGACACACCCAACTGGTTCCCGCTCCTGTTCGTCACCATTGCCTGCGGGGCCATCAGCGGCTTCCACGGCCTGGTGTCGTCGGGGACGTCGTCCAAACAGCTCGACAAGGAGACGGATGCGCGCTACGTGGGATACGGGGGCGCGGTCGGGGAGGGGTCGCTGGCGCTCACCTCGATTCTGGCGACCACCGCGGGGTTCGCGGTGGTGGTCGGGGTGGACGGATGGCACGATCACTACGGGTCGTTCGCCTCGGCTTCTGCGGGCGCGACCCAGGCGTTCGTGCAGGGAGTGGGATTCCTGGCGCAGGGGATCGGCATTCCCCAGGGACTCGCGGTCACCTTTGCGGCGGTGGTGGTCATCAGCTTCGCGGCAACCACCATGGACACCGGGGTTCGCCTGCAGCGCTACATTATCTCCGAGCTGGGGAACGAGTACCGGGTCAAGATCGCGCAAAACCGCTGGTTCGCGACCACCCTGGCCGTCACCAGCTGCGCCCTGCTGGCCCTGGGCGTCGACCGGGGCGCCGGCGGCATGCGCCTGTGGCCGCTCTTCGGCACCACCAACCAGCTCACCGGCGCGATGAGCCTGCTGGTGATCACCCTCTTCCTCTTCAGCCTCAAGCGGAGGATCTGGGTGACGATGGTGCCGCTGGCCTTCCTGCTGGTGATGACGACGTGGGCCATGGTGATCAACATGGTCGGCTACTGGACCAGCGAGACCTGGCTCCTGTTCGGCGTGGGCGGCGCGATCTTCGTGCTGGTGCTGTGGCTGGCCTTCGAAGCCCTGGCGGCGATGCGCGTCGCGATCGCTGCCGGAGGGCCGGGGGCGCCGGCGCGGCGCGGGTCGTGAGCGTGCTCCGGCCGGGGACGCTCCGCACGCGGTTCGGGGCGCGGCGGGCTGCCTGTTCGGCAACGGTCCGCGCGTGGATTGCGATCGTGCTCTGCATCGGCGTGCCCCTGCCCGGTCTGGCGCAGGCTCCGGAGGCCTCGATTCCCGGTGACCTGACCACGCTTTTCGAGATCGGAGGCCTCGTCCTCGATACCAACGGCGACGAAGTGCCCGACTTCGTCAACGCCTCGCTGGTCACCGGACAGACGCCCACGCCGGCCGAGACGCGCGCGGCCGCCGAGATCGCCGCCCGCCTGGGCTTCGAGACCATGGCGCTGGACCTGCCGGTGGCGCGCGGCGCGGCGGCGGAGGGCGTGTTGGTCGTGGTCGGCCGGAGCGGGTTGGCCGCCTCGGAGCTGGTTTCGCCGGGGGTCGACCCGGCATCGCTGGATGCCGGCGAGGGAGCCGTGGTGGTGCGCGAGGCGGAGGGCCGGCGCTGGGTAATTGTGGTGGGTGGGGATGATGAGGGGCTGGTCGCGGCCGCCCGCATGTTCGCGGGGGTGCTTCCACACACGCGCACTCTGTCCGCGCCGCTGCTGGGCCGGGCGGGGGAGGACGTGCGCACCGCCCTGCAGGAATCGGGGGTCGAGGTGGAGCAGGTTCGGCTCTGGCAGGCCCGGGCGCGCGCCGGATCGGACGGGGTGAACCGCCTGATCGCGGACCTGCAGGTGGCATCGGCCGACGTGGACACCGCAGCCGGGGTGCTGCGCGCGCTCGCGGCCGGAGAGGAAGTCCCGGCCGCGACCGGGCAGGAAGAGGCCGCCGGCCAGGACGCGCCGGCCGCGGCGGAACCCGCCGGCCAGGCTGACCCCGGGGCGGCGCCCGCCGGGCAGGACGACCCCCAGGCGGCGGATGAAGCCGACCAGTCGGACGACCCGTTCGCCTACCCCGGCCTGGGTTCGGTGGAGGTGCGGCTTGCCTCCGGTCCGGTGGTGCGCATCCCGGGTCGGGCCGCCCCGGACGCGCCCGGACCGGTCGCGGGTCGACCGGGCAGCGGAGCGAAGGGGTCGCTCGACCTGTCCAACCTGTACACCTCCGACGGCCTGCTGGGCGACTCCGACAACAACGAGATCCCCGACCGCATCGACGCCCTGATCGCCCCGGGCGCGGTCGCGGTGGAGGCGCTGCCCGACCTGGCCGCCCGCCTCGGGCTGGAGGCGACCGGACTGGTGGTGCCGCTGGTGGAACCCGCCGCCGGCCTGCAGCGCCCCGCCTCCCGTCCCACCCTCGTGCTGGCCGGCACCGACAACCCGCTCACCGGGCAGCTGGCCGACAGCGGCCGCGTCGACCTGGCCGCCCTTCAGCCCGGGGAAGGGCTCATCCAGCTTGTGTCCGACGCCTTCGGCAGCAAGCCCTCGCTGGTCGTGACCGGCGGCGACGCCGCGGGAGCCCGCAGCGCCCTCGACCACCTCGCCCTCACCCTCCCCCACCTGGACGCCCGGGGCGACGACCGCCCGACCCTCGACCATGTCGAACAGGCCCTCTGGAGCGCGCTCTCCGGCCACTCTCCCGCGGGTCAGGCGGCCATCGGCATCTACAAGCTCGACCGCATCCTGGCGGATCTCGCCGGCCGCGACCTTGCCGCCGCCGAGGTCCTGATCTCGGTGGAGAAACCCGACCCCGGCCTCGCCGATCTCGTCCGCGAGCGGGCGGCCGCCCTGGGCGCCGGCGAGCTCGACGTGATCATCGACGACCGCGACGTGCAGAACGCCGCGCCCATCTTCTCCGAATCCTTCACGCTGCCCTCCGAGGTCGACCGCTTCCGGGCCATCGTCCGGGAGGACGTCCTCCCCTCGGTGGCGTCCGGCGAGCCCGTCACCGTGCACGCCCGCCTGAGCGAGCCCCCTGCTGTGCGTCGCAATCTGGAGGCGGAAGTCCTCGCCGCCCTCCTCGAGCGAGGCGCCGACCCCGAGGCCACCATCGTCGAAGTGCGCTCCGCCTTCAAGCAGGGATACTACTGGCTCCATGAAGGCGTCCGCCCGCGGCTGGAGGGCGCCGACATCGGCGAGATCGTCATCCGCTTCCGCCGCAACGACCCGCCCGAGGAGTGGCCCCAGCAGGCCATCCACACCCCCGTGCGCTGGTTGCACGAGATCTTCCCCATCGACGAGGTGCTGGCGCGCGACCTGGGCATCGATCTCGAGCGCATCCGCTTCGAGCAGGTCCTGGAGGGCCCCACCTACGAGGTTGAAGTGACCGACCCGGGCGGCGACGTCATCCTCACCGAGACCTTCGACCCCAAGTGGGTCATGCGTCCGTACGTCGACCGCTTCCGCGACTACGAGTACGTCCGCGTCACCACCGGCTGGATCGAGGCGCGCGCCGCCGGGCGCACCCTCGCCGACGAGCGCATCGTCACCGACCCGGAGGCGTTCTGGGACTACTACCAGGGCACCACCCTGCCGGCCATCTACGACTACGTGATGGAGCGCCACAAGGGCATTCCGCGGGGCGGCAACGCGGACGCGCCCTTCTTCGGCGAGCTGGTCGTCAACGTACAACTCAGCGAGCCCGACTACCGCCTCGAGATCGACAACGAGATCCATTCCACCATGGACGCCCTCCACGAGGAGGTCTACTTCGGCACCATCGAGTTCTTCGACCTGATCGGGCGCAACTCGCGCGGGCAGGGGCTCACCTTCCCGGGACGCATCATTCCCGTGATGCTGCCCAGGGCGGACGGTGCGCCCGGAACCGTCGACATCTCGTTCTCCGGCTTCGCCACCTCCCGCCCGGCGGTGGTCGTCACCTGGCGCGAGCGCTCCGGCGAGACCGGCGAGGAACGGCTGGATATCCCGCGCATCACCATGGACCGCCCATCGGCCCGGCGGGCGCATGTGCGCGCAGGCACGCCCGGCCTCTCCCACCTCGCCCTGCGCGTGCGTGTCGACACCGACGCCGACATGCGCGACAGCCTGCTGGCCTACGCCCCGCCCCTCCAGGTGGACGAGCGCATGCTCTCAGCCGAGCAGGTGGAGGCCGCCATCGGCCACATCGAGGCCATGCGCGACCGCGGCATGTATGCGTCCGCGCTGGCGTTTCCCGGCCTGGGATCCCTGGAGGTGCACGCCGAGTGGACGCACGAGGAGGACCCGGAGTCGCGCCGCACCGTCGATCTCGCGGCCAACGGCGCGCCGGAACCCCTCCCCGACTGGCGTACCCTCCTCCCCGACGGCTGGAGCTACTCGGGCGAGCCCCTGGTGCAGTGGGAAACCCCCATGCCGCCACCGGAGGGGCACCGCATCCTGGCCCAGATGGGGGCCGCCTTCGAGGAGGCGCACGTCTACAAGGCGGGCGAGTCCTACCTGGGCCGAACCACCTGGGCGATGGACCTCATGCCGCCCATCGAGGCCTCGCACTGGTCGCGCGCCAAGGCCACCACCTACAAGCCGACCGTCATCTATTCCGCGCGCCAGCACGCCAACGAAGTGTCGTCCACGAGCCATGTGCTGCGCCACGCCGAGCTGCTCCTCACCGACCCGGAGCAGCGCCGCAGGCTGGACCGTGTGAACGTCATCATCCATCCCTTCACCAACCCCGACGGCGCCCAACTGGCCTACGACCTGTACCGCTCCACCCCCGACTACATCCTGCACGCCGGCTACCTGGGGTCGCTCGGCGTCGACGTCAGCTCGGGCTCAGGCGACGACCATCCCATCTACCCGGAGTCGCAGGTGCGGGGGAGGCTCTGGGAGGCGTGGCTCCCCGACATCTTCCTGAACCCGCACGGCTACCCCTCGCACCAGGTTGTGCAGCTCTTTTCCGAGTACACGGGGCTCGTGCGCCGCGGCCGCGTCACCGAACGCAACTGGGGATTCAACAAGGGCTGGTTCATGCCCGGATTCGGCTACGTGGACAGCCCGGAGTTCCCCCGGCACCGCGATGCCGCCTTCCAGCTGCGCGACCACATCACCCGGGGCATCAACTCGAATCGCGATGTCTTCGAGATGAACCAGCGCACCTACGCCCGCTACGAGCGCTACGGCGCCGACTTCGACACCGACGTCTTCCGCCTGCCCATGACCGACAGCGTGCTCATCCAGATGCCCCTGAAGGGATCTTCAGGGGGCGGGGGAGGCGGCTACAACCCGCGGGTCACCATCTGGAGCGGCACCACCGAGGCCCCCGACGAGACCGCGCACGGGCCCTGGATGGAACTGGTGGCGAAGGCGGGACTCTCCTGGGACCAGGCCATCCTCGACTACCTGTACGAGGGCAACCACAAGGTCGAGCGCTCCGGCTCGACCTTCTTCGGCGGGGTCACGCTGCGCATGAACCGCCCGCGCCCGCCGGAAGAGGAGGAGGAAGAGGATCCGCCGCCGGTGAGTGACTGAGGTTGAACTCGACCGGAGATTCCGCCGAAGCTGACGACGGGTCGGCGGCCTCCGCGGCCCGCGGCCGAACCCCTCCAAGGCACGACGCTCCAGCGCCCCCGTCTCGTCGGTGAGCGGGGGCGCTGGAGCGCGATCTGCCGGCCGTCAGGATCATCCGCCGGAGCCGGCCCGCGGCGGTCACATCTGCGCTACGGCTGCTTCACGAAGGTGGACGTGGCGTAGAAGCCGGCCTCGTCGCCGAGCTGCACATGGCCGACCAGGCGGTAGGTGCCCGGCGGGTACCTGTCCTCGTCGATGTTGATGGGGCAGACGGAGCCCCCTGGATTGTTCGGGTCGTGGGTTGCAGAGCCTTGATGGGCCTTGTTGTTGTCCTGGGCGACCACCCACCCCCCTCCGACCGAACGTTGCCACTCCGACCAGAACACCGTGAAGCTGGTGCCGCCGACCGGGAAGCCCCTGACCTGGAGGCAACTGGTGAGCGGAATGGACGAGCCCGGCGAGATCTCAGCCATCAGAACGCCGTCCTCGCTAACCGATATCCCCTGCAGGTTGCCGTACGCCTCCTGGTGCACCCTCACCATGATCGAGTCCTGCGTGACCGACAACCCGTCCTCGTTCGTGGCCGTCACCGAGAGCAGCGCTACGCTGACGCTGTCCTCCACCGCGCCCGTGCCCGTCGTGGTCACCATGCTGCCGTTCACCGACGCCACCGCCACGGCCTCGTCCGAGGTCGTCGCCGCGTAGGTAAGCTCGGCGTCCTCGAAGTACGGCGACACGTCCAGCACCACCATGCTGTCCACGATCATGTCGTGGGTGGGGATCGTGTCGATGATCTCCGGCGGCACCGGGGGCGGCGTGACGGTCACGCCGAAGTCCAGGCTGGCCGAGAGCATGCCCGCATCCGAGGCGGTCACGGTCACCGTGGCGCTCCCTGGCGCGACGCCCGTGACGGTCACCACGGCACCCTCGGTCGCCACGGTCGCCACGCTGGGGTCGTCACTGGTGGCCTCGTAGGTCAGTTCGTCATCGTCCGGATCGCTGAAGTTGGCGCTTACGTCCACCTCCACCTCGCTGCCCGCGACCACAGTCACGTCGTCGATGGTGCCTTCCGCCACCGGCGGCTCGTTGGCTTCGGTGACGGTGACGCCGAACTGCTGATCCGCCGAGAGCTCGCCCGGGTCGGTGGCGGTCACGGTCACGGTGGCTTCGCCTGCGCCCACGGCCGTGATGGTCACCATGGCGCCATCGGTCGCCACGGTCGCCACGGTGGTGTCGTCGCTGCTGGCGGTGTAGGTCAGGTCATCCCCGTCGGGGTCGCTGAAGTTGGCGGACACGTCCACCGTAACCTCGTCGCCCACGACCAGGCCCTGGTCGTCGATGATGCCTTCACCCACGGGCGCCTGGTTGACGGCTTCCACCGTCACACTGATGCTCTGGGTTGCCGACAGCCCGCCCGGGTCGCGTGCCGTCACCGTCACGGTCGCCGTTCCCGCGGAAACGCCCTCGATGGTCACGGTGCTCCCCGCTACCGCAGCCGTGGCGACCGCGTCATCGGAGCTCGCCGCCGAGAAGGACAGCGTGTTGCCGTCCGGATCGGTGAAGTTTCCGGCCACGTCGACCGTGACGCTCTCCCCGGCCGGGATCGTCTGCGCGTCGATGCTGCCCGTAGGGGTGGGCGCGCGGTTTGCCGGCGGTGGGGGCGTGGGGGGCGTAGGAGGGGTGGTCGGGGTCGGTGTGGTTCCCCCGTCACCGCCGCAGGTGGCCACCCACACGGTGGCTCCCGCCGTAATCAGAACCAGGGCCAGGACTCGGATTGCTCGCATTTGCGCTCTTGCTCCGCGTAGCTGGTGTGCGCTGCCTCTCCATTAGGCGCGGGCCATCGCGCACGAGGAGACCCTCGGACGTGACGAGCCCGAACACTCGCAAGGCTATGGAATGTGCGCAGAGCACGCAACGCGACAGGAACCGGCCTGGCAGCCCGCGGACGAACTGCTCCGCCATTCGAGCGGCGATGCACCCGACCCCTACCGTCCTCTCCGCGACCCCCTCCGGTTCATCGGCGTCCCCAGCCGGTACATCACCCGGAGCATGAAGTACTGCCCGAGCGAGTCCGTCCGCGACTCCTCGATGTAGTTCGCCGAATTGGTGATCGCGACGCCCTGGTTCTGGTTCAGGAGATCGTAGGCCCGCAATTCGATCTCGGCGCGCTCGTCGAGCACGCGCCGGGAGATGGCGGCATCCCAGCGGGCGACGTTGCGCGCCTCCCCGAAGAGTCCCTGGTCGAAGACCCGGTGGCGGAAATCCGATTCCAGGGTCCAGGCGTCGCCGATGTGCCAGGTGGCTTCCGCGCGGTACTGGCTGTTGACGTAGCCGCGGTCGAGTTCCTGGTTCAGCGAGTACGCGACGTCGTTGAAGTTGAAGCTGACCGAAGCGCGTACGTCCACCCGGTCCTTTTCCCGGTTGTCCACCCCGATCTCGAGCGAGTTGCGCAGGATGCGGCTCTCGTTGGCCGCGTGGTTCACGAGTTCCGTCCCCTCGGAATAGCTGACGTCGTATTCGAGTTCGACGTCGATGCCCAGCCTCCTGATCGGGGTGTCGAAGTTGGCTCCCAGGCTGCCGGACCACTCGCCGCTGGTGTTGACCGGCATCCGGGTCTGAAAGCCGCGCTCGTCGAAGACCCGCGACATCGAGATGTTGTTGTCGGTGTAGGTGAAGCGGGTGAAGGTGCGGAGGTTGATGAAGGTCACCTCATCGAACAGACGGAAATCGGCGTTGACCCGGTGCCGGTATTCCGGGCGCAGATCCGGGTTCCCGGAGTAGATGTTGAGGGGATCGGTGTTGTCGGCGTAGGGTTGGAGCTGCGTCAGCGACGGCTCGCGACTCGAGCCTTCGTAGCGGAGCTGGAGCGTCTGCCCTTCCTTGATCTCCTTCTTCAGCCGTGCGTTGCCGAGCAGGTGCGTGTAGCCGTTGGCGATGGACTCGTCCCGGCCCAGGATGACGCCCTCGAGGTTGGACCTCTGCACGCGGAGCCCGAGCGTGAGCCAGGAGCTTTCGGTGTTGCGGCTGTAGCGCGTCCCGCCCTGGAGATACGTGTAGGCCCGTTCGAATCCCGAGCTCATGCGGGGGTTGTGAACCAGGGTGCCGTCGACGTGATCGTAGACCGCGTTGTTGCGGTCCTGGTGGGTCGCGTTGCGCCGGCCGAACAACTCGATCGTGTGCCCCTCCGCGAGCGGCTGGGTCAGCGAGAGGCGGGCCGAGTTGGTCCGGGTCCACCCCACGCGCGAGTGGTCCTGCAGGATCTCGCGCACATCGTCCACATCGTCATCGCCGTCCCTGGCGCGCCTCTCCCCCGTAACCAGCGAGGACAGGTCGGCGGAGATGTCGGAGTCCTCGAGGTCGCTCGTCAGCTCCGCGACGATGCTGCGGCCCTCCTGGTTCAGGCGCTTGCGCCAGGTGAGCCGTCCGTCCCCGCCCAGTTCGTTTCCGTCCACCAGGTAGTCGGTGGTGGCGGAATTGAGCATGTCCCCGCCGAGGGTATGCGTTTGCCGATTGGCGAATGAGGTGAGCGACGACGCGCGCGCATTCCCTCTCATGCGTACCCGCAGCTCATGCCCTTCCGAGAATTCGAGCTGCCCGTTCAGGTCCAGGCGATGACTCACGTTGCCGGCTTCCTGTTTGCTGGTCTGGTCGACCAGCGATGCGACGTCCGATCCGAAGAGCGCCCGCTGCTGCAGGCTCCGGTCCTGGAGATTGTCCAGCTGGCGGATGGTGTAGCTGCCCCGCAGCCAGGTCTCCTCGCTGAACTCACGGCTTGCGTTGACCCCGAGGCTCATCGTCTCGGTAAGACCGTCGCTCGACCTCCCGCCGCCTCCACCCGGCATGCCGGCGGCGAGATTCGGGAAGCCACCGCGGGAGCGTCCCTGGTTCACGTTGTTGGCGTTCGAGGTCAGGGCAAGCTGGACAGTGGGCGAGAAGCGATTCAGGGAAAGCGAACCGTTGTAGCGCGCCTCGGCGCCGACGGGCGCGGTGAGACGGGCCCGGCTGCCCCCGTCCCCGCCGACGTCGCCCCTGGCGCGGCCGAAGTACCCGCTCCTCGCCTCCTCCTTGAGCTTCAGGTTGATCGTGCGCTCCTCCTCGCCGTCGGGGATGCCCGTGAACTCGGCCATGTCCGACTCCTTGTCGTACACGGCGATCTGTTCGATGGCGTCCGCGGGCAGGTTCTCCAGCGCGACCGACGAGTCATCGCCGAAGAACTCCTTGCCGTCCACGAGGATCTTCGCGACCGCTTCGCCCTGGGCGGTTATCGACCCGTCGGCGTCGACGTCGATCCCGGGAAGCCGCCGCAGCAACTCCTCGACGGTCGCGTTGGGGGGCGTCGGAAACGCCTGCACGTTGTAGCTGAAGGTGTCGCGCTGATTCACGAAGGGGACGTGTTCCACGCTGACCACCACCGAGTCCACCTCCAGCGCCGTCACCGCCAGCGTCACCCTGCCGGCGTCCACGTGCGCGGTCGCGACGTCGAAGTCGCGGCGCAGGGTCCGGTAGCCGATGAGCGTTACCTGGAGGATGTAGCCGCCCGCCGGCAGTCCCTCGATGGCGAAACGGCCGTCCTGCGAGCTGAGCGTGTACTCGGCCAGCACCGAGTCGGGTCTCGTGAGGGCGACGACCATGGCGTTGTGCAGGGCCGCGCCCGTCGAGTCGGTGACGACCCCGCGCACATGGAACTTCCCGGGTGCCTGCGCGTGCGCGACCGTGACGTGCGAGAGCACGGCCATCACCAGAAAGACAAGAACCCGGCCTCCGACGGTGAATCGGTGCCGGGCTCCTGCCCATTCCTGCTTCATCTTCCTCTCCACACCACCATCCCCGGTCCTTCTTCGGCGCCCCGACCCTTCGGGACCGCCGCCGCGCTCGAGGTTGAACCCGCCGGCTCCCTGCGAAGTTCCTCCCTACAGCGGCCTGTTCGGGTTCGCGATCGTGCGCCACATGTGCGCGACCGGGCTGTTGTCGAAGCCCAGCCCTTCCTTCGGCTGCTTGAACTGGCGCCCGATGATGTCGGTGAACACCTCGATGTT
>JAJDVR010000104.1 GCA_022826025.1 Gemmatimonadota bacterium | reverse complement strand
CCCGGTGACGGTGACGGCGACCGACACGGCGACCGGCACGATCCTCGACGACGACCAGGCACCGGCGACGGTAACGATCGCCGACGCATCGGTCTACGAGGGCAACCCGGTCACCTTCATGGTGACGCTGGACCGAGCGGTCACCGGCGGATTCACCGTGACGCCCTTCTTCACCGACGGCACGGCCACGGAGGGCACCGACTACACCGGGAACACGGCTGCGCTCACCTTCGCCGGCACGGCGGGCGAGACGCAAATGCTCAGAGTCTCGACCATCGAGGACGCCGTGTTCGAAAGCGACGAAACCTTCACGGTCGGCTTAACGGTGTCCGGCATTCCCTCGCGTGTGCGGGTGATGTCCAACGACAGCGGCACCGGCACGATCAAGAACGACGACGGCCACGTGGTGCGCCTGTCGGCCAGCCCGGCGGAAGTGCCCGAGGGAGCGTCGCCCACCGTGGTGACGGTGACGGCGACGACGACGACCGCGACTTCCTCCGCGCGCACGGTGACGGTCGCGGTGGGCGGTTATGGCGACGACGCGACCGCCATGGCCAGGGCTGCGGACAGCGATGACGGCGGCGAAGGCACAACCACGGATATGCAGGCGGTGGGCGATCGCGGGGCCACTGGAGGAGCGGACTACCTGGCCGTAAGCGACTTTCCCGTGACAATCCCGGCGAACGAAACGAGCGGGACGGCGACGTTCATGCTGGTGCCCGTGGATGACCTGATCGTTGAGAGGAACGAGGCGATTTCGGTGACTGGCGACGGAGTGCGCATGGTCGTAACCGGAACTACGATGACGCTCGTGGACGACGACCGTCACGAGGTGACGTTGTCGGCGAGCCCGGCGGAGGTGACCGAGGGGGCGTCGCCCACCCCGGTGACGGTGACGGCGGCGTTCTCAAACGGTGGAGTGTTCCCTGTCGACAAGACGGTAGTGGTCAGCGTGGGCGGCGGGACCGCGAAATCCGGCACGGACTACGATGCGATGCCGGACTTTGCCGTGAAGATCGCGGCGGGCAGGACGACCGGGACGGCGACGTTCACGCTTGTCCCGGCGGACGACGACATCGTGGAGGGTAACGAGACGATCGAAGTGTCCGGTGCATCCGTGGGCCTGACGGTCCACGACGCGCTCATGATTCTGGCGGATAACGACGCAGCCACGGAGCGCGCGAGGGCCCTTGAGTTCAGCCTCGCGGGGATCGGCCGGACCATCGCGACGCAGGCTGTGGACGCGATCGGAGCACGCTTCGAAGCGGCTTCACGCCTCTCGCAAACCGCGGCTTCCGACGACCGATTCGAACTCGATCCGTTTGCGGTCGCCGGAGTCCTTCAGGCAGCCGGCGTGGACGTGCCAGGCCTGCACCTCCGCGATTCCGTCCCCGGTGGCCCGGGCGCGAGCCGTTCGGGTACGAGCGGCGGCGGCGCGTGGAATCAGGGCGGTCTCCCGGGCGGGCAGCGTCTCGGTACCGGTGGCCTGTTCGCACGCGCCCTTGACGCCGACGGATCCGGTGGAGGCGGTTGGACCCTGTGGGCGACCGGGGCGGGGACGAACTTCTCGGGCCGGCCCGGAGACCTCTCCGTGGATGGAAGGATGGGCGCGGCTTACCTGGGCGTGGACCGCCGCCTGGGTTCCAGCGCGGTCCTCGGAGTGGCCGTGGCACGGAACCAGGGCGGCCTGGACGCGGAACACGATTCGAACTGGAACGGCGATGTGGACGCGCGGCTGATTACGGTGTATCCGTACGCGCGTTGGGCTCCCACTCCGAAGGTGGACCTTTGGGGCACGGTCGGTCTGGGAAGCGGAGATGTCGACATGGACGACGGCGTGGGCTCCCTACGGACCGACAGCCGCCTGAGGATGGCTGCGATGGGGCTCCGTGGCGACGTGGCACGCGTGGGCGCGGTCGACCTGGCCGTGCGTGCGGACGCCTTCTCGGTCGGCATGACGGCGGACGAGGTCGCGGGCGCAATCGACCTGGCGGACGGCCGGGCACAGCGAGCGCGGCTGATGCTGGACGGGAGCACGGCGTGGGCACTGTCGTCCTCCTCCAGGCTGACGCCCAGCATCGAGGTGGGCGCCCGCGCCGACGGTGGCGACCTGGAAACCGGCCCCGGCATGGAGGTGGGAGGCGGGCTGGCCTACGTCAACTCGCGGCTCGGACTCGACATGGCGGCGCGTGGACGGTGGCTTGCGGTCCACCGGGACGAGGGATTCGGTGAGTGGGGCGCGAACATGTCGATCCGGCGCATGCCGGCGAAGCCGAACCGCGGGCTGTCGATCTCGCTGGAACCCGCATGGAGCGAGGATGCGAGCGGGATCACGGCGCTCTGGGAGGGCCGGAATCTGCGGCGGGACGATTTCGGGTTCGGGCTGCGGCCCGAGAACGCAGCGGAGGTCTGGCAGCCGGACCGACTGGACATGCAGGTGTCCTACGGGACGGATCTGCTGACGCCGTTCGGACGGATGCGGATGATGGGTGCGGGCTCACGGCACTTGCAGGTGGGCACGGCCCTCGACCTCGCGGACGCGGGCGATGGCGGTCGGCTGCGGCTGGAGCTCCTTGGCGAGCAACGGGCCCGAGCCGGCGGCGCGGCCGACTACGGTGCGACCCTGAAGCTGGCAGGCGCCAACCTCGGACCTGCGGGCGCGCTTGCGACACCGTTCGGCGAGTTCACCTACGAGGACGCCGGCCAGCGCCTGAAGGTCGGTACCGGGTTGCAGTTCGCCGCTGGAGGCAACCTGCGAAATGTGCTGCCAGGTTTCCAACTGGAAATGGGGGGAGAGGCTAACAGGAAGGCCCACAAGGGAACGAAGTACGGCTTCTTCCTCCGGGGCAGCTCAGCTCTGGGCGGGAGGTAAAACGGCCTGAGCCTTTGGGACTCGCCAGAATGGCAGACTTCTGGCCCATTTCACCGCAGCAGGCTTCGGGTGCGTAGTCCCGGAGCGGTGCGCGAATATGCCCGGCCCCGGAGTTTTCGTATCTTAGGTCCATGCCGCATCGACTCCTGACGCGACTCACTACCGCGCTGTCACGCCCGATCCGCGCGTGCCTCTGCGTCGCCGTACTGCTCTCCTGCGGCGACGAGCTGGCGGGCCCGCCCCCAGGAATCCCTGCCGCCCTGACGATATCCCCCGCCGGCCTGACGCTGACCGCCATCGGTCAGACCGAGCAGCTGCAGGCGGAGGTGCTCGACCACTACGGCGACCCGGTGTCCGGCCAGAGGGTGGCGTGGACGAGCGACCGGCCCGGGACGGTCATGGTCGATTTCGGCAGCGGGGTGGCCAGGGCGGTTGCGGCGGGGACGGCCACGGTGACCGCCACCTCCGGAACGCTCAGTTCGAGAATCCAGGTGACGGTGGCCCAGGAGCCGCACGCAGTCGAAAAGGTGGCCGGCGACCTCCAGGCGGGCTTTATCGGCGAGGCGCTGCCGGTCGCGGCCGTGGTGCGTGTAACGGATGCCAACGGACATCCCGCGGGGCTGGTTCGGGTGCGGTTCGCGGTGACGTCGGGAGGCGGTGCCGTGACACCCGCGTCGGCCGTCACCAACCCCGCGGGCCTCGCCCAGACCACCTGGACGCTGGGAACGGCCGCCGGGCACACGCTGGCCGCCACCGCGGGGAGCGTCACTGCGGTGTTCCGGGCCACCGGGGAGCGGCTGCCGCTGACCATAGAAACCGACTCCCTCTCGCGGGCGCGGCTTACGCTCCCCTACCTCGTTCGCCTACGCGCCAGGGGTGGCTCCACCGAGGGATATGAGTGGAGCCTCAGGGAGGCGAGCAGCCTGCCCGCGGGCCTCCGGTTCGATTCCACGGGTATCATCCGGGGCGTGCCCGCGGACACGGGCACCGTAGTCCTCGAGGTCCGGCTCACCGATTCGGAGGGCGGGGAAGCGGTTCGCGAGTTCACGTTGCGCGCGTGCGATGCCCCGCTGGGGCTGGCAACCGGGGAAGTCCGCATTCTGGAGGAGGATGCGATCCGTGGATGCGGCTTCTACCTGCGAGCTCCCGGGGCGGGCGCCTACTACCGGGTCACGCTGGCGGGAACCGATGGCGACAACACCGCCATCACGCCTGTAGCGCTGCACGTCGAGAGGGATGCCGCGGACAATCAGGCGGCAGCGGCCGCGGCGTCGCGGCCGGTCGCGCACCGAGCCGCAGCCTCGCGCGCGTTCCGCGAGGCCATCCCGGCCCGTGAGCTGCAGGAGATCCAGGAGATCGAGCTCGCCAACGCGGCCCTCCATCGAGAGATACGACGGCAGGAAGACGAGCTCTTCTCGCGCCTGTCGGTGGATGGTCGTCTTGAGATCCTGCCCGACCGTTCAACGGAGGTCGGGGGAGCGCTGGCCGCGGATGTGGGGCCGAGTCCGTCGACGCGCGTGTTCCGCCTGTATAATCCGACGGCCGAACCATGGGACCGGTGCGACACCTACACCACCCTTGACGCCCGGCTGGTCACGGAGAACCGCCATATTGCCGTCTACGAGGACGCAGGCGAAGCGACAGGCATCTCCAGGGCCAACGCCGACCGGATCATCGCCTACTATGCGGACTACGGAGCCGCTGTCATCGAGCGCTACTTCGGCGGCACGAGCGACGTCAACGGCGATGGCCGGGTCGTCGTGGTCGTGGACCCGGTGCTCAACGGCATCCGGGCTTTCGTATGGAGCGGCGACCATACCCTCCCCCGCGAGACGTGCGCCTCCTCAAACGAAATGGAGCTGGTGCGCATGAGCGCCGGCGCCTTCGCGCAACTCGACAGCGAGCGCTACTGGGCCTTCGGCGGGCTCGTACACGAAGTCAAGCACGTCAGCTCGCTCTACAAGCGGGTGCGGCATTCTCTGGGCGTAGCGGATGAGGACCGTCCCGACTTCCATCCGACCTGGATCGAGGAGGGCACGGCCGAGATCGCCAAGGAAATGAGTTCGCGACTCGCGTGGCAGGCTGCAGGGGGACCGGCGGTCCACGAGCGGGTGACCGGCGCGATGCTCGAGGCGGGGATCAGCGGGGCGTATCCGGAAGTGTACGGGATCGTCAACCTGATCGGCCGCACCGCATCCGCCTTCGCCTGGTTCACCGATCGTCCCAACGCGGTCACGTTCCAGCCCAGGGACCGGGGCAACGTGTACGGGAGCGGCTGGCACTATCATCGCTTCCTGCGCGACTGGTTCGGCGCGGCCGGAACCTCGCCCGCCGGGGACGAGGCGTTCGTCACCGTGCTGAACGACTCCCTCACCGCCCCCGGCCTGTCGGGCATCGAGAGCGTCAGCGGTCTGGCATTCGACGATCTGCTGACCCAGCACGCGGTGGCCATGTCCGTGGCGGGGGCCGAGGACAGCCTGGTGGACGGCGTACCCCGCTTCTCGTCCTACGACTTCCCGGAAGTCGGGGAGTTCGCTCCCTCGCTGAACGCGCCCGGGCACTATCCGTGGCCGGTGACCCGAACCGGATCGTCCGACGATACGGCGGTGCTGTGGGCGGATCTTGCGGTGAGCCGGCCCTACCGCGGCGAACTCACCGGGAGCGGCGTGCGTTTCCACGACTTTCGCGCGGCGGAGATAGGCGCGAGCGCGACGTTCCTCGTTGAGGTGGGGGCGGAGGATTTCGACGTGCGCGTGATCGTGGCGCGCATTCCGTATCCCGCGAGGCCGTGAGGCCCATCGGCTGAAGGCTCCCGCGCGACGCGTCCCCTACCGCCGGCCCGCCGGCACCATCCGGACGATCCTGGTGGGCGGGCCGTCGATGTCGCGGGTGGTGCCGTCGATGGCCAGGTAGACCATTCCGTCGGGGCCTTGGCGAGCGTCGCGGATGCGGCCGATGTCCTGAAGCAGCGTTTCCTCGCGGACGACCCGACGCTGGTCGAGGCGCAGCCGGACCAGGCGCTGGCCGCGCAGTCCGCCCACGAGCACGTCGCCGTGCCATTCGGGGAACGCTTCGCCCGTGTAGAAGAGCATCCCCGATACGCCGATCGAGGGAACCCAGACGTGCGCCGGCGCCTGCATGTTCTCATGCTGCGTGCCCGCGTGGATCCGGAGACCGGTTCGGTAGTGGACGCCGTAGCCAACAACGGGCCAGCCGTAGTTGCGGCCGGACTCGATCAGGTTGAGCTCGTCTCCGCCCTGCGGTCCGTGTTCGTTCTGCCACAGGTCGCCGGTCTCTGGGTCGACGGCCATCCCTTGGGCGTTGCGATGGCCGTAGCTCCAGATTTCCGGGCGCGCACCCTCCACGCCCACAAACGGGTTGTCGACGGGGATCCGGCCGTCGTCATGAATCCGGATCGTGGTTCCGTTGTGATTCGAGAGATCCTGGGCGGGGTGCGCCGCCAGGTCGCCCACGGAAGGCCACTGCCGGTCTCCCAGCGTCATGAAGAGGTAGCCTTCGTGGTCGAACGTGAGTCGCCCTCCCCACATCGAGCTGCGGTCGGTTCCGTTCCCCGGCGCATCCGCGTGAAACAGCTCTTCGACGTCGATCAGCCGGTCGTCGACAAACCGGCCGCGCGCGATCGCGATGTTGCCCAGCGAATCGGGGCCGGGTCTCGTGTAGCTGATGTAGAGAAGGCGGTTTGCGGCGAAGTCCGGATGGAGGACGACGTCGCGCAGTCCGGCCTGCTCGAATCCGTCCATGGATCGCGCCCCGCGTCCGAGGGCGCGTACCTCGGGCAATCCTTCCACGGAATCGGGCAGCAGTCTCCCGTTTCGGATGATGCGCAGCCGGCCCGGACGCTCCGTGACCAGAAGATCGCCCTCCGGCGTGAAGGCCATGGCGAAGGGGCGGACCAGGCCGTCGGCGACGTCCTCGACACGGAAGTCGTGGAGGGCCGTCTGCACGATGGCGTGGTCGGCGGAGGGCGGCGCTTCCGCGGACGGAGTGCAGGCGGCCAGCAAGCCCAGCAGTCCGTTGGCCGCCAGGAGGATGATGGGCGAGGCGGGGCGAACCCGCCGGACGGAATCGGTTGTCATGGGATGAACGTCTTGTGCGATGCAGGACTCATGGGATTGACGATGGGTGGAACAGGAGACTCACGGGGTGCACGATTCGTGACCGGGCAGTCGGATGTAGGACTCGCGCCGGGATTGAACCCTTGCGAGGTTGGCGGGGGCAGGCGCGTAATCCTACTTCCACGATCCCGGTCGGGACAGGAGGAAATGGAGCTGATGGCGGGGTTCGAGGAGAGCTGGCGCCCGGACGCGGACGCGCTGCGCGAACCGGGATTCCGGCACGTTCTCTTTCTCTGCGTGGCCAACTCGGCGCGCAGTCAGATGGCCGAGGGCATCGCGCGCGATCTCGCACCGGTCGGCGTCCGGGTCTCTTCCGCCGGCTCCGAGCCCGCGATGGTGCGCCCACAGGCGGTGGCCGCCCTGGCCGAGATCGGGATCGACATCTCGGGTCAGTACTCGAAGGGCGTGGACAACGTGGCGCGTCCGGTGGACGCCGTGGTCACGCTGTGCGCCGAGGAGGTGTGCCCGGCCTGGCTCGGGGACGCGCACCGGGTGCACTGGAGCCTGCCCGACCCGGCCGCGGCTGTCGGGAGCCCGCAGGAGCAGTTGAATGCCTTCCGGGAGGTGCGGGACGAGCTGCGGAGGCGGCTGGCGGTGCTGTTCGGCCGATAGAGGCATCCATCAGCCCCTGGTGGGGCTTCGGGCGACTATGCTCCCCGGTTGAGCACCACCGCGATCACCGCGCCGCCGACCCCGTAGACGACCAGCGAGACCACGGTATCGCCGATGAGGGTGGCGATCGTGTGCATGCCCACCATCGTTCCGTACATCATCAGGCCGAAGGCAAGGCCCATGACGGCCCCGATGATCGCTCCGGCCTGAAAGCCCTCCTTCGCGTTTCCGACGCCCTTCCAGCCGAGGATGATGGTAAGGAACGCCGCGGAAAGGAGCTGACCCAGCGTCACCGCCCACATGACGGGCTCGGGATTGATCGCGTCGTTCGCGAAGAAGTCCGCCAGCAGTACGCCGTAGGTGAGGAAGCTCAGCACCCAGAGGGTGATGCCGCCCGCGATCGTGGCCATGAGAAAGTTCTTGTTCACGGATGCCTCCGGGATGAGGGTGGCGCGTGCGCTTCGCAGGATGGCAAGATGCGGGTCCTGCACGCGGGCGTGCAATGCTGGCCCCGGAGGGCGGGACGTCTCCGGGCTCGACGAATGCGGGTCGTTACGGAGGGGACAGGACCACGCGCGCGTCGGCGGGGACGGCGCGGTCGCTGTACGTAAACAGGGGATTGACCTCGACTTCCGCGACATCGCTCCAGGTCATGACGCAGCCGGCCACGGCCTCGGCTGCCTGGATGATTCCGGCGACGGAGACAGGAGGATGGCCCCGGCTTCCGGCGAGCAGGGGGCTGGCGCGCAGTTCCCCGATCATCATCTCGATGTCCCCTGGCCCTGCGGGAAGCACCCGGTGGGCGACGTCGCTCAGCACCTCCACGTTGGTACCGCCGTGGCCCACGGTCAGCATGGGGCCGAGCTGGGAGTCTCGGTATGCGCCGATGAGCAGTTCGGCCGTGGGTCCGGGGAGCATCGGGGTGACCAGTACGGACCAGGCTGCCGGGGGAAGGCCTTCGGCGCGGGCATAGGCATGCGCATTCGAGACGATGGCCTCGTAGGCGCGGGCGGCGGCGGCGCCATCCGCCACGTCGAGCACCACCCCGCCGGCGTCCGACTTGTGGGTGATCCGCCGGGAGAGCAGCTTGACCGCCACCGGACACCCGAGACGCTCGGCCGCCCGGGCAGCCGCGTCTCCCGAGTCGGCGACGTTGGCGGCGGGGAAGGCCAGCCCGGTCGCCGCCAGCAGGGCGCGCGCCTCCATTTCGGTCAGGGTGACCCGCCCTTCCGCGCGGGCCGCGCGGATCGCGGGATGGGGTGGGATCGGGCCCGCCCGGGATGTGGTCCGTGACGGCCCGACCGCGCCGATCCCGCCGGGATCGCCGTCGGGATTCCAGCGGGGTGCGCGCCTCCGCCGCGACCTGCCCTCCAGCTCGACCGCGGCGCGGCACGCCGCCTCCAGCGACTCGATCACGGGAATGCCGGTGTCGACGAAGGCGTCCAGGGGCGGGCTGTCGTAGGTCGCGTACATGGAGTGTACGACCATGGCCTTCCCGAGGGCGCGCGTCCTGGCCGCCATCGCCCTCGCGGCCAGCGTCTCGGGGGCGGTGAGGGTGTCGGAGAAGCGGATCCCGTAGCCGCCGAAGAGCCCGACCACCAGGACGACCCCGACCGCCGGATCGGCGGCGAGCACGTCCAGGGCGCGCGCGAACGCACCCGGGTCGGTGTCCGCCGCCCCCGCCACGTCGACCGGGTTGGCGACCGCGGCGGCCGGGCCCAGTACCTCCCTCAGCCGGTCGCGGGTCTCGCGCGCAAGGGTCGCCAGCCGCGCGCCCGACTCGGTGATCGCGTCCACCGCCAGGGTGTTCTGCCCGCCGCCGTCCGAGAGGATGGCGATCCCGCTGCCGGGCGGCGCGGCGGGCTGCGACGCCAGCGCATGAGCGACCGCGACCAGCTGGTCGGTCCGGCGCACCTCGGTCACCCCGGCCTGCGCCAGTCCCGCCCGCAGGCGGTCGTACGGCCCAGCGACCGCCCCGGTGTGCGACAGGGCCGCCCTGGCCCCCACCGCGGTCCGCCCCGACTTGATCACCACCACGGGCTTGCGGGGCGTGACCCGGGCGGCGGCCCGCAGGAACGCGCGCGCGTCCGTGAAACCCTCCACATGCGCGATCACCGCCCTCGTGTGCTCGTCTTCACCCAGGTACTCGAGCACCTCGCCGAACCCGACGTCGACCTGGTTGCCGAGTCCGCAGCAAACGGAAATCCCCTCCCGCGTGCGCGCGCCGATCTCGTTCATGAGTCCGAGCGCGATATTGCCGGACTGCACGAGCAGGGCAATTCCGCCGGCCCGCACATCGCGCACGCCGATCAGGTTCACCCCCTGGTGCAGGTTCATCATCCCGGAGGTGTTTGGACCGATCACGCGTACGCCGTGCGCGCGCGCAGCCTCGCCCAGGCGGGCCTCCAGTTCCGTGCCCCGGCTCCCCGACTCGCCGAAGCCTACCGCCAGCACCACCACCCCGCCGACGCCCCGCTCCCCGCAGGCGCGCACCAGCGCGGGCGCCATCTCGGCAGGGGTGCACAGGACGGCCAGATCCACACCGGCCGGCAGCGTCTCCACGGATGTGAGCAGGACGTGCCCCAGGAGACGTCCGCCGCGCGGATTCACCGCGTAGACCGGGCCCGGATAGCCCGACTTCGCCAGCCCGCGCAGGATCTGGTAGCCCCTCTTCGTGGGATTGGCGCTGGCCCCCACCACCGCGATCGAAGCGGGCTCGAAGATGCGCCGAAGGGTCATCTGACGGTTGGCCGGCCCGCGACTACCGACCCCGATAGTCCGGAGCCCGCCCCTCCCGGAACGCCGCCACACCCTCCGCCCAGTCCGCCGTTCGGAAGATCTCCTCGAGGGCGGCGCGCTCCCGCTCGAGCGCCTGCTCGCGCGTCAGGGTGCCCGCGGGCCCGATGAGGCGCTTGGCCTGCGCCAGCGGAATCGGGGCACGGCGTGCCAGGCGGGCTGCCAGCGCACGGGCGGCGGTGAGCACCTCGCCCGCCGGCAGAGCCCGGTTGACCACCCCCATGCGGGCCGCTTCCGCCCCCGAGAAGAAATCGCCCAGGTAGACGAGTTCGCGCGCCTTGAGCACCCCGACCCGCTCGGCCAGGGTGTAGACGACGCCTCCCCCCAGGAAGGTGCCGAGGGCGATCTCGGGCAGCCGCAGCTTCGCTTCCTCGGCCACGATGGCGAAGTCCGCGGACAGAGCCAGCTCGAGCCCCGCCCCGATGGCGTGCCCGTTCACCGCCGCCACCACCGGCGTGCTCATCGTCTGAACCAGATGATTGGCGCGCTGGGCGGTTCGCACATAGCGGTCCCGCTCCTCCTCGGTCATCGGAGTCTCGGCGTGCGCCTTCAGGTCCGCGCCGGCACAGAACGCCCGCCCGCTTCCGCTGACGATGACGCAGCGAATGCCGCTGTCCGCGTCCGCAGCTTCCAGTTCCGCGACCAGCTTCTCGTAGAGCGGCAGGTTCACCGCATTCAGCCGATGCGGGCGATTGAGGGTGAGCATCACCAGCGCGCCCTCGCGCGCCGCGAGGACCTCGGGCCCCTCCCGTTCGGCGGTCATCGGGCGCCCCCCGCCTGGAAAGCCGCTCCGCCGCGCACCAGCGCGCGTCCCGCCAACGCCATCGTCGCCTCCCCGTCCCGGATGGCGAACGCTCCGTTCACGAGCACATGCACGGTGCCCTCCGAGTACTGGTGCGGATCCTCGTACGTCGCCATGTCCCGCACCGTGTCCAGCTGCAGCACGGTGATGTCGGCGAAGTATCCCTCGCGCAGGTACCCCCGCTCGGGCCACTCCAGGAAGTCGGCTGCGAGCCCGGTCATGGAGCGCACTGCGAAGGGCAGGGTGACGAGCCCTTCGTCCAGCACCAGGTCGCGGATCTTCTTCGAGAATGACCCGAAGGCGCGGGGGTGGGTAATCGGCCGGGTCGGTCCCGGGTCGCGCCCGTCGGTGCAGGTCATCATCCAGTCGAGCTGCGCCAGGTAGCGCACGTTCTCGATGTCGTAGAGGCCGAGGTTCATCACCGCGGCGTTCCCTTCGCGCAGGATATGCCGGGCCGCGGCGGAAGGCTGCATGCTCAGTTCGTCGGCCACCTCCTGGAGCGTTCTGCCGTTCAGTTCGGGCCGCCGGTCGGCGAACAGAAGGCGATCGGCCCCGCCCCGGATGGTGAGCATTTCGAGCGTCTGACGGTCGATCACCTGGACCGTGTCGGGGTCGTCGAAGCGCCGCAGCATCGCCGTGTCGCCCCCCGCCACGAACCAGCTCGGGATCGTATACGAGCGCAGGTTGGACTGGGTCGCGGTGTAGGAGTGATGCGCGCCGGCGACCTGGACTCCGCGCGCCCGCGCCGCCTCGATCAGCGCCGCTCCCTCCGGCGCCCGGCCGTAGTTGTGGGCCCCCTGGGCGTTGAAATGGCTGAAGATGACCTTGGTCCCCGCCTCCTCGCCGATGCGGATGCCCTCCTCGATCGACTTCAGGTAGCCGAAGGACGGATAGGTGGCGCCGAGATCGCGGTCGTGGGTGTCGTAGATCGCCCCCGGGTACTCGGCGGCGACCCGGTTCAGCTCGATCACCTCCTCGGTCTCCGCGTAGTTGCCGGGCAGGTAGAAGAGCCCGGAGGAGAGGCCGTATGCGCCTTCCTCCATGCCCTTGCGCACCAGGGCGCGCATCTCTTCCAGCTCGGCCTCGGTGGGCGCGCGGTCCGCCATCCCCAGCACCTGCCGCCGCACCCAGTTGTGGCCCACGGACAGGAAGGCGTTCACCCCGATGCCGTCCTCGGTCCACCCGGCCAGCCGGTCCGCCACGTGGGCCGAGCCGCCCCCGTCGAGCCCGAGCGCGACGGTCGTGATGCCCTGGAAGAGGAAGGCGCGCGCATCCCGCCCATGATCGGTGCCGAGTTCGGCGTGCGAATGCATGTCGATGAAGCCGGGGGCGACCACCAGCCCGCGCGCGTCGATCGTGTCCAGCGCCGTGATGCCCGCGCCCGCGGCATCCCCCAGGAAGCGAATGCGGTCGCCGGCCACGGCCACGTCGGCCGTCCTCGCCTCGCCCCCCGAACCGTCCAGCACCGAGCCCCCGAGGATGAGGATGTCGGCCGGCTCCCCGCCCCCCGTGCAGGCCGCAAGCGGGAGGGCGAAGAGGGGTGCGAAACGGATCGCACGGGTCCAGGCGACGGACAGGACGGCGTGAAGCGAAGGGCCGGACCCGACAGCGCGCACCTTCATCGGCGAGTTCTCCGGAGGAGGAGTCCCATTGCGACGGTGTCCCGCCCGGGCCAGCCGGTTATGTTCCGCGAATTCGAGCCGTGTGCGGGGCGGACGACCGGGACCGGGATCCGGCGGTTCGGTTGATATACGAGCGACCAAACGATTAGGCTAGGCCTTCCGATGGCTGGCCCGTCCGCAACGACCGGCAGCCGGACATCCGCGCAACCCGACTACAGCGAGGCGCGCTTGGAATTCCTTGGTTTCAGCTTCATCGATGTCGGCGAACTGTGGGGGAGGGTGCTCGACTACGCGGCCTCGCGCTGGACACCGAGTCTGCTCGCGCTCCTGCTCGCCACGGTCGGCTATTTTGTAGTCCGAGGGATCCTGGGCCGCGCGAAGAAGCGCTGGGTGCAGCGCACCGACACCCGCCTGGACGACTACCTGGTCGAGTTCCTGCTCCGCGCCGGGCTGTTTTCGATCGTCGCCTGGGCCGTGTGGCGCCTCGTCATCATC
>JAJDVR010000213.1 GCA_022826025.1 Gemmatimonadota bacterium | reverse complement strand
GCCGTCATCGTCCCGGCGGCCTCGACGGCGCTCCGAGTACGAAGTCCCGTCGGTAGTACGGCGTACCGCGCTTCACCGTGAGTTCCACCGAGCGCAGGCTCTCCGGCCCGGCCAGGGGGTCCTCCCGCAGGAAGACGATGTTGGCGTGCTTGCCGGGCTCGATCGTTCCGATTGCCTCTTCGAGCCCCAGGGCGACCGCGCCGTGATGGCTGGCCGCCCTGAGCACGTCCAGCATCGGCATGCCCACGTCGTCGTGCAGGTGGCGGATTTCGTCGAAGAGTGCCGGGAAGTCGGAGACGGGCGGAGTCATGCCGTCGGTTCCGGTCGCGACCATGACGCCCGCTTCCCACGCCCGGCGGGTGAGCGCGATCGCGTCGGCCGTCTCGCATTCGGCACGCACGCCGCGGCGCCGCCGGTCGATGGGCGGCTGCGGGGGGCCTGTCCCCGCGCTGTCCGCCGCTTCAGCGGGACGGGGCGCGTTGACCGTGTCGATCGCCGCCATGCGCCTCAGCCCCACCTGGACAACAACCCGGATGGTCGCGTCCAGCACCGTGCCGTGCCGCCTCATGAGCGTGAACACCGAATCCACCGCCGGGTGGTTCAGGTCGACATCGACGAATCCTGTGCGGCGCCCCTCCTGTCCCTCGCGAAAGATGTCGTCGGGGATGGCCGCGCTGCCGACACTGCACACGTGGGACATCGAGCGCACGCCCGTCCCGGCCACCTCGAGCGCCCGCGCCGGCCCGACGTGCGTATGCGACCACACGGGGATTCCCTGCCTGGTGGCTTCGGCGGTGATCGCGGCCAGCAGGTCTCCGTCGATCGCCGCATAGGTCTTGATGCCGCTGGCCCAGGTGCCCCGCGCCAGCGCTACCGCCTGCGCAAGGTCGGTGTCCTCCGTGACGGCCTGCATCCACGACACCTCGCCGGGCGTCTCGCCCGCCGCCGACGAGACCGTGCGCGGATCCGTGAAGAACTCCGGTCCCGCCATGAGGGCCGAGAAGTACAGGTCGGGCGCGTCGATCTCCTTGACCAGGGAGGCGCGCTGCAGATCCATGAGGGAGCGCACGTCGCCCGCCATGTCGCGCGCCGTCGTGATCCCCGCATACAGCTGGCGGTTGAGGATGAACTCGGCCCGGGCGCGGCTGGCCATCGTGGCCACGTGGGTATGCGACTCGATCAGACCGGGGATGGCGAACCACTCGCTCGCATCCACGACGGCGGCTCCTTCCCGCACCTCTTCGGCCAGCTCCGCAGCCGGGACGACGGCCGCGATCGCTTCGCCGTCCACGACGATGGCCATGCTGGTCCGGGCCCCGGTTCCCGTTCCGTCGATCACGGTCGCGCCATCGAAGATCGTCCGGGTGGGCGCGGCGTTCTGCACGCCTGGTCCGGCCTGGGCCGCGAGCTCCCCGGCCGACGCGAGAGCGATGATGATCGGAATGATGCCCGCTCGCTTGATCATGGCGTGCTCCGTTGCCATATGGTCTCCGAGACGGCGAAGACCTCCACCTTCGGCCAGGAAAAGTCGGCCCGACCTCATCCCGGCTGAACTTCGGCTTCCTGCGCGTGCGCGGCGCGGATGAACAGCCGGGCCGACACGACCCAGAGCACGACGAAGAACCCGTTCAGGCCCAGGATCTCGACCACCGAACTGACCGGGGAGTGCTGCTTGCCGATGGCCAGGGCGATTACTGCCGCCAATGCCTGCGCGAGCGCCGCCGCGACCAGCGCCCGGGCCATGCCCCGTGCCCGGAAGCGGGCGACCATCGCTCCGACGATCCCAACGGCGATCACGCCTCCGTAGATGCGGTCGAAGGGATCGCCTTCAACCCCGATCAGGCCGACGGCACCGATGACCCACAGCAGGAGGAATGGCGTGGCGACCGCCGCGCACAGGGCGAATCGGTATGCTGACCGGGCTCTGGACTTCATGGCCTTCTCCGGCTGGAATGAACTCGACACCATGAGTATTATGCCCGCCGGAGGAAAAGCGATCCCGGCTGACTTGTGGGGGCTGGCATGGACAGACGCAACTTCGTGAAATCCTCGGCCGCCGCACTTGGCGCCCTGCCCGTCCTGACCACCGCCCTTCCCGTGCGCGACGGCCCCTTGCACGCGCGCACCGAACCTTCTCCGGTGAGTCCAGGAGGCATTTCCGGCACCTCTCCGCAGGCCGCCGGGACCGCTCTCATCTACGATCCGCGCTACCTCGATCACGTGCTCATCCGACCGGACGGCGGCCGACCGCCGGAGATCCCCGAGCGACTGGTGCGCATGCGGGCCGAGCTGGAGGCGCGCGGCCTCATCGAGGCGACGGTGCCCGTAGCGCCCACCGTCGATCCTCTGCTCCGCATTCGTGCCCACCACACCGGCGAACACGTGGATTCCGTACGCCAACTGGGGACGAGCGCAACCGTGGCCGAACTCGCGGTATCCGGCGCCCTGACCGGCGTGGACGTGGTCGCCGAGGGCCGGGCGCGCAACGTCTTCTGCGCCATCCGGCCTCCGGGGCACCACGCCAACAACACCGGAGCCGAGGAGGGCTTCTGCTACTACAGCAACGCGGCCATCGCGGCGAAGTACGCGCAGGAGATCCATGGCCACGAGAAGGTGCTGGTGATCGACTGGGACTACCACCACGGCAACGCCACCCAGAACGCGTTCTACGACGATCCGTCCGTGCTCTTCTTCTCCTCCCACGACTGGGCCGCATATCCCGGGACCGGTGATCCGTCGCTCACCGGCGAGGGGGAGGGCACGGGCCTGAACATCAACGTCCACCTGGACTGCGGCTCCAGCGACGCCGACATGCTGCGCTACTGGGACAACACGCTCTCGCCGGCGGTGGCCGCCTTCGACCCCGATTTCGTGATCGTCTCAGCGGGCTTCGACAGCCGCCGCGACGACCTGCTCGGGTGCTTCGACCTCACCGACGACGCCTTCCGGCGCATGACCCGTATGGCGATGGACTACGCCGACAGCTGCTGCGAGGGACGACTGGTGTCGCTACTGGAGGGCGGGTACAACCTGGACGGCACCGCGCTCGCCGCGGCGGCGCACGTAGAGACGCTGCTGGAGCACTGACTCCGGTTCGCAGTCGCGCCCGTTTCGCCTACACCATCCGCGCCAGCACCCCCAGCAGGCGGTCCACGTCCTCGCGGTTGTTGAACATGGCGACCGCGGCGCGAAGCAGCCGGCCCTCCTCCTGGAAGGTGATGGCGATGCCCTCGTCGGCGAGCGCCTTCGCCAGAGTCTCGTGCTCAAGGCCGTGGTAGAAGCTGACGATGGGCGACGGATTGCGGGGAGGGGTGAAGAGCTGCATCCCCAGCGCTTCCGCTCCTGCGCGCATTTCGCCGGCCAGGGCGTGGGTGTGCCCGGCGATGCGATCCAGCCCCACATCGGCGAGGAAGTCGAGGGCGGCGCCCATGGCGGCCATCGGGCCGTTGGCCAGGCTCCCGTACTCGAACTTGGCGGCGCTGGTTCTCAGGCGATAGCGGTGCCCGGGCAGGGTCTCGGCCACCTGCCGGTGCCCATAGCGGTCGGGCGCCATCCACTCCAGGTGTTCGCGGCGGACGAAGAAAGGCGCGCATCCGAAGTCCGCGTGCAGCCACTTGTAGCCGTTCGCGCCGGCGAAGTCGACGCCCTCCTCCCGCAGGTTCACCGGAAAAGTGCCCAGCGCCTGGACGGCATCGGCGTAGAGATAGGCCCCATGCGCGTGCGCCAACTCGGAGAGCGCGGGCAGATCGTGTCGGAAGCCGTTCCGGTTGGAGACCCACGCCACGCTGATGAGCCGGGTGCGCCCGTCCGTCCTGTGTTCAAAGTCCTCGGTGGTGACCACGCCGTCGCGCGACGGCACCACGCGCAGCTCGACCCCCATCCGCTGCTCAAGCTGCCGGTAGAGCACGTAGGTGGAGACGAAGTGCAGCTCGTCGACCACGATGTTGTCGCCCTCGCGCCAGTCCAGCGCGCTCGCGACGATGTTTTCCGCGTCGGTCGTAGAGTAGAGGAGGGCGATCTCGTCCTCGTCGGCCCCGAACAGTCCGGCGAATCCGGAGACCGCCCGCTGCCGCGGGGAGAGGCCGGAACCGCCGCCCCGTCGCCGCATCTTGCCGTCCGCGTACGCGTACAGGGCATCGCGCACGGGGATCGGGATGGGTCCGACGGAGGCCGTGTTGAGGTATGCGAGCTCCTCGGTCACGGGGAAGCTGGGGCGGACGCCGAGCGGGTCGTCGAGGGAGGATCTCGCGGACGCCGCGTCGGGAGATGCGGCCGATGCGGGCTCGGATCCCTCGGCGATGCGGGCCGCCAGTCCTCCGGCGGGAAGCGCGGCCAGACCTGCGGCCGCGGTGGTACGGATGAAGTTGCGGCGGTCGAGCGGCTTCATGCGGCTCCTCCCCTGAAAGCGGTCGCCCGCGTCATTCGGGCGCTGGCCGATCGCGACCCGCGAAATCGGGCCCGGACAGGCTAATCGTAGGGAAGGAGAGAAACGCCGGCCAGCCGCAAGCCTACTTGGTTACGAACATCTTGATGACGCTCGAGCGGCCGTTCACCGTCAACTGCAGGAGATAGACTCCGGACGCGACCTGATTGCCTTCAAGGTCGCGCCCATCCCAGTAGGCTTCGTAGTCCCCCGGTCTCTCGTACTCCATGTCGGACACGGGGAAGCCGTCGCTCCCCGGGTTGCGCAGGGCGGTGGGGGAGGCGACCAGCTGCTGGAGTACGTTGTAGATGCGAATCGACACGACGACCGGTTCCCCGCCCGAGAACAACTCGTCACCCAACGAGAAGGGGATACGGGTCTCCGGGTTGAACGGATTCGGATAGTTC
>JAJDVR010000070.1 GCA_022826025.1 Gemmatimonadota bacterium | reverse complement strand
AGGCTTCTCATGAACCTGCTCGCGGGTAAGCTGGAGCGGATCGACCCGGGTTTCGGCATTGAGGAGATGGTGTTGTCCGCCGAGGTGGTCGAGGTCGTCGAGGAGGAGCAGGAGGACTGGTTCGCGCGGGCCGGGGCGACGGTGGTGGGGAGTGGCGGATGGATCGGAGGAGAGGGTGGGACGGGCCGCGAAGAACTGGCCGGCCTCCTCGACCGGCTGGGGAACCGCTTCGGGTTCGGAAGCGTCGCCTGTCCGGTCCCGCGCCAGAGCTGGCTGCCCGAGAGCGCGGTCGAGCTGCGTGAACCCTTGGCTGCGCCGCAGGTTTCCCCCCCGGGCTGGCCGGAAGGACGGCATCGGCCGGTGCGCCTGCTGTCTCCCCCGGAACGGGTGGAGGTCGTCGCCCGCGAATCCGGCGGGATGGTGCCAACGGGCGCGCCGGTCTTTTTCCGGTGGCGCGGGCGGCGGTACCGGCTGCGCGTGGCCGAGGGGCCCGAGCGGTTGGAGTGCGAATGGTGGCTGGGGGACGCCCCTTCCCGCGACTACTACCTGACCGGAGATGAGGAGGGCCGGCGCTACTGGATCTACTGTGAACGCCCCGGCGACGGTTCTCCGCCGCGCTGGTTCCTGCACGGGTTCTTCGCGTGAGCGCGGCCGGGGGCGATCCCGCGGCGCGCCCCCCCGGCGGTCGCGTGGGGGGAAGCTCGGTGGCCTGGGAAGGCGGCTGCGCGGAACTTCAGGTCACCAGCAACTTCTCGTTCCTGCGCGGCGCCTCCCAGCCCGAGGAACTGGTGGAGCGGGCGCATGCCCTGGGCTACCGCGCCCTGGCTCTCACCGACCGCAACACCCTGGCGGGGGTCGTGCGCGCCCATCACGCCGCCCGGCAGACCGAACTGCGCTTCATTCCCGGCGCCCGCCTCGACTTCGAGGACGGACCGTCCCTGCTCTGCCTGCCCGTCTCCAGGAAGGGCTACGGCCGCCTGGCCCGCCTGATCACTCGAGGGCGCAGGCGCGCCCCCAAGGGGGAGTGCCGGCTCGTGCGCGGGGATGTCGTGGAAGCGGCCGGAGAGCAGATCTTCGTCGCCCTGCCGCCGGAGGTGCCCTGTCCCGGTTTCGCCGAACGGGTGGGGTGGTACCGGGAGCGGCTGGACACACCTCTCTACCTGGCCGCCACCTACAACCACCGGGGCAACGATGTCCGCCGCCTGGCCGCTCTCGCATCCCTCTCGGAGACGGAGCGCGTGCCCCTGGTCGCGACCGGCGACGTGCACCAGCACATCCCCGAGCGGCGTCGGCTCCACGACCTGCTGACCTGCATACGCGAACGCTGCACCATCGACACCGCCGGCTGGCGCCTGGCGGCCAACGCTGAGCGTCATCTCAAGTCCCCCGCGGAAATGGCCGCGCTCTTCCGCGATCATCCCCGCGCCCTGGCCAATGCAGTGGAGATCGCCGAACGCTGCCGCTTCTCCCTCGGAGAGCTGCGCTACGAATATCCCGAGGAGGTGGTCGGCGAAGGCCGCACGCCCCAGCGGGAGCTGGAGATTCTGACCTGGGAGGGCGCGGCCCGGCGCTATCCCGAGGGCATCTCCTCCAGAGTGCGGGCGACCCTCGAACACGAGCTGGCGCTCATCGGCGAACTGGAATACGCCCCCTATTTCCTGACCGTGGCCGACATCGTCCGGACCGCCCGCGACATGGGCATCCTGTGCCAGGGGCGCGGCTCGGCCGCCAACTCGGCCGTGTGCTACTGCCTGGAGATCACATCGGTCGATCCGGACCGCATCGACCTGCTGTTCGAGCGCTTCATCTCCGCCGAGCGAAACGAAGTGCCCGACATCGACGTGGACTTCGAGCACGAGCGCCGCGAGGAGGTCATCCAGTACATCTACCGCAAGTACGGCCGGGAGCGGGCCGGGCTGGCCGCGACGGTGGTGACCTACCGCGTGCGCAGCGCGTTGCGCGACACCGGCAAGGCCATGGGACTGAGCAAGGATACGGTCGACCGGCTGCTCTCCATGGCTTCGGTCTGGTCGAAGCCGGTGGACGAGGAGCGCGCCCGGGAGGAAGGTTTCGACCCGAAGGACCGGCGCCTGCGCCTGACCCTGGAACTGGCCCGCGAACTCCAGGGCTTCCCCCGCCATCTGTCCCAGCACACGGGCGGGTTCGTCATCTCTCGCGGGCCGCTGTGCGAGATCGTTCCCATCGAGAACGCCGCCATGGAGGACCGCACGGTGATCGAGTGGAACAAGGACGATCTGGAGGCGCTGGGGCTCGTCAAGGTGGATGTGCTGGGGCTCGGCATGCTCTCCTGCATCCGGCGTTCCTTCGAGTTGCTGGAAACGCACTACGGCGTCCGCCACACCCTGGGGGACGTGCCCGCGGAGGATCCGGGGGTCTACCGGATGATCCAGCGGGCGGACACGATCGGCGTGTTCCAGATCGAGAGCCGGGCGCAGATGGCGATGCTTCCGCGGCTGAAGCCGGCCACCTTCTACGACCTGGTCATCGAGGTGGCGATCGTGCGGCCCGGACCGATCCAGGGGGACATGGTCCACCCCTACCTGCGCCGGCGGAGAGGCGTGGAGCCGGTGCAATACCCTTCGGAAGATCTGCGCGAAGTGCTGGGGAAGACCCTGGGCGTGCCCCTCTTCCAGGAACAGGCGATGAAGATCGCCATCGTCGGGGCCGGCTTCAGCCCGGCCGAGGCGGACCGGCTGCGCCGGGCCATGGCCAGCTTCCGCAACTACGGCACTATCCATCGCTTCCGCGATAAATTCGTGGATGGCATGGTGGGGAAAGGGTACGAGCTGGAGTTCGCCGAGCGCTGCTTCAAGCAGATCGAGGGGTTCGGCGACTACGGCTTCCCGGAGAGCCACGCGGCCAGTTTCGCGCTTCTGGTCTACATCTCCTCGTGGCTGAAGCACCACTACCCGGAGGTCTTCGCCTGTGCCCTCCTGAACAGCCAGCCCATGGGCTTCTACGCGCCTGCCCAGATCGTGGGTGATGCGCGCAGGCACGGGGTGGAGGTGCGCCCGGTGGATGTCAACCACTCGGAGTGGGACTGCACCCTGGAGCCGGTGGGCTCGAATCCGCCGGGGCGGAATGGATCGCTCCCACGGCCGCGCATGGCGTTGAGGCTGGGACTGCGCCAGATCCGCGGCCTGAGGGAAGAGGACGCCACCCGCATCGTGACGGCCCGGGAGGAAGGGTATCGCTCCCCGGCCGACCTGCGGCGGCGGGCAGCGACCCGTCCGGCCGTCCTGACGCGCCTGGCCAGGGCGGATGCCTTCACCTCCACCGGGCTGGACCGCCGCCAGGCCGCCTGGGCAATCCGTTCCCTGGACCAGATGGAGCCGCTTCCGCTCTTCGATCCGCCCGGGGAGGCGGAGCCGTTTCGTCCGGAACCGGCCCTGCCCGTCATGTCCGCCGGCGAGCAGGTGGTGGCCGACTACCGTGCCACCGGGCTGTCCCTCAAACAGCACCCCACCGCCCTGCTGAGGGAACGGCTGGCCGACCGGGGGGTGTGCCCGGCCAGCCACCTGGGAGAACTCCCCGCCGGGGCGCGCGTCACCGTCGCCGGCATCGTGCTGGTCCGCCAGCGGCCGGGCACGGCGGGCAGGATCGTGTTCGTGACCCTGGAGGACGAGACCGGATCCTCCAACCTGGTGGTGTTTCCCTCGGTCCAGGAACGTTGCCGCCGCGCCCTGTTCACCGCGCGGCTGATGGTCTGCCGCGGCCGGCTGGAGAAGGAACAGGGAGTGATCCATGTGATAGCCGACCGCATCGACTCCCTCAACGACTGGCTGGACGGCCTGGCCGCAAGGCCGGGAGCGATTTCGAGGGGTGCATTCGTGGGCAGGGGACGGTTTTTCCACTAACGACCTGCAGGTGAATCCGTGCGGGCACCGAGAGCGGGGACGCGCGTTCCATTACCTCATATCCGGGCTCCCGGCGTCCGGAGATACAACAAAACCGGGGTCTGGCCTGTCCGAAGAATCAGTGGTAGACCTGTCAGGCTCGGCAGTGTTACATTACCCGACTTGCTGTTCCTGGGCCCGGCCTTCGCCGTTTGTAGACCCACCCCCGGTAGGCGCGCACTGGATGTTCTCATCCTCCCGTGGTCTGGATTCCTTCGATCAGTATCTTCAGGACGTAGAGAAGTACCCCCTCATCCGGGATCCCGAGGAAGAGCGCGAACTGGCCCGGCGTGCCCGGACGGGGGACATAGAAGCGGCCGAGCGGCTGGTGACCGCGAACCTTCGCTTCGTCATTTCCTACGTCAAGAAGTACCAGGGCCGTGGCCTCGGCCTGGCCGAACTGGTGTGCATCGGCAACGAAGGCCTGCTGAAGGCGGTCAAGAAGTTCGATCCCGACAAGGGGGTCAAGTTCATCAGCTACGCCGTCTGGTGGATCCGGCAGACCGTCCTGCAGGCGCTGGCCGAACAGACCCGTTCGGTGCGCATCCCGCTCAACCAGAACTCCAACCTCGCCAAGCTGGCACGCACCGACACCGCGCTGACCCAGGAACTGGGCCGCTCTCCCACCGATCAGGAGATCGCCAAGGAAATGCAGGAGCCCGTCGAGACCATCCGTGCGCTGCGCCGGGTGGCCGCGACCGAACTCAGCCTGGACGCCCCGATCGACCGTCGCGACCGGGACAGCTCGAGCTTCGGCGAACGCTTCGCCGGCGTGGAAGCCGCGGACATCGAACTGGATGTGGAGGCGCTGGCGCGCCGGGCCTTCATGGAGGACATGTTCGAGAAGTATCTGACGGAACGCGAACGCAAGATTCTCTACCTCTACTACGGTCTGGACGACGGCGAGGAGCGCACGCTCGAGGAGATCGGCGTGCTTCTGGGGGTCACGCGCGAACGGATTCGCCAGATTCGCAACCGCGCCTTCGAGAAGCTGCGCGACAGCCCCCACGGGGATTCCCTGTCCGGTTTCTGGAGCGCAAACTGATCCGGTATTCGGTTCAGGACATTCCTCACTGGCTTGCGCCTCCCGCCTCCCGCCGCCATCGCGCCCGCAGGTCCGAATCGCACCCCCGCACCCCCGGGGACCGCAGGCGCCGGGCTCACAGGGTGCCGTAAGGACTGCTAGTCGTCGCTCCGCTGCGAGAGCAGCACCAGCTCGCGCGCGCTCACGTCGGCTGTGGGAATGGTGACGCCGTCCCGCTCATAGGAGTCGTACTCGAGCCGGCCCTCCACATACACCCGGTCTCCCTTCCGCACGTAGTCCTCGACGAACTGAGCGGTCCTGTTCCACACCGTGATGCGGTGCCAGTCCGTCCGCTCCTCCACGTCGTTCGGCCCGCGGCGGATCCGCTGGTTGGTGGCGAGCGAAAAGTGCGCCACCTTCTTGCGTCCCTGGGTCTCGTGAACGTCCGGATCCCGCCCGACGTTCCCGATCAGGATTACCTTGTTGACCGACCGGCTCATCGGCGCCTCTCCTTCCTTTGCAGGTGAAACTGGATTCCTCCCGACAACTCTCACGTTCGCGGGGAAATCCGGGCGAAGGAATGACAGAATGAGCCGATCGAAGCCCCGGTCCGGCAGGGGTCAGCCCTTGCAGTCGAACCAGCTCTCGCCAGCTCCGGTATCCACGACCAGCGGCACTTCGAGCGCGGCCGCGTTCTCCATGTGCGACACGACCATGTCGCGCACCGTCTCCAGCTCTGCGGCGGGCGTCTCGAGCACCAGCTCGTCGTGCACCTGGAGGAGCATCATCGCCCCCGAGCCAGCTTCCTCCAGAGCCTGCTGAACCTCGATCATCGCCTTCTTGATGACATCCGCGGCCGTACCCTGGATGGGCGTGTTGCGCGCGATCCGCTCCCCGTGCGCGCGGATGTTCCAGTTGCGCGAGGCCAGCTCGGGCACGTAGCGGCGCCGCCGCGCGAGCGTCTCGACGTAGCCCCGTTCTTTCGCCAGCGAGACCTGCTCGTCGAGGAAGGCGCGCACGCCGCTGAAGCGCTCGAAGTACTGGTCGATGAAGCGCCGCGCTTCGCCCTGCGGAATGCCCAGTTGCCGCCCGAGGGAGAAGGCTCCCTGCCCGTACAGGGTGGCGAAGTTGATGGTCTTGGCCTGGTCGCGCATGCGCGGGCTCACCTCGTCCACGGGCACATCGAAGATCACGGCGGCGGTCTGGCGGTGGATGTCGCTGGCTTCGCGGAACGCGGTCACGAATGCGGGATCGCCCGAGAAGTGCGCCAGGATGCGCAACTCGATCTGCGAGTAGTCCGCGGTCAGCAGAACGTGTCCCGGGGCGGCCACGAAGCCCTTGCGGATCTCCCGTCCGATCCGGGTGCGGATGGGGATGTTCTGCAGGTTGGGGTTGCTGGAAGAGAGCCGGCCGGTCGCCGCCACCGTCTGGTTGAAATGCGTGTGGATGCGCCCGGTGCGCGGATGGACGAGACCGGGGAGGGCGTCGATGTAGGTGCTGCGCAGCTTCTCCATGCGGCGATACTTCATCAGCAGGCGCGGCACCCTGTGGCCCAGGGCTTCGAGTTCCTCCAGCACCGAAGCGGCCGTCGAGGGCCCGGTTTTCGTCTTGCGGATGACCGGGAGTCCCAGGTTCTCGAAGAGCACGGTTCGCAGCTGAGGCGTCGAATTGAGATTGAATTCGGATCCCGCCTCCCTGAAGATCTCCTCCCGCACCAGCCCGAGTTCGTACTCCAGCTGGCGGCTCATCTCGCTGAAGAAGAGGGGATCGATGCGGACTCCGTTTCGCTCCATGCGCGCCAGCACCGGCACCAGGCGCATCTCCACATCCCGAAAAAGTCCGTCCAGAGCGTGTCCCTGGAGTCTGGGCCGGAAGTGTTCCCGAAGGCGGCCCGCGCAATCGGCGCCTTCGCAGGCGTAACGGAGGACCTGCTCGGGCTTGAGCCGGGTCAGCGGCACCTCCTTCTTCCCCGTGCCGACGAGCTCCTTGAGTCGGGTGGTCTCGAGGCCGAGCCTGTTTGCCGCCAGGGTCTCCAGTTCGTGGCCCCGAAGCTCGGGTTCGAGGAGATAGGACGCCACCATGGTGTCGAAGCAGGCCCCCGCAAGCGCGATGTCGACCCCGGCCAGCGCGACCATCCCGTGTTTCAGATCATGCCCGGTCTTGGCCACCCCGGCGTCCTCGAGCAGGTCGCGAAGCGGAGCCATGGCAGGGGAATCGAGCCCGGGCAGATTGTTCGCCGACGCCGCGGACTCCGCCAGCGCCCCCATCTCCAGGCCGAGCGCGCCTTCGTGGGCCAGAGGGAGGTAGCGGGCCACGCCCGGCCGGCTCGAGAGGGCGATCCCGGCGATGGGTCCCCGCATGGGATCGGGAGATGCCGTGAGTACGGCGACCGCGACTTCTCCCTGCGCGCGCGCTTCCCGGACCGCCTCGTCGACCCCGGCCCCGTCCTGCACCAGCTGGTAGTCGACCTCCTCCTCCCTGGATGCCGCCCCCCCGGCTGCCGGCGAACTCGCGAAGCGCTCCAGGAGGGTGTGGAACTCGAGCTCCAGCAGCAGTTCGCGCATCCGCTCGCGGTCCGGAGCGCGCACGGCGAGGCCATCGAGATCGAAGGTCACGTCCACGTCGGTGAGCATGGTCACCAGCTGCCTCGACAGCCGGATCTGGTCCGCGTGGTTGAGCAGCGACTCGCGGGGACGCTTGGCCCGCACATCCTCGGCGTGCGCGAGAATCTCGTCCAGGTCTCCATACTGCTCGATGAGCTTGACCGCGGTCTTGGGCCCGATGCCCGGCGCTCCGGGCACGTTGTCCGAGGAGTCTCCGATCAGCGCCAGGTAATCGATGATGCGATCGGGAGGGACCCCGAAACGCTTGCTCGCGTTCAACTCGTCGACCCACTCCGCCGAGGTGCCGGCGCGTCCCCCGCGCGCGGGGCGGAACAGCCGCAGGCCCGGGCGCAGGAGCTGGTAGAAATCCTTGTCCCCCGAAACGATGACGGCCTCGATGTCCTCCTCGAGCGCGAGGGCGCGCCGTGCCAGCGACGCGATCACGTCGTCCGCCTCGAATCCCTCGACCTCGACCACCGGGTGGTGGAGCGCGTCCAGCAGCGACCGGATGCGGCCCAGGCTCTCGCGCAGATCCTCGGGCATCTTCTCGCGCGTCGCCTTGTACTCGGGATAGAGCTTCTTGCGTTGACTCGAGCCGGCGTCGAAGACCACCGCGAGATAATCGGGCGCGAACTCTTCCCGGATCCGGATCAGGTAGTTGAGGAAGCCCCACTCCGCGGACGTGTTCTCACCCCTGGAGTTGGTGAGGGGCCGGTTGGCGAAGGCGAAGAACGACTGGTAGATGAGCGCGTAGGCGTCGATCAGGAAGAGGGTGGGCGGGTTCATGGCCCGATGCCGCGGTTCATGAGTCGTCGCCGTAGAGCCAGCGATAGATCCGCAGGTTGCGCTCGACGCTCTTCACGTAGTTGCGCGTTTCGAAGAAGGGGATCCGCTCGGTGAAGCGCAGGAGGTCCGAGGCCTCGGGGAGGCGGCGCCACCGGTTGGCGCGGGAGGGACCTGCGTTGTAGGCCGACAGCACGAGCGGCAGTTGGCCGTCGTAGCGGCCGAGCATCTGCGCGAGGTAGCGCGAACCCAGGCGCAGGTTGACATCGGCGACCCTCAGGGCCGTAGCCGAAAAGGGGTTCGGTCCTCCCCGGCGCGCGAGCTCGCGTCCGGTCGCGGGCATCACCTGCATGAGCCCGACCGCTCCCGCGCTGGAGACGATTTCCGCGTCGAAGGCGGATTCCTGGCGCATCAGGGCGGCCATCAGGAACGGGTCCACATCCTGCCTGGCCGCCTCGTCGAAGATGAGGTCCCGATAGGGGAGCGGATAGGTCGCGCGCACGAGCCGCGGCGAACGGGGGTATCCGGCGCTCTGGGCCCGTCCCCCGACGCGGACGCCCTCGATGTACATGCCCTCCGCGATCAGCCCCTCGGCCAGCCGGAGCAGCGCTCCGGGGGAGCCTTCGGCCCGTTTGACCAATCGAGCGGCGACGTCCGCGGCGGCCGAGTTCATCCCCGCGCGCCTCAGCAGCGCGGCTTCGCGCAGTGGCTCATACATCCAGAAGACGGTGGACTCGTCGAAGGGGGGATCGGGCTCCAGTTCGGGGGCGTAGTCCTGGCCGAGCAGCTCCGCTCCGAGGAAGGCGTAGTAGGAAAGGGGGTCACCGCGGGTAACGAGCGCCACATGCCCGGCAGCGAGCTCCCGGTCGCCCAGACGAAGGCGGGTCCACGCAGCCCAGTATGCCGCTTCCTGCCAGCGCCGCCCCTGGGGAAAGTCGGCGAGGTAGTCCTCGAAGACCGCGGCGGCGTGTTGGTGGTCGCCGGCGCCGATGTGAAGCTGGCCGAGGCGCATGCGCGCCAGACCGGCGCGATCCATGGTGGGCGCCATCGACGCGGTTTGCCCGTATCCCTCCATGGCCTGGGAGAGCCGGCGCGCGTCGTGGTCCGCATCGGCGCGGAAGAAGATGAAGTCGACCGCTTCGCGGCTGCCCGGAAAGCGCTCCACCATCTGCTCCTGCGCCGTCTCCGCTGCGCCTCCCGCACCGAGCCGCCGCTGCACCCGGGCCAGGTTGTCGAGGGCGGGTGCGCCCACCTCCGGGTCATCGCTCCCGGCGAGGCCGGTGAACTCGTCTCTGGCTTCCGAGAGCCGTCCTGAGCCCGCCAGCAGGCGCGCCCGCGCCAGGCGCAGGGTGGCCGGGGGAGAGGTGGAGGCTTCTTCCAGGTAGCGGTCGTAGACCTCGAGCGCGAGTCCGGTTTCGCCTCCCCGCTGAAGGACGCGCCCCAGGGCCGGCAGGTCGGCGGTCGGGACGGTGCCCGATTCGGCCAGGGCTGTGGCGGCAAGGGTGGCGGCGCGGCCCCGCTCGACGGCGTCGAGCACGGCTCCAAAGGCGGAGAGCGCGCCTTCCCGGTCGCCGCGCGCCTGCCGCAGTTCGCCCAGCATGGCCCATCCCCGCGCCCGGCGTCCGTCGTCCGAGATCGAGGCGACGGTCTGGTCGAGGAAGGTCTCGGCGGTGGCGCTGTCGGCGACGGTCAGATAGGCGTCGGAACGCAGCAGCCAGGTTCGTTCCCGGATCTCGTCGTCGGTGACGCCCGCGCTCGCCAGACGGACGCCGGCAGTGTCGCCCAGCGGGGCGAGAATCTCCGCGACCTCCAACCGCATGCGGCTATCGAAGAAGTCCGTGCGGCCCGAGGCGATCGCTTCCAGTGTCCCGAGCGCGTCTCCGGAACGGTTCAGGCGGGCTCGAATCCGGACTAGGCGCAGGGCGGCTTCCTCATCGCGGTTTCCACCGGCCAGGTAGGCGCCCAGGGCCTGTTCCGCGGCTGCCCAGTCTTCCTCGGCTTCGGCCGCCAGGCCGAGGAGGAGCCATCCTTCCCCGGCATTCACCTCGTCCAGCCACTCGGCGTCTGCCAGCAGTTCGCTCACCTCCGTCCAGTTCCGCCAGCCCGCCTCGGCACGGGCCAGCTCCAGGATGGCGGCGGGCTCGGGGGAATCGGTTGCGGCGAGCGCCTCCCTCAGCGCGACCGCCGTCTGCCAGGGCCGTTCGATTCGGTCGCGGCTCCCCGTTTCCGCGGCCTGGGGGGTCGCTCCGGGCGGCGTCAGGGACGAGGCCGGGGTGGGAGCGGCGATGATCAGGGACGCCGCAGTGGAAAGAACCAGTACTCTTACGGAGGACGGCTTCATCTTCAAACCCCTGGCCTGAAAATGACGAAAGGCCACCCCTTGGGGTGACCTTTCGACTGCGGAATTGCGGTTTCCGGCTATATGGATGCCCTCCCGGTCTCCATCGCGTGGAGCGCGTCGATCATCTTCTGGGCCGACTCTTCCATGTCGATGACGAGGGAGTCGATGCGCGACACGAAGAAGTTGTGGGCGATGCTCACGGGGATCGCGATCGTGAGGCCGGCGGCGGTCGTCAGGAGCGCCACCTTGATCCCGCCCGCAACCAGCGTCGCCTCGACTTCACCGGCCAGCTCGATGGATTGGAACGCGATGATCATCCCGATCACCGTGCCCAGGAAGCCGAGCAGCGGGGCGATGTTGGTGAGGGTCGCCAGGACCACCAGACCGCGCTCCAGGCGGCTCAACTCGATGAGTCCCTGGTTCTCGATGGCCTTCATGACCCGGTCGGTGCCTTCCTCGTGCCGCTCGAGGCCGGCGTACAGGATGTTCGCGGCGGGCGAGTTGGACTCGCGGGTAACCTCGATCGCCTCCTGCAGCTGGGCGTCGGCGAGCAGCGCGTCGACCTCGGAGAGGATCTTCTTGGTGCGGCCGCTCTTGGCCATCAGGTCGAAGAACTTCCAGATGATGACGATGATGCCGACGACGATGCAGGCGGCCAGCGGATAGCG
>JAJDVR010000128.1 GCA_022826025.1 Gemmatimonadota bacterium | reverse complement strand
TCGCGCGAGTTTCAGGTGGTGCTCGATCCCGGCGCGACTGTCCAGTTGGACCAGCTGGTCGCGGTCCGCAACGAACTCCCCGACGGGACGGAGGTCACCCACTACGGAATCGTCACCGAGTTGCGCAGCCGGTTCGAGGGTGCCGAGCTGCCCTCCGACACGGCCCGGGTCGTCGATCGCGTCATGCCCGCCGAGCACGTGCGTCTGGCCGAGGTGCGGGCGCTGCGCGTCGTTCCCGAGCTCTTCGTGGCCCCCAACGCGGGTTCGGTGGCCATGCGCGCCGTGGGCGAGGACCGCACGATCGCCCTTTTCGAGGACGAGATGAAGCGCGGCAAGCTGCCGGTCGGTCTGGACATGGGGGGCGAGCCCGTATTTGCCGACATGCGCTTCGTCGACGGGCGTTCCGGGGGACACTTCTCGATCTCGGGGATCTCGGGCGTGGCTACGAAGACCTCATACGCCCTCTACATCCTCTACCAACTCCTCGAGACCGCAGGCGGCATGGCGCTGCTCGGAGGCCGCGCTGAGCGCGAGAATGTGCGCGCGCTCGTCTTCAACACCAAGGGAGAAGACCTGCTGCATCTCGATCGCCCGAACTCGGAGTTTCCGGGCAGGCCGGACGCGCGCGCTCAGTGGCACGCCCTGGGCGTCGGTGATCCCGGCCCCTTCCGCTCGGTGCGCCTGTACGCCCCCCGGCGGCCCGGCGTCTCGGGGAGGGTGCCCGGCGTCAAGTCCCGCGACACGGGTGATGTGCACGCCTACGGCTGGACCCCGGAACAGTTCATCCGCGACCAGCTCCTCCAGTTCTGCTTCACTTCCGAGGACGACCGCTCGACCCAGGTCGGCTTCATAGAGCAGCAGTTCCGCATTCAGCTTCTGCGACACCTTCGGCGACTGGAGGGCGGAGAGTCGGGCGCGGTGGTGATCCTCCCGACCGTCCCGGAGGACACGAGCTTCGATCCGGACCGGCTGGCGGCCAGGGAACCGGAGTCGGTGCCTGCGGGCGCCGGCCACGTGCTCGAGGACTTCGGGGACTTCGTCGATTTCACCGAGAAGATGGCCAACCGGGACGACGACGAGACCCTCAAGGCCTGGTTCGGGCGCACCCAGTCGGGCACACGGCAGGCATACCTGCGCCGGCTGCTTCGGCTCCGCAAGCACATCGGACCGCTGATCGGTTGCGGCCTCAAGCCCGTGTCGTCGGAGAATGCCCGCCTGCATGTGGTCGACATCTCCACCCTGCACGACGACGCCCAGCGCTTCGTGGTTGGCTCGTTGCTGGACGGGGTGTGGCGCGAGAAGCAGGGGACGGGGCGAGTTCCGCTGCGGTTCGTCGTCCTCGACGAACTCAACAAGTATGCTCCCGCTAAGGGGTACTCGCCGTTGCGGGAGTTGCTCGTCGACATCGCGGAGCGCGGACGCTCCCTGGGCGTGCTCCTGGTGGGCGCGCAGCAAGCCGCTTCAGCGGTTGCCCCGGCGCTCCCCCGCAACGCGTCGCTCAAGGTGGCCGGCCGGCTCGACGCAAGCGAGGCCGACGCTTACCGCTTCCTGTCTTCCGCCCTTCGCGAGCGCGCGTCGCGCTTCATGCCCGGTACCATGGTACTGTCCCAGCCGATCGTCCCGGAGCCGATCCCGCTGCGCTTTCCCTTCCCGCCCTACGCCACCAACCCCGACGAGGCCGAGGCCGACGAGGCGCGGGACCGGAAGCGCACGGACACGATCATGACCAACCTGACCGCCATGTCGGGCCCGAAGGTCGAGTTGTAGGGGAAGGGCCGTGAAGCTGCTTCACACCGCCGACTGGCATCTCGGGGCGAAGCTGGGACGCCACGACAGGATGGCGGACCACCAGTCGGCGCTGCGTACGTTGCTGGAGGTGGCCGCCTCCGAACGCCCCGACCTGATAATCCACGCGGGCGACCTCTTCGACGCCTACCGGCCTCCCTACCCGGCGTTGCGGCTCGGGGTGACGGCCCTCCAGAGACTTGCGCGGATCGCACCGACCGTAGTAATCGGCGGCAATCACGACTCGGGCGCGCTGTTCGACGTACTCGACGACATGGCGGGCATGGCGTCACCCCGACGCCTCTGGTTCGTCACGACGCCGCGGGTCCTGAAGTTCGACGGCCTCGCGGAGGACCCTGTCGCCGTCGCGTGCGTACCCTTCATCCCGCCCGGCGCGATCACCGACTACGCTACCGCCGCCGCCTCCCGCTTCGAGGGCGACTATGCCGACGGCATCCGCAACCTCAACGACCATGTGATCGGGCGTGCGCGCGAGGCAGTGGGTCCACATGGGATCGTCCTTTACGCGGCGCACCTGCACGTCGACGGGGCACGTCCCGGCAACTCCGAACGGCGGTTCACCGTTGGAGAGGATCACGCCACGCATACGAAGGGTCTGCACCGCGCGCTCTACTGCGCCTTCGGACACATCCACGACCCTCAGCAGCTTCCCGGCAGCGCGCGCGGCCGCTACGCCGGGTCGCTCATCCCGCTGGACTACGGCGAGGGCGGACAGACCAAGCACGCGGTCGTGGTCACGATCGGCGACGACGTCCAGATCAGCGAGCGGGAGCTGCCTCCGGGACGGCCGCTGCAGAGCTTTGCCGGGACGTTGCACGAACTGGAGGAGCGGGCGGCGAACGGCGCGCTCGACGGGTGTTTCCTCAAGGCCGTCGTCAAGTCCGACGATCCGATTCCCGAGTTGACGGACCTGGTGGCCGAGTGGTCCCCGCGGTGCGTGATCTTCAACCTGGTGAACGAAGTGGCCAACCGGCCCGTCAAGGCGATCTCCGGGGCGGAGGACGGCGACGAGCCCTCCATTGAAGATCTCTTTGTCGAGTGGAGGGGCACGGCGGCGACGGGCAAGGCAACGAAGGCGCCCAGGGACACGGTGCTGGCGCTCTTTCGGGATGCGGTGGCGGGAGCGAGAGACGAGGAGGGGCCGGACTTCGGGTTGACCGGACTCACGATGCGAGCCGAGGAAGTTCTCGCCGCACTGCGCGAGCCATCTGGAGGGGGTGCGGCCGAACACCGCGACAGACCGTACACGGGTGCGCCGGGCCGCCCGAGGGGCGACTGACCGGATGCGCCCGCTTCGTATCTCCATCGAGGGACTGCGCTCCTTCCGCGCCGAGGTCGGGATCGACTTCGGTGACCGCTCCCAGATCGCCGTGATCGGCGACACCGGTGCCGGGAAGTCGTCGATCCTCGAAGCGATGACCTACGCCTTGTACGGACAGACCTCGCTTGGAGGCCGATCCAAGAAGGAGTTGATGAACGACACGTCGGACGTGATGCGCGTGGTGTTGCGCTTCCGCGTTTCCGATCAGGAGTGGGAGGTAGCGCGTGTCGACCGGAGAGCGGGTGCAGGTGGACTCCGACCGGCTCAGGCGCAGCTGGTTCGCTTTGGCCCCGACGACGAAACACTGGAGAAGGTGGAGCAGGTGCGACCGGTCAACGACCGGATCGAGGCGCTGATCGGGCTCGACAGCGACGCCTTCCTGCGCACCGTGATCCTGCCGCAGGGGCGCTTCGCCCGCCTTCTGGTCGAAGACGCACCGGCCGCCCGCACCGAGATCCTGCGCCAGGTGTGGCGCACCCAGGATCTGGAGGCGGCGGGAGAGGTGGCAGGGCAGCGACTGGCGGAGGTCAAGACGCTAGGGGTGCGACTGCACGACGAAGTGCGACGCCATCCGGATGATCCCGCGGGGCACCTGGCCGATCTCACCGCCCGGGCCGACGCGGCGATCCGTCTGGCGGATACACTTGCCGAACTCCGGAACCGGTCCGTGCGGGCCGCCGACACCCTTCGCCAATCCGAGGCGACGATCGCGGCGGCCCGGCGAGCCAGCGAGCGCGTGGCCTCGTCGGCGATGGACGACATGGCCGACCGGCTGGCGCCCTTGGAGAGTGCGCAGCGCCGGATGGATGCCGAAGCGACGGAACTGGAGCGGCGGGAGGCCGGCCTGAAGCGAGACTTGAACGGCATTCCCACGGACGACGGCCCCGACCATCACGAGATCGCGCGTACCCTCGCCACGCTGGACGCGATCCCGAATGAGGTAGAGAGGGCGGTCAAGGCAGCCCGGAAGCTGCGTGAAGCGATCGCCAGCCAGGTCGAGGCGGAGAAGCGCCACGCCCGGGCGCGGCAGGCCCTCGAATCGGCAAGAGATGAGCTGGCGCGGCACCAGGGGCTGGAGCCGCCGCTACTTGAAGCGGCCCAAGCCGCCGGTACGCTGTTGGCGAAGGCCGAGCGCTGGTACGAGAAGTGCCAGGACCTGCGGGCGCGCATCCGCTCGGAGGAGGAGGCGTTGGCCGGGCAGGAGCAGGAGCTGGACAAGGTCC
>JAJDVR010000274.1 GCA_022826025.1 Gemmatimonadota bacterium | reverse complement strand
GCCCACTAAGCCGCAAACACCTCGAAAACCCACCCGGATCCCAGGCTAAAGGCTTGAAAACGTTGCGCTTACGAGCATAAAATGGACGGGATCTAGCTAGGTAACCCGTACCGAACGCGGGGACGGAGCCCTCCTTCCGCGGCGGGGCGGGAACGCTGCCCAGCAGCCGGCCTTCGAGGTCGAAGACCTCCAGTCGGTTGCCGGCCGTGCGGACCACCTCCACCCACAGGGTTCCATCGGGAGCGAGGAAGATGTCCTCGATGAAGGGCTTGCGCGCGGGCCGGCTCGGCCGCCGCGGATCGCAGGACGCGTGCGGGTTGTCGGCGAGAAACTCCTCGAAGGCCTGGTTCCCGCCCTCCCATTCCTCGTCCGAGATGGGTTCTGCCGGCAGGCTCCGCTCGATGATGCGAAGGGTGTCCGTGGCGTTCCGGGTGACGGCGATCCGGTAGGCATCCGTCATCGCCGAATACTGGACGCCACCCGGGCCGGGATGTTGAACCAGCCCCGAGCCGAAGGGAATGTCGAAGAAGGTGATCAACGGATCGTGTGTGCAGAGGATGCCGGTCGAACCCGGCGGCGCTTGCAGCCACGACAGCGTGTCCCCCGTCTCGCCGCGGCTGTCGTGACCGACCAGCACGGAGGTGACCCCGGTGGCGTCCCGCATGTACCCAAGACGATAGACCCGGTCCGTGCTCACGGGCCGGAACCGGATGTGGCCGACGGATCCGCTCACGCTCCCCTCGATCCGCTGCTGTCCCAGCCACTCGCCCCCGGCGGAGAATTCGCCGATGCGCCCCAGGTTGGGGTCCAGGGTCAGGAGCCGGTCGCTCACCCATGCGAGCGAATACAGGCTGCGGAACTCGCCCGGTCCCTCCCCATTGCGCCCGAAGGTACGTTGATGGACTCCGTCCAGGCCGAAGACCCGGACCTCGCGGTTGATCCCATCGGCCACGAACAGCGTCCCATCCGGACCGACCGCGACACTGTTGACTCTGCCGAACTCCTCGGGAGCTCCCGTCTCCGCAACCGACTTCGGCCCGATGGACACGACCGGGGCGAGTCGCCAATCGGGTGGGGTGCCCGTGTTGTTCGTATGGACGATGTTGCCAACCGTGTCAACCGAGATGGTCAGGTCGCCGGCGATGGTCCGGGACCCATCCTCGCAGCCGGTGAAGGCAGCAAGTATCAGGATGAGTCGAAGCCTGATCACTCCCAACCCTCCACATCGAGCCGGGGGGTCACGATGAGGATGAGCACGGGCTCGTCGGCGGAGCGACGAGCCGAACCCAACAGCACCCTCTGACCATCACGCATCGTGACCGAGGCTCCGAGAAGCGGCGGTGATATCGGATTCCCTGTCGTCCCCCACACGATCAGGTCGGTGAGGGTCACCTGAGCGCGGATCGTCCCCGTAGAACGGCGCGCACTCACCTCTGCATGGATCGTCAAAGGCTTGTCGTAGTTGTCCGGGAAGATTCTCTGGGACCCGCTGCCGTTAACGGTGGGCGCTCCGCGGTAGGGCAGTACGAGGCCGACGTTCAGTACCGACGTCGACAGGAGTCGATAGCCCTGAAAATTGAAGGCCATCCGGAGTTCTTTCACGACATCGCTGATCTCGGGATCCTCGTCCGTGAAGCCATCCGCCTGCACCAGGTGAAAGACGAATTGCACGTTCCAGACGTCCCGAGCGGGGTCTGCGCGCTCTTGTGCACCCGCGGAGCTCGCAAGCAGACCCAGGGCCAGCGGAGCGATCAACCCGCATCCAAGCTGCCTCTTCGCACTCTCAATCATCAGTCGCTCTCCTTGGGGTTGAGTAGCCAGACTACGGCCATGTCGGGATCGCTTGTGGGCAAGACCACGAACGGCCTGTCCGCTTCAACGTTCATCTCGACCGTCATGCTCGGTGCGTGCGGAGTCCCCGGCACCGCGACGGATTCGTCGCTCTCTCCGGTTCGACCAGGAGGCATCAGGATCAGCGAAGCGACGATGGCAGCGGCCGCCAATGGCACGAGGACCCGTCCCCTCCAAAGGGATCGAGGACGCAGCGGCGCGGCCCGCTCCCCCTCCGCGACCGACAGTCTTTCACTCAACTGGTTGGCCATCGCGGTGAGGACCGCGTCCATCCTGCGCCCGTCTCCCGCGATTAGTTCGATGCTCTGACGCACCCGGTCATCCATGCTCTCACGCGAGTCGAGTTCCTCCTCCAGGACCTCGTCCGGCCAGTCATCGCGATGATCCATTAGTCCCCCGTGTCTTCATGTCGATGGCCCCGGGACAGCATCTCCCTGCGCATCGCGCGCCGTGCGCGCAGCAGATGTACCCGCAGGGTGTTCGGGTTCATTCCCAGCAGGTCAGCCGCCTCGATCGGTTTCAGCCCCTGCAACTCCACCAAGTCGAAGACCTCTCGTTGCCTCATGGGAATCTGGCTCAGCAGGGTCCGAATCAGGCGCAAGGTTCTCTTCATCTCGAGCTTCTCGAGCGGGTCTTCGCGCCGAGGCGTCTCTGCCTGCGCCAACTGCCCAAGTTTCTCGACCAACCGTCGGTCCCGCCGCTTCCCGCGCTGGTGATCCAGACTGGCGTTACGCGTAATCCCGTAGAGCCAGCTCGTAACCCTGGAGCGACCGTTGAAGCTCTTGATCGACGTGAGCATCTTCATCACGACGAACTGTGCGACATCCTCCGCGTCGTCGGGGTCGCCGGTCAGGACCAGCGCCCACCGGCAAACAACGGGTCGAAGATGGCCCGCCAGCCTTCCGAGCGCCTCCTTTTCCCCCGTCCTGGCCCTTTCGGCCAACTCCAGGATGTCTCGGTCGGAGAGCATGAGTTCTCGATTTCTGCTTGTGCGGCCTTCCAGAAAGAAGGACGCCAGGAGAGACGGGAGCGTTTACCTGGCCATCCTTCTGCAGTCCAACGTGGGTGGACGAAGGGGAACCGGCAGGCGGGCACCGGGAATGAGCCTCGGCGTGGAGCTGCAGAAGCTCTGAGAGGTGCTGCCGGCCCTCAGCCCGGATCCGCGAAGCGGTAGTAGAAGGCCGGCAGCGGGACGATGCGGGTACGCGGCGGGCGTTCGTCCAGCGGGTCGGGGCGGCGCATGGCCAGCGCCCGGTTGAGGTTGAGTTCGAATCCGGCGGCGTGTCGCTTGAGCGCGTGCCAGTCCACCCCGATCGGCGCCCGCGCGATCAGGGCGAACCCGGCGCGCTGATCCGCGGGGAAGGCGGCGACGCCCCAGAACCCTGCGCCGGCGAAGGCGCGCAGGTCGCCGCCGAGGTACTGCTTGCCGGTGACCGCCAGCGACAGGTCCCGTCCCGAGAAGGTGCCGAGCGCGAGTTCGATCGCCCGGTTGTCGGATTCGTACTCGAAGACCAGGGAGATGAAGGCAGTGCCGCCGAGCGTGAGGCCGTAGCGGTAGACCGGTGGATCGTCGCTGTGGACGGGTGCTTCCCGGATCCCGGGTGCCGAGGGCGTGGCTGTCGCGTCGACCGCCGGCACCGGGGACAGCGCGTGCAGCGAGTCACCTGAACTGAGGCAGAGGCTGGTTAGGAGCCCCAACCCGGCCAGGAGTCGGCTCAAGGCACGCCCCAGCGGGTGCCGAAGTAGAAGCTCCGGCCGGGGCCCGGCTCATGAAAGCGGCCTCCGAAGGCGTTCACCACCACCGATGCCGTGTAGAGCGTGTCGAAGATGTTGGTCACGCCCATGACCACGGCCAGGTCCAAAGCCCCGAAGGCCGACTGGGGGTCGGACTCGTAGCGAGCATCCAGAAGCTGGTAGGCGTCGGTCTCGGCGGTGTTGCGGTCGTTGACAGGAAGAGCCGATACGTGGGCCGCGCGCAGTTCCCAGTTTCCCGACCAGAACCCGCCGGGAACCCGCAACGAGGCGATGGCCTCCGCGCGGTGGGGGGCGAGTCCGGGGATCTGGTTGCCGCCGTAGTCGTTTCCGTCCACGACGTAGTCGTCGAACACCGCGTCGGTGTAGCTGTAGGTTGCGCGCAGGGACGCTCTCCCTCCCGGAGCCAGTGTGAACGCAGCCTCGAAGCCCCGGTGGCTGGCGGAGCCGGCGTTGGCGTAGAAGGTTCGGTCGATGTCGGGTACCTCGATGGGCACCAGCGCGTCGGTGATGCTGGTGCGGAAAACGCTGAACTCGTAGGCGAAGGTGTTGTCCGAGAGGCCGCGCGTGCCGACTTCCAGGCTGCGGCTCCGCTGGGGGTTCAGCTCCGGGTTGAAGCCGCCCCGCCCGCTGGGGTCGTTGGCCAGCTCGGTGGTGGTGGGGCTCTCGAAGGAGGTGCCGACGTTCACGAAGAGGCCCACGGATCGGGTTGCCGCGACGTGCAGCCCGAGCGAGGGGCTGATCGCGTCCATGAGACGATCTCCCGAGTCGTCGCCGTTGGAGAGGAACGCGTCCTCCACGGAGAAGTCCAGCCGGTCGTAGCGCACCCCGCCCACCAGCCGGGCGCGCTCGCTCACCCGCAGGTCGCCCTGGCCGAAGAACGCCAGGGTGCGGACGTTCTCCAGCTGGTCGAGCCTGAGAGCCGCGCGTTCGCCGCCATCGTTGCCGTGGTTCTGGCGATCGTCACGCTGGAGGGCGTACTCGCCGCCGAAGTTCCAGGAGAGCTGATCGGATTCTCCCGCCTGTCCCCGGAGCGCGCCGCGCACTCCGGCCGCGTTGCGCTTCAGGTCGATGACGGCTGGGGGAATGGGGTTGTCCAGGTTGCGGAAGAGCCCCCACGCGGAGAGGTCCGCCTCCCCGGCGGCGGCGGCGCCGGTCCAGCGCACGCCGAGCTGCCCCTGCGTGACCTGCTTGTTGGTCCCCTGAAAGATGTTGCCCCGGTGGGCCCGGCGGTCGCCCACTGCCAGCAGCGAATCGTTGATGGAGCCGGGATTGTCGCCGTCCAGGTTGGCCAGGTTCGCGGTCACGACGAGCTCGCCATCCGCGAGCGGCGAGCGCAACTGCCCGTTCAGGTGCAGCTTGCGGGCCTCTCCGAAAACGGAACCATCGTCCGCAACCGGGTTCCGGCGGAAGCCCTCGTACTTGAAACGTGAGGCGCTGAGGAGGTACTCCTGCTCGCCGGAGACTCCGCTGGCGGTGGCCTGCATCCGCGCCATGCCGTTGCTGCCGCTGACGTATGAAAGCTCCGGGCGGAAGGGCTGGTCGGCCGCCCGCCGGGTCTCGAAGCGCAACACGCCGCCCGCGCCGTTGCCGTAGGCGGAAGAGCCGGGACCACGCAACGCCTCCACCCGGCCGAGAGTGCCCAGGTCGAGGTGGTCGAGGGTCGACTGCCCGTCGGGCAGGGTGGCGGGAATGCCGTCCACCAGCACCGTCACCCCGCGCACGCCGAACTGGGCGCGGGCGCCGAAACCGCGGATGGAGATGCGCTCGCCCACCGCCGAGTTGTAGCGGTTCTGAACCTGCACGCCGGGAAGACCCTGGAGCGCCTCCTCGATGGAGAGCCCGGCCTTGCCCCGCGTGAGCGCCGATTCGCCGAGGACCGACACGGCGAAGGGAACCTCGCCCAGCAGGATGGGCGTGCGCAGCACCGTCACCTCGATCTCGTCGAGCGGAATCACTGCGGAAGAATCGGGCTCCTGGGCTGCCGTCGGGGCGGGGAAGTTCGCCACGACCAGCGCCAGGGCGAAGCCTGCAAGGACCAGTTCACGTGCCGGGTTTCGTTGCGGGAACGAACCGGGCGCTCTCCGGGCGCCGGGCCGCGCAAGAGGGGGGTGCAGAGGAAGGGTCATCGTCGGGCGGTCGGTTGTGGGAGTCGAAGTGCTCGCAATCCTGCCGTCGATGCGCGGCCTGCAGGTCGCCGGTAATGATACCACTCTGGCATCCAAAGCGCCTTGCCGGCCCGGCGCCTCACAGCTCTCGGGTGGGCGCGCGGATTCATCCACGGACTACTGGTTCCTGATGTACACGGTCATGAACTGCGCCTGGCCCGCCTCCTCCAGGACGAGGGTCTCTGGTTCGGCCGCACCGTTTGCCGTCCCGGCTTCCACGACCACGCTGGGTCCCGCGGGGACGCGGCAGAAGAGGAAGCGCCCGTCCGTGCCGGTGATTGCCTCGTACTGGCCGTCCCGCTGCTCGAGCCGCACGAGACCGGCGGTGGGGTCGCCACCGCCGCGCGGGTTGCTTCCCGGCGCAATGGTGCCGATGTCCCAGCCGGTCCAGGTGGCGGTGACGAGCGCGCCCTCCACGGGGACTCCGGAGACGCCGTCCACCACCCGGCCGGCGAGCACGGCGGTGCGCTCCGCCGGTCCGGCTTCCGCGCAGGCGTCGCGCAGCACCTCGCGGCGGGACGGCGTGAGCAGCCGCAGGGGAGCGATCTCACCGCGGCGCACCTCCACCTCCACGGCTTCGGGCGCAAAGCCCACCTCCTCGAGAACCGGGTGATGGTAGGAGATGCGATACACGCCTTCGGTCAGACCGGTCAGCCGGTAGTTGCCGTCCTCGCCCGTCACGACCGAGTGATCGGTGCCTTCCGCGAAGACGCGCGCGCCCTCCAGCGGGCGGGTATGCAGCGAATCCAGCACCGTCCCTTCGATCGTCCCGGTCTCGGCCTCGACCAGGGTCTCTCCCAGCGGGGTCAGGATGCGCATGACCACGGCGCCGGTCTCGCGGATCCCCGCGAGGAAGCGTTCCGGGATGTTGGTGAAGGGATTGGGCCTCATCCCTGGGCGGGGCATGCGGATGTACCACTCGCGCACCACCCAGGTCCCGTTGGGGAGTCCCGCGAACATCACCTTGCCTCCCACATGCCGCGAACGGAGATCGGCGTCCAGATCCGCGTAATTGTACTCCAGCCACTGGAGTTCCGAGGACTCCGGCTCCAGCCACATGACGCCCCGGATGTCGATGTGTCCGCGGCGGCCCTCCACGGGCTCGAAGGCGAGCCCGATGAGGCCTGCGCTCTCGTCCTCGCCTTCACGCACGCGCAGGCAGTGGGTGTCGAGGAAGGCGTCCGAGAGCATCACGTTGGCGTCGGGGGCGTAGTAGTAGGTGCCGTCCTCCTCCTCCTGCACGAAGCCGTCCGCCATGAGCTCCTCGACGGGCCGCGACACGAAGGTCTGGCGCTGCATGAGGTCGCTGAAGTTGCGCTGCTCGTTGGTCACGGTGCGGGCGTCGGGATCGAGGTCCCGCTCGTACCGCATGGTGACGTAGCGATAGACGGACGTCTCGTCGGTGAAGGCCGCCGCCGCGAGCGCCTTGCGCGCCTCTTCCCACACCCGCGCCACGTCGAGTCCGCCTTCCGGCCGCAGCACGCACCGGCGCTCGCCTTCCACGGTGATGTTGTCGAGCGCGATCGCCTGTACCGGGATGACCATGTCGTGGAAGGCTGCGGCCCCGGGCGCCAGTTCCAGCGGCGGGGAAGTGATGCTGGCGTAGCCGATGCGGTCGGCGCGCAGGGTGTAGGCTCCGGCCTGCGGCGCGCGCAGCGTGAACCTACCCAGGTCGTCGGTGAGGATGCGTCCCACCTGGGTGCCTTCGCCGTCGATGAGCACGATCATCGCGCCGGGCAGGGGGGTGCCGACGCCCTCCTCGAGCACCCGGCCGCGCACGATCTGCGCTGCGGCCGGGGAGGCGGTGGCGGCGCAGGTGACGGCCAGCCAGGCGACGAAAGCCAGGCGTGAACCAATTCGCCTCGCGCCCCGGGGCGCAGACGCCGTTCCCGGGTGTGTTCCGTCTCCTGTCATCGTGGGCGTCCTCCTGACTGGACTGCTCGGCATCTGCCGGTCGGGCAACCTGTGGCCACGGCGGCAGTTCCACCCATGCGGCCGTTCCGCCCGCCGGACCCGCAACGGCTCGTTACCGCGATCCCGGCCCTGTGCCTATATTGACTACAATCGCCGGTTGTTTCGTTGAGCGCAGGAGGTCCGGGATGTTCGGCCTGCCCCATGCATCGCTACACCATAGCGCACCATCCGTCTGTTCCGCGAAGGTCATGGGGGTCGGCCTGGCCCTGATTGCCGCGGTCACCTCGCCGCTGATGGCGCAGGAGCGCGGCTTCCAGCCCACCGACTACTACCGCATTGTGGGGGTGTCGGAGCCGGCGATGTCGCCGACGGGGGCGTACGTCGCCTTCACGGTCACGCGCGTGATCGAGGAGGAGAACCGGCGCCACCGCGAGGTGTGGCTGCAGCCCCTCTCGGGCGGCCGCCCCGACGGCGAAGCGATCCGCTTCTCCGATCCCACCTCCGAGGCCGCCGGGCCGCGATGGTCGCCGGACGGCCGCCTGCTCTCGTTCCGCTCCAGCCGGGGCGACGACCCGAACCCCATCTGGTTCCTGCGGGTGGACGGGCCGGGCGGGGAAGCCTTCCACATCGAGGGCGTCGACGGAGCACCGGTGTGGTCGCCGGACGGGCGCAGCATCGCCTTCACCCGTGCCCCGGATGCGGACGACGGCGATGACGACGACGGTAACCGCCAGATCGCGCCCGACGCGGTCACCAGCACGCTGGACGCGGAGCGCTTCGACGGCCACGTGATCACCGCAATGCGCTACAAGCGCGACGGCGTGCATCCCCTGCTGCCGCACTACTCGTTGCGCGACAAGACCCAGCTGTTCGTGGTGTCCGCCGACGGCGGCGCGGCGCGGCAGCTCACCGACCTCCCGTTCGATGTGGGCGGAGTAGCCTGGTCGTCGGACGGTCGGCGCATCTACTTCACCGGCAACGAACGGCAGGACGACGAATACAACTCCGAGAACACGGGCGACATCTGGTCGGTGGCCGTGACGGGCGGGTCGGTTCGCCGCCTCACCACCAACCCCGGCAGCGAGTTGGCGCCTGCACTTGCGCCGGACGGCGGCTCCATCGCCTACCTGTCCAGCCCCGCGCGCGGCGAGCAGTCCGACGTCATGGTGCGCGAAGTAGGGCCGGACGGCAGCATGCGCGGCGTTCCCGTCAACCTCACTGCGGGCTGGGACCTGCAGCCGGGCGCGCCCTCGTGGTCGGAGGATGGCAGCGAGATCCGCTTCTCCGCCGGCATCGGAGGCAATTCCCACCTGTTCGCCGTCCCGGCCGCCGGAGGCGAGCTCGCGCAGGTCACCGCGGGCGACCGCAGGCTGTCGGGCTTCTCCTTCACGGCCGACGACGGCGTGATGGCGTTCACCGCCACCGATCCGGTGACCCCGGCCGAGCTCTACGTCGCGGCCGGCGACGGCTCCACCGAACAGAAGGCGACCGGCTTCAACGACGACTGGCTCTCCGACATCACGCTCATGCCCGCCGAGCGCATCGCATGGATGATGGACGACAGCATCGAAGTCGAAGGGTGGGTGGTGCGGCCGGTGGACGAGATCCCGGGCCGCTCATACCCGATGGTACTCAAGATCCACGGCGGGCCGCACAGCGCCTACGGCAACACCTTCTTCCCGACCTTCCACGTGCTCTCGGCAGCGGGCTTCTACGTCCTCTACACCAACCCGCGCGGTTCTTCCGGCTACGGGCACTCCTTCCAGTACGCCACCCGCGAGCAGTGGGGCATCGTCGACCGCGAGGACTACCTGGCCGGCGTGGACGCCACCCTGGCGGCCTATCCCGCCATCGATCCGGAGCGTCTCGGCGTCTCGGGCGGCAGCTACGGCGGTTTCATGTCCAACTGGCTGACCGCCACCACCGACCGTTTCGCGGCCTCCGCCTCGAGCCGCTCGATCACCAACTGGGAGAGCTGGTGGGGCACCTCGGACGCCCAGGGGCTCACGGAGTACGAGTTCGGCGGCACCCCGTGGGAGGAGCGGGACCTGTACCGGCGCCTGTCGCCCATCTCCTACGTGGAGAACGTGACCGCACCGACTCTCCTCATCCATTCCGAGCAGGACTGGCGTACTCCGATGCCCGACGCCGAGCAGTGGTTCATGTCGCTCAAGAAGCTGCGCGTTCCCGTCGAGCTGGTGCGCTATCCACGGTCCAGCCACGGTCTCTCGCGCACGGGCGAGCCCTGGCTGCTGGTGGATCGGCTGGAGCGCATCCGCAGCTGGATGGTGCACTGGCTGATCGAGGAGGAGGAGACCGTTACCAGCCAGCCCCGGTAGCCGCGGAGGGAATGCGCCAATCCCCGAGGGGCGTGCGCGAGCCCGATAGCGGAATGCGCGAACCCGGAGCCATGCGCGAGTCCGGCGGCGAGCACGCGGATCCGGCCCTGATCCTCGGGGCACGTCCCGCGAGTCCCGAGGACGGTCTGCGCATCGGCACTTCGAGAGATGGTCGTCCCATCCATGCCTTCCGTTTCGGCTCCGGACCCGTACGCGTGAGTCTGTTGGGAGGATGCCATGCCGACGAGCCCGTGGGGCCGGCGCTCCTCGCCAGGCTGTGCGGATGTCTGAGCGGGCTGGCTCCTGATCATCCGATGCTCGAGCGCTTCGAATGGTGGATCGTTCCGCACGTGAATCCCGACGGGGCTGCGCGCAATCGCGCGTGGCAGGCCCGCGGCCTCGACTTCGAATTGGGCGAGTACCTGGCGCACGTCGTACGCGAACTCCCCGGGGACGACATCGAGTTCGGGTTTCCCGCGGACGCGGATGATGGGGACGCGAGGCCCGAGAACCGGGCGGCCAGCGCGTGGTGGGCCAGCGCCGGCGGCGCTTTCGACCTGCACGTCTCGCTGCACGGGATGGGGTTTTCGTCGGGCCCCTGGTTCCTCATCGATCCCCACTGGATCGACCGAACCGGGCCACTGCGAACCCGCTGCGCGGAGGTCGTGCGCGACCTGGGCTACCGGCTGCACGACGTGGAGCGGGAAGGGGAGAAGGGTTTCGTGCGCATCGCTCCCGGTTTCTGCACCCGCCCGAACCACAACGCCATGCGAGAGCACTTCCTGGGGTTCGGGGACGAGGCCACGGCGGGACGCTTCCGCCCCAGTTCGATGGAGGCGGTGCGGTTGCTGGGGGGCGACACGCTCACGCTGGTGACGGAGATGCCGCTGTTCATCACGCCGGGGGTCGGGGAGACGCTCGGTCCTCCGGATCCGGTGGCGGCTCGCTGGAAGACCCGCATCGACGGATGGAGGGCGGCGCTGGCTGCCGGCCGCGCCGCGCCCGCCGAGGTTACACGCGAGGGTGCCCGGCTGGGGATCCGGCCCATGCCCGTGGCAGCCCAGATGAAGCTGCAGTGGACGCTCGTGGAGGCCGGGCTGGAGGCAGTCGGTGCCCGGGGGCGCGCGTGATGGCGACCCACGGCTACGAACCCGCGGCCGACATCTTCCACGAGCGCCGCGCGCTGGTGCTCGACGCATTGGGAGACGCCGCCATGGTGCTTCCGGCGGCGGCCGACGCGTGCCGGCGGGGCGCCGATCCCTCTCCCTACCGCCCGGACTCCGAGTTTTTCCATCAGACCGGCTTCACCGAGCCCGGAAGCGTTCTCGTCCTGCGGGGCTTCGCCGAATCGAAGCGCTCCGTGCTCTTCGTCCGCTCCCGCGATGCGACGGCGGAACTCTGGGGCGGAAAGCGGCTCGGCCCCGAGGCCGCCCGCGAGCGATTGGGCGTGGATGCCTGCCATCCCCTGGATGAGCTCGGGCAGGAGCTCGGTATCCTGCTCAAGGGGGCGAGCCACGTCTTCTTCAGGCTGGGGTCTGATCCGTGGGTGGACCGGCTGGTGCGAGGGGCATTGGCGAATGCCCGCGCCCGCGGCGCGAGAAAAGGGTTGGGCCCGCGCGGCGTCATCGACCCGGGCGAGATTCTGGACGAGATGCGGCTCCGCAAGGACGCCGGGGAAGTCGAGTCGCTGCGGAACGCGGCTGCGCTGACGATCACGGGACACCGCGCGCTCGCCGCGGAGCTTCGACCCGGGGTGGGGGAGTGGGAACTGCAGGCGGCCCTCGAGGCGGTGTTCCGCCGCCGCCGGGGCGCGACCCCCGCGTATCCGTCCATCGTCGCGTCGGGCGCCAACGCCTGCGTGCTCCACTACTCGGAGAACCGGAGCCGGGCGTGGGCGGGCGAACTGGTTCTCGTGGACGCGGCCGCGGAGCTCGGCCACTACTGCGCCGACGTGACCCGGACCTACCCGGTGGACGGACGCTTTACCCCGGACCAGCGGGCCGTTTACGAGATCGTGGACGAAGCGCGCGCGGCCGCGATTGCCGCCGCGGCACCGGGCGTGCCGATGAGCTCGGTGCACGGGGCCGCGTGCGCCGTCCTGGCCAGCGGGCTGGCGTCGCTCGGCGTTCCGGCCACGAACGCTGGAAGGCCGGAGGAGGGCGAGGCTCTTCGCCGGTTTTTCCCGCACCAGACGTCCCACTGGCTCGGGCTCGAGACCCACGATGTCGGCGACTACAGCATCGGCGGCACATCCCGGCCACTCGAGGAGGGGATGGTGTTCACGGTCGAGCCGGGCCTCTACTTCCACGAGGACGCCGAGGGGTCCGCAGCCCGCTTCGCCGGAATCGGCATCCGCATCGAGGACGATGTGCTGGTGACTGCCTCGGGGGTGGAGAACCTCACCGCGGAGCTGCCCACGGAGGTGGGTGCCGTGGAGGCGCTGGTGGGTGCTCGATGAGGAGCGCGCCCGCCGTTCTCTCTCCGTCTCCAACCCTAACGTTACGGCGAAGTCAAGGGGATGTGAATCACGGCAGGAGATCACGTAAGTTCAACCAGGACTGCACGATCTGCGTTTCCTGCCGTAGGACCGAGACGGGTTCTGTTGTGCGCTGATTGCGGGAGTATCGCCACCAAGTGGCGGGAAGTGCCGGGCACAAAACGGAGTCGTCGCGGAGACTGCACCGGGCACTCGCAGGCCCTCTGGGCCATTCCGGCAATCGGCCAGGGCCACGCGGTTTCGAGCACCGCCGACGACGAGGGGAAAGCGAGCGGAGTGGAGCAAGTCGAGCCATCGCACTCGCGCTGCTGCCCGGCCATTGGGTTACGCGCAACGGCGTCGCTCCGCTCGCCCGAGCCTTCCCGGTGCGGACCCTGCGGGATCGCATACGCCAGAGTGTCAGCGCCGCCATTCAGCCGCATCGGGAATGCCGCGACTGAAAAGAACCTCGAAGCCGCGTTGGGCCGAACCACCGTCCGCCGCCGTTGGCTGGATCCGAGGATCGCCCGACGGACTTCGGAGGAAACCACGCACCCTTCCGCTCCGGGGATCCAGCAGAATCGCCATCGGATCTTCGTTGTGTGCGCTCAGCGTGGCTGTTCCCGTCGGGCCGGACAGGTATACTGAGGCAAGGGCGTTTTCCCACCCTGGTCGCGTCGGAACGACGAAAGCGAACGCCCCGACCCCCTCGCCGTCCGCCACCGCCGGGATGTCGAAGGTGAGCGAGAAGAGTTCCGCTCCTTCGGTGTCTCGTCCCTCCAGAAGGTAGTCGGTGCCGACAACGGGCAATCGGGGCGGTGCTTCAACGACGAACGTCGGCTCGAGGTATGGATTGCCGTCGGCGTCAATGCCGCCCCAGACGAGCAGCGACTTCGAGGGAGAAGCAGAGACCGCAGCCCCGGGTTCCCCGGTCTGCAACCTGTAGTGAAGCGCCGTCGTGAATCCGAATCCGCTGATCCAGTGCGGATCGCAGTAGGACATCAGGTCGGACGTCAAAGGATCCACGAGGCCGCGCCCGTCACGGAAGTCATAGCCCCAGGCTCCGACGCTTCCGTCGACTTTAGGGAACCCGGGATCGAGAGACTTGGGTCTGCCGCACGGGGCATGCAGCAAGTCCATGTTGTGCCCGAGTTCGTGCGCGATGACGGCGGCGTCCGGTATCGAAAAGCTCACTTCGCCGGGAGCATATCCCAAGCCACGGGGGCCACGGTGTTCTCCCGCCAGCATGCCCATGTAGTGCGCCTGACCGCCTTCCATGGCTCGGATCGCCTCGGTCTGGTCGAACAGCCTCCAAGAGTTGTTGTCGGAACTCCAGACTGGTTCATGCGCCGTCACCGAGAGTTCGCTCACCGGCAGGAGGGTTCGCGTGTCCCACAAGAGCTCGTGGGTCTCAGGATCCGCCGCCATGGCCCGTGTCGCATCGATGATCGTGGAGTCCGGATCCTCGGACCACAGGAACGGAATCAAGGTGAGGTCAAACCGGGGCATCGCCGACACGTCCAGCGCGAGCCGCCCGGCCTTCGGGATGCGCCGGTCGACGCCCAGCGACGGATCCAAGTCGCCGTCCGGCTGTACCTCGATCACCATCTCAAGACCGGGCTGCACGACCGATCCGGGGACCAAGGCGTTGGCCGAGTTCTCCAGCGACGACTCATCGACCCGGGTGGGGATCGTCCTGTCCCGTCCGGAGATCTCCGTCCTGTATACTTCGCGACCGTCCACAAAGAAGGTTGCCCTGACCGGTGGAAAGCTCTCCTGATTCACGCGCGTGGCCGTCACAAACACGCGCAGAAGAGCTTTCTCTCCGGCAACCAGGGGCACGGGATGCTCAAGCGACTGCACCGCCTGTGTCAGATAGGCCTTGGCCTCCCGGGCACAGCGCGCCACTGCCTCGACTCCGACTCCACGCAGCCAATACGAGAGGTTGGGGTCGTCGGCCACGCACAAGCCAGTGCGCGTCAAGTCCAATTCCCGAAGCCGTCCGAGTCTGGTCAACCTGGAAGGAAGTGGCCCGCCGAGACCGGCGTTGCTGGACAGATCGAGCCATTTCAAGCCGGTGAGGTTGCCGATCTCCACTGGTAGGGGTCCGCTCAAGTCGTTGTCGGCGAGCCACACATGGACTGCGCGGCGAAGCATCCCGAGTTCCGCTGGGATCGGCCCGGTAAGGCTGTTGTAAGACAGGAGGAGTGATTCCAGGTTGGCGAGTGCTCCGAGCCCCGGCGGAATGGTGCCCGTAAGCTCGTTGTCTAGAAGATTCAGGAAATACAGGTTGGTGAGGTTGGCCAGTTCCGGTGGAATGGGGCCAGCCACTCCACTTTCTGAAAGGTTCACCGAGGCCAACTTGGCAAGACGTCCGAATTCCGCGGGGATCGGGCCAGACAATTGATTCATGCGGAGCGAGATATGCTCCAGGGCGCTAAGATTCCCTAGTTCAGGGGGAATCGGGCCGCGGAGTTGGTTGGCTTCGAGTGTGAGATCCTCCAACGCTGCGAGGTTCCCGAGTTGCGCGGGGATCCGGCCTGTCAGCCTGTTGATGCCAAGGCTCAAAAAGTTCAGCTGCCCGAGGCGGCCAAGTTCCGATGGAATGGAACCCGTCAGGAGATTGTCCGACAGCCCCAACCGCCTGAGTTCAGACAGGTTGCCGAGTGACGGGGGAATCCGTCCGCTCAGTTCGTTCGACGTGAGGCGGAGAATCTCCAGCGAAGCCAGAGAGCCAAGCTCCAGCGGAATCGTGCCGGCCAACCCGTTGCTGCGGAGGGACAGGTCTCTGAGTTCGGCAAGTGAGCCTAGCTCTGGAGGGAGCCGTCCAACAAGACCGTTGCCGCCGAGATCGATTCCGGTGACTCGACCATCCGCGTCGGTCGATACCCCGAACCAGCTTCCGAGGGGCGTATCCGTCAGCCAATTCTCCGACTCTACCCATTTCTCTCCGTCGGTTGCTTCGTAGAGCCTGACGAGGATGTCCCGATCCGACAGCATTGGACACTCTTCCAGCGGTCCACGACGTATGGAAATGCCGTCCAACCAAGTCTTGAAGGCCTCATCGCGGGGTACGCAAAGGCCCGTGTCCGCGTAGTCGAACTCCTTCAGCGGGAGATCGACCAGGGACGCTGGCAGTGGTCCGGAAAGGGCGTTGTCGCCGATCCGCAGTACCGAAAGGCGATCAAGGCGGTCTCCGAAGACACTCGGCAGCCGTCCGGCAAGTCCGTTGTTCCGCAGGTCGAGTTCCAGCACCCTTCCTACCGAATCCGTGACAACGCGCTGCCACCGTTCCAGCAGGGGACCGAGCAGCCATCCCTGGGAGTCAGTCCAATCGCTCCCCCCGGTTGACTCGAACAACGTTGTGAGAGCTGCCTTGTCGGCTGCGTTGCAGAGGTCAGCCTCCGGGCGCTGCTCCGCCAACACGGCGAAAGCCACTACACCCGGTATGCAGAGCCCGTCGTTCCCGTAAGTGGTCAGACTGCGAAGGTTCTGGAGGTTACCAACCGTGGTGGGAAGGGGGCTGGTCAGGAGGTTCTCATGGAGCCAAAGGACCTCAAGGTTACGGAGACCACCGAACTCGGTGGGAATCGAGTCAGTCAGGCGATTGTGATCGAGGTAGAGCGTCTCCAACGCCGCCATGCCGCCAAGCTCCGCCGGGATGGGGCCGGTGAGTTTGTTGAATCGGAGGCTGAGGCGCTCAAGGTCATGCAGTTGGCCCAGCGTCGGCGGGATCGAACCGGTGAGGTTGTTGCTTCCGAGGACAAGTTGCTCCAAGCTGCGCAGCTTACCCAATTCAGTCGGAACCGCGCCTTCCAGCCTGTTCTGGAAGAGCCAAAGATCTACAAGATTGCCCAAGCGGCTGAGTTCGGGCGGGATGGATCCCGTGAGGTTGTTCTCCTGGAGCAGCAGAGTTTCTAACTGGGACAGGTTTCCGAGGCTCGCCGGGATCGGTCCCGTCAAGCGGTTTCCGCCCAGGTCGAGTATCTCCAGATCAGCGAGTGCCCCAAGACCTGGCGGAATGGTAGCTGTCAGAACGTTGAAGCTGAGGTGCAGGGAGGTGAGTGCCGCAAGTTCGCCGAGTTCTTCCGGTATTGCTCCGGTGAGGCTGTTGCCACGGAGGTTTAGGTGCTGCAAGGCGCGGAGTCGTCCGAGTTCCGCCGGAATGTGCCGCTTGAGGTTGTTGCCGCTGAGATCCAAGTGGGTGAGTTCTGTGAGCCATCCGAGTTCGCGCGGGATGTGGCCCGCTAGCCCGTTGTGTCCGAGTTGCACCCCGTTGACGCGCCCGTCGGCATTGACCGATACGCCCGCCCACGACCCGAGCGGAGCGTTGCTGAGCCAGTTGGTCCGTACATCCCAGTTCGGTCCGTCCGTCGCCTCGTGCAGCGCGATCAGCGCATCTCTGTCGGCGTTGGCCGGAACGTTGACCACGAAGCTCTGGGCGGTCGATAGATCGCCCGGATCGCGGGCGATGACGGTGATCTCAGCCCTTCCCGGGCCTACGCTTGCAACCGAAACCCTGGTGCCGGAGGTGGCGGCCGCGGCGACCGCGTCATCGGAGGTAAGCGCCGTGAATTCCAGGGCGTCGCCGTCTGGATCGCCGAAGTGGTCCAGTAAATCGATGGTGGTCGATCGACCGGGCAGCACCGGTTGCCGTGGGATCGGCTCGGTGACTGCGGGCTGACGGTTCGGCACGGTCACCACAAAGGTCTGCGAGGCCGTGAGCGCTTCCCGATCCGTGCCGGCGACCGTGATGTCGGCGGTGCCCGATCCGTTTGCTGTGACCGTGGCCATATGGGCTGACAACGAGACCGTGGCCACTTTTCGGTTGGTGGTTTCAGCCGCGAAGCTCAGTGCGTCTCCGTCGGGATCGGTGAAGTGCGCCCGAAGGTTGATCGTCACAGAGTCGAAGGTGAAGAGTTCCAACGCGGCTATCGAATCCGTCAGGATCGGCGCCTGGTTCGGGACCGTCACGTCAACATGCTGCGAAGCCATGAGGCCGCCCGGGTCTTGGGCCGTAACCGTCATGGAAACCGTGCCTGGCCTGAAGGCCAATACCGCGAGGGTGTTGGCGGACACGGAAGCCCCCACCACCACGGCCTCGTCCGAGACCTCGACCCAGAAGCTGAGCGTGTCTCCGTCGGGATCGCTGAAGTGGTCGGACAGGTAGATTGCGGCGGTTTCACCGACCGGAATCGTCTGAGCAGGAATGGCGGTCGTGGCGACCGGGGGACGGTTGGGGGGGGCGGGCGTGGGTTGCATGGGATCATCCGCGCACGCGACTGCCCAAGGGACCATCAGCGCTGCCGCGCCAGCCAGCCAAGCGTTGAGCCGCTGCCCCGCTGGGTGGTGCTCCACCTTCGTGTAGCGGGATTCGAGTTGATCGGACATGCGAGGTAACTTAGCGGTTCTCGACCTCGGTGAGCACGGAATAGACCAACCAATCTTCTGGACTGCTGTGGGGCTTGCGACCAGCAAGGACGCCTTGAGGGGTTCGCGGATAGAGGCCAGCCGATCACATCCGCGCGCGCGGACGCGCGCAGATGCTCGGCAACCTTCGGCCGGATCGGCCGCCGGGACGAGTGGATCGCTCTCGCACACTTCGACGGCGGGGTGTTCAGCCGCGCCAACCGGGCGAGGTTTACGGAGCCGCACCCCGAACTGGTGCGGCACCAGCGGAACGAGAGCGCTTGGCTGGCACGATGATTGCGGTGGGAGGCTCAAGCCGGGACTCTTCCGGTGCGCGAGCGCGTCGAAGAAGCGGATGCGGCGCGCGGGCTTGTCAGACGCTGCCGATGGCGGTGAGCAGCATACCTGCCGTGGCCACACACCGTGCTGCCGGGCAGGGCTGGCATGGGGCTGTGCCCCCTCTGGACCCCCCAAACTGCAAACGGCGCGTCATGAAGGCCGGACGCGCCGTTTGGGTGAAGGATCGCGACGGCGAGGCAGAGCGTGCCGCATGGGACGCCAAGGCGTTGCTCCGTTGGCTTGACGCTGTCGGATCTGGTGCGCTGGCCGTCCATGCGGCGGCGCCGAGGTCGTCGAGATCGTTGCCCACCCAATCGCCATCGAACAGTTGCTCCGGGCGATGGCCGCCGCCCGGAGCCCCTTTCGCCATGCACATCAGGTTGCCCGCGCCGGCAAGCGGCTCGGCCACCCCGTTGAACCATGATCGCTGCGGACGCGCTAGTAGGTGCCGCGCGAATCGTCCGACCGATTGGCCCGCCAACCGTGGAGACACGGGTGAAACATGGCGGCAACGCCGGGCAAGGGATGCAGTTCGCCCGGGTTTGATTGGACGGTATTTCGCGCTCCGACTTGGAGCCGTACTGGAGTGCGCAAACGACATGGGGGTCCAATGCACACTTTGGCCGCCAGCGCGACGCGCACCGCCCATTTCCGTTTATCCGCTGGCGTGGCAACGTCTTTCGGCCTCGTCGCCCCGTCGCCCGAGGCGTACGGGGCGCTCGGGCCGTGGACGGTAGCGACCCGCCTCGCCAAGAGCTCGGTACGGGTTCGGGCGCAGGTGTGTTTGCGCACCCCCGCCCCACCCTCCTCGGGTCGCTCCCGGTCCAGCGATCCCTGGCGGGAAGGCACGTCGGGCGCCGCTTCGAGGCGGCGAAGCACCCGTTCCTCGACCGGTCGGTCGTCGGACAGCACCCCATCGCGGACGTGCGCGATGGGATAGTAGTAACCCCCGCTTCATCCGCTTGTGA
>JAJDVR010000269.1 GCA_022826025.1 Gemmatimonadota bacterium | reverse complement strand
GGCGAACTCGCCCAGTTCCGCCGGAATGTTGCGGGTGCCGAGGCCGCCCATCTGATGGCAGGCCGTGCAGTTGCCCGACTTCAGGAGCCGCATGAGCTGGGCCTGGTGCTCGAGGTTGGGCGAGATGCCGTTCCCTCCGTCACCGGTTCCCGGGAACTCGTGCTCCTCCGGCACCTGGAGCAGCGACAGCCAGTACCCCGCGGGGTAGTACTCCGCCGCTGCACGGGCGTCGGGCGCCGGCACCGCCGTCAGGTCCAGGGCCGCGCCCGGCGAGGCGCCCACTTTGTCCGAATCGACCAGGCCGTAGCCCCGCACCCACACGTCGTAGCTCGCCTCGGGCAGGTCGGGGATCAGGTACCGGCCCTCGTCGTCGGTCACGACGATCCGGGCGAAGCGGGTGGGGAGGTCGAGGGTCTCCGCGATCACCCAGACGCCGGCTTCGGCGCCGTTCGCGCCGGTCACGACGCCGCTGATGTCGTCGGCGTCGGTGGCGGAGGTTTCGGCGGCGGGTTCACACGCGGTGAGTGCGGTCAGGGCTGCGACTGCGCCCGCGCACCAAATACGCCAATTCCTCATGTCCATCCTCCCGCTCAGGCCTTCCCGAGATAGACAACTCGGGTACTCTGATTGATAGGCGGGAGGGTGATGGCGGGCCAGCGACGAGGATTCGACCCGGGTACCTCTAATCGCCGTCTCCCGCGCGATGTCGGGTCTTCCCCGGCGGACCAACTCGGTAGGAACGACCGGGCTCCGGCCTGTCGGTCAGGACTTCGGGCGGTGAGCCCTCCGACCGTCGCTGGACGTAGCTGAGCGCCGCACGAACCAGCAACCCGGATCGCGACTGTCGTTCCCGGACCGCCGCCTGATCCACGATGGCCAACACTCGCTCCGGCAACGTGATGTTGATGCGCCGGGTCTTGCTGGAGAGCTTCGAGATGTCCACGTGGACGATCGCCCACACCCCGTCCCGGTACTCGTCAGTAGCCTGGTGTTCTTCGAGGGAGGCGCGTGCCGGGATCGGCTCACCGTCCATCAGCAACCCCTCGATATGGCAGGCAATCGCCTCCCGTGCGGACTCCATCGCCTCGTCGAGGGTTTCACCGGCCGAGAAGCAGCCGGGAAGATCCGGCACCGTTACGCCATAGCCGCTGCAGGCGTCGTTGTGAATCACGATCGGAAAGCGCATCAGCGATCCTCCCACTCCCAATTGGCCTGGCGATAGATTGGGAATGATTTGCCTGCTCGACATGAGTGTGTATGGTACACATCAACGGCAACGTCATCAAGTAGGAGAGCGGTAGATGTCACACACAGGGCGATCGCCTGGTAGCCCGGAGAGGAAGCCGAAACTCCTCTCCGGCGGCAATCCCCAGATCCCGAAGGGCGACGGCGACGCGCCCGTGCAGGCCTACCTCGCGGCCATGCCGGGCTGGAAGCGCGAGGTCGGCCGCTACCTCGACGCGCTGATCGAGCGCAGCGTACCCGATGTCCGCAAGGCCGTGAGATGGAACACGCCCTTCTACGGCATCGAGGACCAGGGCTGGTTCCTCGCCTTCCACTGTTTCACGAAGTACGTGAAGGTGACCTTCCTCAACGGCGCTTCGCTGCGTCCTGTTCCGCCGGTGGCCTCAAGGCACGAGCACGTGCGCTACTTCCACATCCACGAGGAAGACGAGCCCGACGAGGAGCTTCTGGCGAACTGGGTCAGGCAGGCGTCGGGGATGCCGGGGGAGGCGGTCTTCTAGTCCCGTCGGGCCGCCACATTCGCGAAGAGGCCGTTCCGCGCCCCTGAATTGGCGGTCACGATCTCCGGATACCCGTCGCCGTTCAGATCCCCCACGCCCAACCCGTAAGTCGAGCATTCCGCGCACCCGAAGCGGAACTCGACGAACGCCGGAGGCTCGCCGCCCCGGTTGAAGTAGACGGCGTTTCGCGCGCCCACGTTCGCAACGACGATGTCGGGATCCCCGTCGAGGTCCAGGTCCGCGAGGTGGACCGCGTAGCTCTCGTCGGCGACCAGCCCGAACGGCAGGCTGCGCTCGAACCCGCCCGACGCGTCACCGAAGTACACCGCGTTCGACTCGCCGATGTTCGCCGTCACGATGTCCGGGACACCGTCGCCGTCCACGTCGCCCACCGCCACTCCGCGCGTCTCGTCGCTTCCGGTTCCGTACCCGCTCACCCGTTCGAAGCTGCCGCCATCGTTCCAGTGGATGGTGTTCGCTCCCCCGTCCCGGTTCGCGAGCACGAGGTCCGGGTCCCCGTCGCCGTCCAGGTCCGCGGCGACGACATCGATGGTCGAGTCGTCCCCGGCCCCGAACGGAGTTCCCTTGCCGAAGGCTCCCGAGCCGTCTCCATGGAAGATGAAATTCTGGCGGCTCCGGTTTACCACCAGGATGTCCACGTGTTCATCGCCGTCCAGGTCCGCCAGCGTCAGGCTTCGGGTCGAGCTTGGCGTGCCGAAGGTGGGTCCGGCGTGGAATCGGCCCGTTCCGTCGTTGAGGAAGAGGAGGTTGCGCGTGCGGTCGTTCCCCACCGCGACATCCAGGTCTCCGTCGCCATCGAAATCGGCGAGCGGGACGGCATAACTCCCCGCCTCTTCCTCACCCAGCCGCCGCGCCAGGGTGAAGGCGGCGTTCCCGTCGTTCAGGTAGACCCGGTTCTGCCCGGGCCAGTGCCGGCCATTGGCAACGACCACGTCGAGTGCCCGGTCGCCGTCCACGTCGCCCAGGCTCACCGAGGCGGTGAGGTCGCTGCCTCCGCCCAGGGACCGGAGTGGGCGAAAGGTCCGGTCCTGGCCTGCCAGGGGGGTCACGGTGAGCGGGGATGCGAGGAAGGCGGCTGCGATTAGCGCAAGGAAACGCTGGCGAGCGGGTATCGTCCGAGTCCTCATGTTCCTGCTCCTGATCGAGCGTCTCCCGAGCCCGGTCACGAGTGCGTGGGTGGGAGCGTTGCATGAAGTTAGACCGTGGTAAGAGGCGCCAACATGGCTCAGCGCTTCCGCCCCCTCAATACCCCAACACCCCCGGCAGCCACAACACCACCCCCGGCACCACCGCGATCACCACGGTAAGCCCCAGCATCAACGCCAGATACGGCCACAGCGGCCGCGCCACCTCCGCCGGCTCGACCCCTCCCACCGAGCAGGCCACCAGCAGGCTCACGCCCACCGGCGGAAGGAATACGGAGATCCCCTGGGTCGCCACGATGACGGCGCCGTAGTGTACGGGATCGATCCCGAGCTGGGTCGCGAGGGGCAGCAGGATCGGCGTCAGCAGGACCACCGCCGGCACGCCCTCGAGGATGGCGCCGAGCGGGAGGAAGACGAGGATCGTGAGGATCATGAAGCCGGCCTGCCCGCCCCCCATCCCCACCACCGATGACGCGAGCGTCTGGGGGACCTGCATCACGGCGAGCACCCAGCCCAGCAGGCGTGCGGCGCCCACCACGAACAGCACCATCCCCGAGACCATGGCGGTCTGGACGACCTTCCTCCACAACTCCGCGAAGGTGAGGGAGCGGTACACCGGCCCGGCCAGCACCAGCGCATAGGCGACGGCGACGGCCGCGGCCTCCGTGGGCGTGAAGAGCCCGAAGCGGATGCCGCCCAGGATGACCACGATCATGAAGAGGGGGAGCAGGGCGTCTCCCGTCGCGCGCCGGATCTCCGCGAGGGATGCGCGCTCCCCGGCCGGCCATTCCTGCCTGCGCGCCTGCCACCCGATCTGCGTCATCAGGCCCACGGCGATGAGGAGCGCGGGCACGATCGAGGCGACAAACAGGGCGCCGATGGAGACGTTGCCGATGACGCCGTATACGACCATCACGATGGCCGGCGGAATGAGGATCCCCATCCCGCACGCGGCCGACACGATCGCGGTGGCGCGCGCGCGGCCGTATCCGTTCGCGGTGAGTTGCGGCACCATGATGCCGCCGATGGCGGCCGCGTCCGCGGAAGTCGAGCCCGACACCCCCGAGAAGAACATCTCGGCCATGATGACCACCTGCCCGAGCCCCCCCGGGAGGTGTCCCACGAGCGCCCGCGCCAGCGTCACCAGGCGGCGGCTGATCCCCCCGACGTCCATCAGGAAGCCAGCCAGAATGAAGAGGGGGACGGCGAGCATGGGGAAGGAGTCCATCCCCGCGACGATCTGTTGCGGGATGATGACGAGCGGAAGGTCCGCCATCACGATTGCGGCAACGGCCGCGATCGCGAGCGCGAAGCCGATTGGCACGGCGGCCAGTACCAAGAGCCCGAAGATCCCGAGCAGGAACGCGCCCATCAGGAGGTGTCCTCCGTCATCCACCCCACCAGCAAGTGCACCACCATCAGCACGCCCGATACCGGCGCCGCCGCATAGACCAGCGCTACAGGCAGGTTCAGCGCCGGGGAGCGCTCTCCCATGGTGAGATCCATGAGCGCGATGCCTGTGCCTATGAGGAGGAGCGAGAACAGGAGCACGACCGCCCCGGCGAACCTCTCCACGACGATCCTCGCGCGCGGGGCGAGGGCCTTCGTGACCTGGTCGAACCCGAAGTGCGCCCGATGCTCCACCGCCAGCGAGGCCCCGAGCAGCGACAGCCAGATGAAGCAGAAGCGCGAGACCTCCTCGCTCCACGGATTCGGATAGGCGAAGAGATAGCGCATCAGGACCTGGAGCAGGACCACGACGGCAACCGTGGTCAAGAGGCCGCCCGCGGCCCAGGTCTCCAACGCGACGAGCGCCCGGTTGAGCGCGCGGAGTCGTCGCATCATTCGCGCTCCACCTCGGCCCGCTGCATCCGCTTCCTCTCCTTGTACCGCTCGTGCTCGGGCAGGTATCGCGTATGCCGCCGGATCACCTCCGCCGAGAGGTCGTCGAAGTGCCGCTCCACCAGGGCAGCCGCGACACTCGCGTGCACCTTCGCCAGGTCGCTCACGACCCACCCGACACCGGTCTGGATGAATCGCTCGCGTTCGCCCACCAGCGCCGCGACCGTCGTCTCGATGAGCGGATGGTACGACTCGTCACGCACCACCGCCCTGAACGGCACGATGGCCGCCCGACGTTGCCACAGATCGTCGGCCCTACGCCATCCCGCGATCCGTTCGGCGGCCCCCGTCCCGCCCCGGCGGATCAGCGGACCCAGCACCCGCACGCTGAACCAGTCGCTCGTCGACCAGTCGAAGAACGCGCCCTCCGCGAAGAGTCCCTCGGCCACGGCCAGAAGCCGGTCCGGCTGCAGCCGCCGCACCAGGTACTTCTGCATGTACAGGATCCCGGCGAACTTGTCCTCGGCCAGGCGTTCCTCGATCAGCGACCGGGCCAGGACGAGCTGATCGTCGTCCGGCAGACGCTCGAGCCCGTGCTCGCGTCGCCACTCAGCGACAATTCGCGTGACCACCGGCGTCTTCACGCCACGGTAGCCGATCGCGTGTTTCAGGTAGTTCTCGAACCATGCCTTCGTGCCGGGTTCCGCGACCGCGTCCAGTCGCCCCTGCAGGTCCGCAATCAGGCCGGCGGCTCTCGGATCGAAGATCATCTCATCGCGGCCGGATCACGCTGTCCACAGCACCGGAGGAGAAGGCCTCACGCTCCGCCTCCTCCACCAGCGTCGCGATCAGCGCCGCGCCGTCCGGCAGCCGGGCGGCCAGCTCATCCCGGATGCGCGACCGCACGACCGCGGCGAACGGTCCCAGCTCCGGGCGCGAGATCTCCACGCCCGCGGCCCGCATCCGCTCGATCGCGTCCGCCTCCATCCGGCGCGCGACTTCACTCTGGTAGGCGAGCGCGTCGGCCGCGGAACGGTCGACGATCTCCCGGATGTCCTCGGGCAGGGCCCGGTAGAACGGTTCGTTGACCAGGAGCGTGATCGGGTTGTAGGTGATGGACGTGAAGCTGTAGAACCGGGCCACCTCGTAGAGCCGGCTGCTCACGAATCCGATGACGTTCGCCTCCCCGCCGTCGATCACACCCTGCTGCAGGGCCGAGTATACCTCGCCGTAGTTCATCGGGGTCGCCTGGACGCCGAGCGCGGAATAGGCCGCCAGGTAGGTCGCGTTCTGCAGGACCCGGAGTTTCAGTCCGGCGAGATCCACGGGCGTCTCGACGGGCCGGCGCCGGTTGTACACGTGGCGGAACCCGTAGTCGAGGAAGCCCAGCGAGCGGACCCCCGTGCGCTCCAGCAGCAGCTCGCGCCACCAGTCCCCGACGGGGCCGTTCATCACCGCGAGCCCGTGATCCCTGTTCTCGAAGAGGAACGGGAGGTCGAACATCTGCCCTTCGGGCACCCAGCCCGACAGCACGGGCGTGCCCGTGATGGCCATGTGCACCGCACCGACCTGGATCTGCTCGAAGGCTACGCGCTCGCCCCCGAGCTGTCCCGATGGATAGATGACGACCCGGAAGCGCCCATCGGTGCGCTCGAGCATGAGATCCCGGAAGCGCTCCGCCAGAAGATGGAACTCGGAATTGGTCGAGAGCACGTGGGAGAAGCGGACCTCCCACGTGGGCGCGTCAACGGGGAGCGGGTTGCCGGAATCGCCCGGTCCGGCGCTCCGGCATGACACCATAAGGAGCATCGCCACACCAGCCACCAGCCCGTGCGCAGGCCGGGGCGAGGGCTTTGGCCGAGCCGACAACATCTTGTCGATGGACCCTCTCCGGCGTGTTGCAAAAGCGAGAATGCAACAAATTGTTGCTTTTGCTGAAATGCAACACCCTGCAGAGGGTCGGGTCAGTCGATGCACCGAGCCGCGTACCAACCCCCCGCGCACGTCAGATCATCTGCCCGGCATCGACGAACAGGCTGGTCCCGGTCACGAGGCGCGCCTCGTCGCCCGACGCGAGGTACACGACAGCCCCCACCACATCCTCCGGAGTGCCGATCAGCCGGAGCGGAATGCGCGCGAGGCGGCCCTCCCGGAATTCGTCCCGGGCGATGTCGGCCCGGTTGAGGTCGGTCTCGATGAGGCCCGGCGCGATGGCGTTCACCCGGATCCCGTGGGGCGCGAGCTCGAGCGCCATCTGCTTCGTCAGCATCCCCACCCCCGCCTTCGACACGCAGTAGTGGGTGAGGTTCGGACCGGCCGCCGCCTGCCCGGCGGAAGACACGTTGACGATGGCGCCCGGCATCCCGGCCGCGACCATTCGGCGCGCCACGGCCTGACCGACCAGGAAATACCCTTTCAGGTTGACGTCCAGGATGGCGTCCCACTCTTCCTCATCAATGTCGAGGAGGGGCGTGCGCTTCAGGATGCCGGCGTTGTTGACGAGGACGTCGATGCCGCCCAGGAAGTCGTGAGCCCGGGCGACGAAGCGCTCGACATCCGACGCCGAGTCCGTGGAGCCCTGCACGGCCAGCGCGCGCCGCCCCATTCGCTCGATCTCGCGAACGGCGCTCTCCGCATCCGCGTGACTGCGCCGATAGTTGACCGCTACGTCCGTGCCCTCACGAGCCATTCCGAGGGCGATGGCCCGGCCGATGCCCCGCGACCCGCCGGTGACCAGAGCACGCTTGCCTTCAAGACGCATGGAGAGTCCGGGTTCGGGCGAGCCTCCGGCCGCACCCGTCAACAATCACCCCAGATCGAAGCGATCCAGGTTCATCACCTTGTTCCACGCCCGCACGAAGTCGCGCACGAAGGCTTCCTGCCCGTCGTCGCACGCGTAGATCTCCGCGAACGCACGCAGCTCGGAGTTCGAACCGAAGACGAGGTCGACGCCGGTGGCGGTCCATCTCACTTCACCGGTCCCGCGATCACGCCCTTCGAACTGGTCGTCGGAACCCTCGGACGCCTGCCATTCGACACCCATGTCGAGCAGGTTCACGAAGAAGTCGTTGGTGAGCGTGCCCGGCCGATCGGTGAAAACGCCCAGCTCGGAAGCCCCCGAGTTGGCGTTCAGGACGCGCAGCCCGCCGACCAGCGCCGTCATCTCCGGCGCCGTCAGGGTCAGCAGGTCCGCCCGGTCCACCAGCAGCTCCACCGCCGGTCTCCCGTTGCCGTTTCCGGCGAAGTTGCGGAACCCGTCAACTCCGGGTTCGAGCACGCCGAACGACTCCGCGTCGGTCTGTTCCGCCGTCGCGTCCGTGCGCCCCGGCGAGAACGGCACCTGCACGTCGTGCCCGGCGTCCCTGGCCGCCTGCTCGACCGCCGCGCACCCACCCAGCACGATCAGGTCGGCGAGCGAGACCTTCTTCCCGCCGGCCTGCGACGCGTTGAAGTCGCTCTGGATTCCCTCCAGCACCTCGAGCACGTTCGCCAACTCGGCAGGCTCGTTGACCTCCCAGTTGCTCTGCGGTGCCAGCCGAATGCGCGCGCCGTTCGCCCCGCCGCGCTTGTCGGTGCCGCGGAAGGTCGACGCCGATGCCCAGGCGGTCGAGACCAGCCGGGAGACGGACACCCCGGACGTGAGGACTCGCGCCTTGAGCTCCGCAATGTCCCGCGCGTCGATCAGTTCATGGTCGACATCGGGCACGGGATCCTGCCACAGCTGCGGCTCGGCCGGGACCTCGGCCCCCAGATACCGCGCCACCGGCCCCATGTCGCGGTGCGTCAGCTTGTACCAGGCACGCGCGAACGCGTCCGCCAGCTCCTCGGGGTTCTCCATGAAGCGCCTGGCGATGGCCGCATAGGCGGGGTCCATCCTCAGCGAGAGATCCGTCGTCAGCATCATGGGTGCGTGCGTTTTCGACGGATCGTGCGCATCCGGCACGGTGCCCACGCCGGCGCCGTCCTTCGGGGTCCACTGCGCCGCGCCGGCGGGACTCCTCACCTGCTCCCACTCGTAGCCGTGCAGGTTCTCCAGGAAGTTGTTGTCCCACTTCACCGGGTTCGTTGTCCAGGCACCCTCGATCCCGCTGGTGACGGAATCGGCGCCCTTGCCGGTGCCGTAGCTGGTCTTCCAACCCAGCCCCTGCTCCTCCAGTTCGGCGCCCTCCGGCTCAGGACCGACGTAGCGTCCCGCATCCGCCGCGCCGTGCGCCTTGCCGAAGGTGTGCCCGCCGACGATGAGCGCGACGGTCTCTTCGTCGTTCATCGCCATGCGCCGGAAGGTCTCGCGGATGTCCCGCGCCGCCGCGACAGGATCCGGCTTGCCGTTGGGCCCTTCCGGATTCACGTAGATGAGGCCCATCTGCACCGCGCCGAAGGGCTCGTCGAGTTCGCGGTCGCCCTTGTAGCGCTCATCCCCGAGCCAGGTGTCCTCGGCTCCCCAGTCGATGTCCTCCGGCTCCCACACGTCCTCGCGGCCTCCGCCGAAGCCCATCGTCCTGAAGCCCATCGACTCCAGGGCGCAGTTGCCGGCGAAGATCATCAGGTCGGCCCAGGAGAGCTTGCGGCCGTACTTCTGCTTGATGGGCCAGAGCAGCCGGCGCGCCTTGTCGAGGTGGGCGTTGTCGGGCCAACTGTTGAGGGGCGCGAAGCGCTGGGTGCCGGCGCCCCCGCCGCCGCGGCCGTCGCTGATGCGGTACGTGCCCGCGCTGTGCCACGCCATGCGGATGAAGAGCGGCCCGTAGTGGCCGTAGTCGGCCGGCCACCAGTCCTGCGACGTGGTCATCAGCTCGAAGAGGTCCTTCCTCAGGGCCTCCAGGTCGAGCGACTTGAACTCCTCGGCGTAGTCGAAATCCTCGCCCATGGGATCGGTCGAGCGAGCGTGGCGTCCGAGCGGCTTCAGGTTCAACTGGTTCGGCCACCAGTCCTTGTTCATCGTGTGCATCGGGTGTCTTCCTCGAGGTTGGGCAGAGTGGGTCGTCGTGGCGTGGCATCCCGTGTCCAGTGTCTTGGGGCCGTGTGGACTCTATAGTATCGGACGTGGCAGGTCCAATCCCTATCGCGGAGCGATCCATGAGGCCCCTGGTTCGAGTTGTAATCGCCTTTGTTCTCGCGTTCCTCACCTCCATGACGTTGCCCCTTGAACCGGTGCGCGCGCGGGCGTTGACCGCACAGTCCTTTCCCTCCGACGACCCGGTCATCCGGGCGATCTGGGAGGAGGGCGTCGAGCGCTCGCAGGTCTACGAGCTCGGCCAGGTGATGATGGACTCCATCGGGCCGCGCCTGACGGGTTCGCCCGCCATGGCCGGCGCCAACGACTGGGCGCTGGCGAAGTACGCGGAGTGGGGCATCGAGGCGTACAAGGAGCAGTACGGGACGTGGCGCGGTTGGGAGCGGGGGATCACGCACATCGATCTCATCGCCCCGCGCGTGCGCTCGCTCGAGGGCATGGCGGCCGCGTGGAGCCCGGCCACGGACGGGCCCGTCGAGGGGGAGGTGGTGATTCTGGCGGACGCGGGCAGCCTTGGAGCCTTCGAGGCATCGCTGCCGGAGGTGCGCGGCAAGTTCGTGCTCATCTCGCGCCCGGAGCCGAGTTGCCGCTCGCCCGACAACCTGGAGTGGTTCTCGCGGCCCGAGACGGTGGCGCGCATGGCCGCGGAGCGCGAGCGCTCAATCGCCGAGTGGAGCGAACGCGTGGGGAACACGGGTTTCGACGCGCGCTCGCTGCCGGAAGCGCTGAACACGGCCGGACCCGCCGGGATCATCCGCTCGCAGTGGTCCGAGGGCTGGGGCGTCACCAAGATCTTCGGCACCCGCGCGGACCGGGCACCGGTCCTGGACCTGAGCTGCGAAGCGTACGGGCTCCTGTACCGGCTGGCCGAGAACGATCAGGGGCCGGTGCTGCGCGTCGACGCCCAGGCGCGTTTCCTGGGAGAGGTGCCGGTCTTCAACGCCTTCGCCGTGATCCCCGGCAGCGCCGAACCCGAGGAGTACGTCATCCTCGGGGGCCACTTCGACTCCTGGGACGGCTCGGACGGCGCGCTCGACAACGGCACCGGGGCGGTCGCCATCATGGAGGCGATGCGCATCCTGAAGAGCGCGGTTCCCAACCCGCGGCGTACCATCATCGGCGCCCTCTGGAACGGGGAGGAGCAGGGCCTGAACGGCTCGCGCGCCTTCGTCGAGGACAATCCCGAGATCCTCGAGCGCACCCACACGGTGTTCAACGTCGACCACGGCAACGGCCCGGTCACCTTCATCCCCATGCAGGGGTTCGCCGGTGCCGCGGCGCGCTTCGGCGAGTGGCTGGCGCAGATCCCGGGCGAGTTGTCGGACCTGGTCACGCTCGAGATCCCGGGGATGCCCGAGTCCGGCGGGACCGACCACGCCTCCTTCCTGTGCGCGGGCGTGCCGGCCTTCAGCTTTCACGTGGGCGACGGGCGCACCGAGAGGTCCATCGCCGACAACCGCTGGGACACGAGCATCTACACCTGGCACACCAACCGCGACACCTTCGACAAGATTGTCTTCGAGGACCTGAGGGACGACGCGGTCATGACCGCGCTGTTCGCCTATCTGGCCTCGGAGGATCCGGAGATGATGCCGCGGGACCAGCGGGCGATGCCGGAGGGCGCGCAGTGGCCGGAGTGCCGCCCGCCGGCGCGGAGTTCGGGGGTGAGCAACCGGTAGCTACTCCCGCCCCATGTCCTCCGGCTCGGAGTGTACCGCGAAGGCCGCTCCCTGCGCGTCCATGCACTGGGCTATAAACCCGCCCCCCGGCACCTCCATGGGTCCGTTGAGCACCGTCCCGCCCAGTTCAGTGACCTTCTTCGCCGCGGCGAAGGCATCCGGTACGCGGACGTAGTTCAGCCACGCGGACACGGGCATCTCGGGAGGCCGGTTGTAGAAGCCGCCGAGAGGGTGCGCGCCGCGGTGGAACATCTGGTAGATGCCCGCCTCCCCCATGTCCATCCGGTCCGCTTCCTGCCAGCCGAACAGCTCCGAATAGAACGCCCAGGCCGCCTCCCAGTCGGTGGTCGCCAGCTCGCGCCACGAGAACTCGCCCAGTTCTGCGGGTTCGTCGTGCCCGGGCGTCACGTCGGAGGGCTGATAGGCGATGAAGACCGCGTCCAGCGGATCCTTGAGCACGGCCATGCGCCCGACCTGGTCGACATCGACCATCTCCAGAACGCTGCCGCCCAGGCTCTCGGCCTTCGCGGCGCACGCGTCGGCGTCCGGCGTCGACACGTAGAGCAGCCAGTGCGGCGGCACGCCCGCGCTCGTGAGATGCTCCGGGAGTGCCATGAGCCCGCCGACCGGCACGCCCTGGTTCATCCACAGATGATACGGGGTCTCGGTCTCGCCTTCTCCCCACTCGCCCATGCCCCAGCCGATCACTTCACCGTAGAAGGCGGCCGCGGCTTCGGGGTCGCTGGTAAGCAGTTCGTGCCAGCAGAATCGACCGGTGGGGGTGGTCGCCGTGCTCTCGGCGGATGTCGCAGCTGCGGTGTCGGACATGACTGGATTCCTCTCGGGATGTCGGGGGTGGATTTCGGGATCGGGAAGCCGGCTCTCGCGCGGCTCGATCGTTGACTCGATTATCGGGCTCAACAATCTTGCCTCGATCCTACGTCGATTCAACGGGCGCGTTTCGCGACCCGCAAGACGCCAGCCGCAGCCCCGCACAACATCGGCTGCATCACGAGACGACGCAGGCCGCGACCCGATACGCCGCCACGCGGCTCAACACGAAAGGTGACGACCCCATGACAGCCATCCGCGTGGGCGCCGATGCGCCCGATTTCACCGTGTTCGCCCCTCCCGGCGAGGCGAACTTCACGCTTTCCGAGCACCGGGGCCGGCCCGTCGTGCTCATGTTCGTGCCGCTGGCCTTCACCAGCACCTGCACGGCCGAGTTCTGCCACGTCGCCGAGCACTGGGGCCAGTGGGGCGAGCTCGGCGCCGACGTCGTCGGCATCAGCGTGGACTCCCCCTTCGTCAATCAGAAGTGGGGCGAGGAGATGGGGGCGCCATTTCCCATCCTCTCGGACTTCAACAAGGAAGCCGTGGCCGCATATGGGGTCCTGCAGGGCGAACTCATCGGGTTGCGCGGCGTGGCCCGGCGCTCGGTCTTCGTCGTCGACGGAGAGGGGCGCGTCACCTACGCGTGGGTTGCGGAGAATCCGGGGGTGCTGCCGCACTTTGACGAGATCGTTGAGGCCGTGCAGGCGGTCGCGTAAACGGCTGCCGACGGGTCGGGAGGCGATGCTCCCGGCCGCCGCATCCATGCGTGTCGCGGGCGCGGTCGGCCCTGACGTGATTTCAGCGGTAAGGCCGCCCCGGTTGTCCATGCGGGGGAAGGGCCCGCGCCTCATTCCGCAGGCGTCTGGCCGCGAAGCAGGTAATGTCCGCAACACAAGCGATGTCCAGGAGAGGAAGATGACGCTCACACGACGCGACTGGCTCAGGCTCACGGCGGGCGGCGGTGCCGCGCTCGCACTCACTCCCGATCTGCTGGCGTCGCTGGCGCGCCAGGAAGTCATGGCCCGGGCCATTCCGGGCACCGACGAGACGATCCCGGTGGTCGGCCTCGGCAGTTCCGCCACCTTCTCGCGCGTGGCGCGCAGCGAGGACGTGAGCGCCATAAGCGCTGTTCTGCAGACCTTCGTGGACAACGGTGGCACCGTGTTCGATACCGCTCCGGGGTACGGGGCCTCGGAGCAGGTGGCCGGCGACGTCGCCAACGAACTCGGCATCCAGAACCGGATCTTCTGGGCCACCAAGGTCAACGTGGCCGGACGCGGCGGCGGCGGAGCCGATCCGGCGGCGGCACGGGCGCAGATCCAGCGCTCCTTCGACCGCTTCCAGCTGCCGGTCATCGACCTGATCCAGGTGCACAACCTGGGCGATCCGCCCACCCAGCTCGGCATCCTCGCGGAGGAGAAGGCCGCGGGCCGGGTGCGCTACATCGGCATCACCAGCACCAGCGAGCGGCGCTATCCGGACCTCGCCGCGGTGATGCGCAACGAGCCCATCGACTTCATCGGGGTGGACTACGCGGTCGACAACCGCGCCTCGGCCGACATGATCCTGCCGCTCGCGCAGGAACTCGGCATCGGCGTGCTCGTCTACGCCCCCTTCGGCCGCACCCGTCTCTGGAACCGGGTGAGCGGGCGCGACGTGCCCGAGTGGGCCGCCGAGTTCGACGCGCACAGCTGGGCGCAGTTCTTCCTCAAGTTCACCGTCGCGCACCCGGCGGTGACCTGTGTCACCCCCGCCACCAGCCGCCCGGAGCACATGATCGACAACCTGGGCGGCGGAATGGGCCGGCTCCCGGACGAGAGCCAGCTCGAGCGCATGGTCCAGCTGGTGGAGGATCTGCCGCCGGCCCGACGCGGCTAGACAAGCGGAGTCCTCTGAACGCCGCTCTGGGGCCCGCGGTTGGCTCCGGAGGGGTCATCCTCCGTCTCGTTCGGTGAGGATCTCGGCCGCGCGCGGCGCCATCATCCGGTTGCTGTGACCCGCGCCCGGAACCGTGTCGAGCGTCCAGGCAAAGGGGACCCCGAGGGATTGAGCCGCCGCCCTGGCGGCTCCGTAGAAGGTGTGGCCGCGAGCTGGAACCGCACCGCGAAGCCGGACACGTCGAAGCCGGAATCACCCAATCCGTAGGGCCAGCGCGCCGTGTCGGAAGGCAGGGTGTACCAGCCGGCGTTGGCCGCCACCGCCCGTTCGACGGGCGCGTCCGGGCGGGTCATCAGGAACCGGTGCACGAACTGGCTGCCTGCGGAGTGCCCGTAGATTCGGAATGCGGTACGGGTACTGCCCGCCGCGGCGCGCACGGCGTCGAAAAGATGCTCGATCGCGGTGTAGGTCCAGGCGGAAGCGGGATTGCGCGTCGTCGGCGCCTCTCCCGGAAAGATGTTCCCCAGGTTGTACGACCTGCTCCCCGGGTAGCCGGCCTCGTTGAACTCGGGGACCACGAGAAGGAATCCGCGGCTGATTGCGTGCTCTTCCCAGACGTCGAAGTAGGACTGGCCGGTTCTGGAGTTGCCGTGCATCACGAAGATCACCGGTGTCTCGGACGTGTACCCGGCCGGCATGCACGCCACGGCCACGCCCGCCAACGCCGCCATGCCCGCCAACGCCGCGCGCGCGCCATTCCGGCAGATCGTCATCTCTACCCCTCCGGCCTCACGATCTCGTACTGCGGCGGGGGTTCCGCCCCCAGCATGTGGCGCACGAAGTAATCCCAGCGGCGGCGGATGAAGTAGGGCTCGTTGAGGCCGTGGGCACGGTCAGGCGCCCAGATCAGGTCGAAGTCGCGGTTGGCCTTGATGAGCTCGTCGATCACCTGGACGGTCATCGCGGGATGAACGTTGTCGTCCATGTCTCCGTGCATCAGCAGCAGCTTGCCTTCGAGGTTCGCGGCGTAGGTCTTGTTCGCCGACGACTCGAAGTTGTCCGTGCCCGTCGAGTCCTCCTCCATGACCCCCTGGTACTTCTCGGCCCAGTAGATGTTGTAGCTCCGGTTGTCATGATTGCCGGCCCCTGAAACGGCGACCTTGAAGAACTCCGGGAAGCGCAGGATCGCGTCGGTGGAGGCGAACCCGCCGCCCGAGTGCCCGTAGATGCCCACCCGGTCCAGGTCGATGAAGGG
>JAJDVR010000021.1 GCA_022826025.1 Gemmatimonadota bacterium | reverse complement strand
AACATTGCCCCACCGGGCTGGCGGAGGACGTTCGATCCGCTCCGGGACGCCTTCAACCACGAACACGGCTGGGCTCGCCCGGACGATCCGGCGCGGGCCAGGGTGCAGCAACCGGGCCACCGCGCCTACATCGAGGCGACCCGGCTGCGGGCGGGCCTCAGGCTCGAATCCTCACCCCGCGACCTGATCCGGGACTACCTGCTCCAGCGCGTCGAGCACGGCGCGGTGAAGGACCGCTTCGATGTCGTCGCCGCGCTGCGTGAAGCGGGCCTTGAAGTGCCGAGGCAAGGGAAGGAGTACCTGACCGCGATGGACCCCGAGACCAGGGACCGCTGGCGGCTGAAGGGACGACTGTACGCCTTTGACTTCCAGCCCGAACGACTTGACCGGGCGGACGCGGAGACGGCGGGGGAGCGAGCGCCGGGAGATCGGGGAGGTGACCGCGAGCGAGCCCGCGCGGCCCGTCGGGAACTCGCGGCGCGCCGCGAGGAACGCACCGCGTACCATCGAGCGCGATACGGAGGCAGCGACCGGGCGGATGCGCGCGCTGCTGCCGAGGGCTTGGCTCCGGTCGCTGGCGGTCGGCCTGAGCCTCTGAATCGGCATCTGCGCCGGAGGTTGGGCGACGACGCGGTGGTCGTGGACGGGCATCCAGAGTCAGACCGAGACGGTGGCGGAACTGGACTTCGACATCGAGGAGACCCGGCAGACGCTCGCCCGGATGAAGGTGGACGCTTGGAGGACCGGGCTGCCGAAGATCGAAGAAGAGCAGGCCGTGGCGCTGTCGGCGGGGACGCTGGACAAACCGCGCTGGACTTGGCGCGAGCGGCCTGCCGCAAAGCAGTCAAGAGAGTGAGGAGGCTGTATGACAGAGTTGGAGGCGCAGTTGACGGAGGCCTTGAAGAGGTTGTCCGAGCAGTACGGCACGGAACGGCAGCGGCAATCCGAACAGGCAGAAGCCTTGCACGAGCAGGTCGAAGCCTTGCGGCGGCGGGTCGAGCGGCAGAGCGCTCAGAGTGCAACCTTGAAGAAGCAGGTCGAGCGGCTGAGCGGGCAGGTGACGCGCTTGACCGATGGCTCCGAGACGCACGGCGAGACGTATCGCGGCGGCGGCTGGAGATAAGGCCGCCGCGCGGTCTGGACCGCGATTACGGACCGAGCCGGTAATCGTTCGGCGAGCGGGATCGGTTACACGCCAGCCCCGCCGGTTCCGTTCGCAGGTCCACCCGCCAGATGGGACACCGTTCGGTCCACCTGGGCACGGAAGAGGCTCGAAGGCTGGAAGACCGGCGCGCTACGGGGTGGAACCTCGACCGGCTCCCCGGTTCGGGGGTTGCGGGCCGTGCGGGCCCTTGCGGTGGCGCACCTTGAACGTGCCGAACCCCCTGATCTCGATGCCTTCGCCTCGCGCGAGCGCGTCTTGGACCGAGGCGAGAAATGCTTCGACCACCAGCCCGCAGTCCTTCTTGGTGAGCCGCGGGCCGACCTCGGCAACCCGCTCAACAAGGTCCGCTTTGGTCATCCCCTCTCCCTCGTCCGAGGCGTGGCCGATTCTTGTTCTTGCATGGCAATAACTTACGTTCATGCGAGAGCCTTCCGTCAAGCCCAAGGCGCGGCCGACCCGTGTCCCGCAGGAGTAGTAAAGCATCCCCGTCAGCGGTCGGCACGGCAACCCTCGACCGATCGTTGACTGGGCATCGGCACCAGCTGGATTGGCGCGATGCGGAAGCCCACTCCAGCTTGATGTGGTCGCTCGCGTTGGGGAAGACGGACATGGGTGAAGGAGAAGCGATGAGGACGAAGGCTCCGCTGTGGCGACTCGCCGCGAGGAGGACCCCGGGTCTCGCAGTCGCGCTCATGGCGGGATTATCGGCTTTCCCGGTTCCAAGCGTACTCCCGATGGCCGGGGCCGCGGGTCAGGGCGGAGCGGAGGTCGTGACCGATGCACACTCGGGAACGCTAGAGGAGATGTCGCGCCGAACCGGGGGAACCCAAGTGTTCGGCGAGGCGGACTCCCAGCAGCCTCTCGTCTTTGGATGTGGACAGGTGTTCGGTCCCGAGACCACTCTGGAAAGCTTGGCTGCGGCGTTCGGTGAGGCCAATGTTGTCTCAGCCGACGTACACGTTGGCGAAGGCCTCTATGAGCCGGGAGCCATCATCTTCGGCGACACGGAGAATCGTGTCGAGGTAACTTGGAGGGACACGCTGAATTCGCGCTCGCCCGCCCGTGTGCGAGTCCAGAATGCTGGGAGCTCCTGGGCGACGCCACAAGGACTCAGAGTCGGCCTCGACCTGCACTCCGTGGCGGAGATCAACGGGCGTCCGTTTGAGTTGACCGGCTTCGGCTGGGACTATTCGGGCACGGTGGTTTCGTGGGAGGGCGGCCAATTGGAAGCATCACCCGGCGAGCGGTGTCGAATCTTTACGCGCCTGGCGCCTGCGGAGGGGTTTGGCGATGATCCGGAATGGACTCAGGCGGCCAACCAGGTGTGGGGCAGTTCTTCATACCCGTCCGATCATCCGGCGATGCAGTTGCTCAACCCCACGGTCTACGAGCTGCTGATTGTCTTTCGCTGAGATGCGCGCCGCCCCGATGCCGATCAGAGATCGGCGCACGCTGCTCGGTACGGCCAGCCGATGCGCCGTCCTGACCGCCACCTCGTGCTCATTACTGATGGCTGCGACCGCGTGCCAGAACGAACCGACGCACAACGTCGCGCCCGCGCCGCTCGCGTTGTTCCCCGCAGCGGCGTCCCCGGCACCGCTGAGCGTCAGCAAGAGCATCGCCCTCGCTGACGAAGAGACGGCTTGTGTAGTCGACTCGTTCGAGTTTCGCGTGGTCTGTGGCAGGCGTGACGGCGAAGAGGTTGTCGCATTCGGTAAGGAGGGGGATGGCCCAGGGGAGTTCCGTGGTCTCCGTTTGGTGGCTCGTGTTTCGCCTGGCCGTTTGGGTGCCGTGGACGGTAGGCTAAACCGGTTGACGATCTTCGACGCCACAGGCGACCGCGTATCGGAGGTTGCCTTCCCTCCGATGTACCTCGCCGACGGAATTCGACAGGCAACCCTATTCGGGTACGAGGTCGATATGATGGCGTCTTCCCCGGGAGACTCGGTCTTGCCGCGGATCTACTCGGAGGTGGACATCAATTCGGGCGAGGTCACTTGGACGCGCGGTGGCATGAACGGGATCGCCGATACCGAGTGCGGCGGGTTGTTCCACGGCGTGCCTCGACCGGTGGAAGGATATGTGTTCTGGGCATGTCGCAGAGAGTTGGTCTTTCTTGACGCCAATGACGCCGACGCCGCGACCGTGGTCGCGTCTCCAGCCTATCGGGACGAACTCCCGAGCGAGCGTGATGTTGAGGACTTTGCGGAGGGGCTGAGGAGACTTGGAGGCAGGATGCCCATGCCGAGGTCGGCGGCGGCTCCCTACGTCGAGACATTCCGTGAAGAACCCAAACGGTGGTTCAACGTGCCGCGCACGTTGGTATTTGATTCAAGGGATCGGTTGTGGGTGGCGACCACGCTCGACCGCGACACCTTCTCCTACTTCGAAATCTGGATTGGCACCGAGTACGCCGGCTCCGTCAGAGTGCGTGACCGCGCGATGGGCTTCGACCTATTCCAAAACACTTTGGCGGTCTTGGTCGAACGGCAACCGGGACCCGACGGAATCGCGCCTCGGGGTATCGATTGGTACGATATCAGTCACCTTGATTGCCGAGCGTCGAAGGCCGAATGGGGGTGCAGGCTAAGTCCCGCGCGGCGGGGGAACGCGACTTCCGACGGCGGTCGGTGAACCCGTGGGACCTTGGTGACGGTCAAAGGGGATGGCGGTAGCGCCGTCAGGTGCTCGACTGACCGGGGGACGCAAATGCGAATCGCCACAACTGTTCCGACCGCGGCGGCACAGCTTGCCGCAAGCAGCGGCGGTATCCGTCAGCCTGCCCGGGCCAAGCATCCCTCCTGCTGGACGGCCGTCCACTATATCGGACAACCCTCCTGCCGGGGCAGGGCGTCCAACTGGCAGCATCGCTCGTTGTCCGCCGCAACTCCCACATCCGACCTACTGGAGAGAATCACGATGCAGCCCAGGTTCGTTCCCATCTCTTTTGCCCTCATGGCCGCCCTTGGCGCGCCCCCCGTTCTCCCCGCTCAGGAAATCGTCGAAGTCACGGGCCGGGACCGGCCCATCGACGCCGCGTTCGAGGAGGTCTACCGGGTCGGTGTCCTCGACGGCGAGTCCTGGGAGATGTTCGCCGAGGTCTCCGAGGTGGCCTTCGACGCCGATGGGAACCTCTACGTCTTCGACGGCACCTCCGGATTGCTCGGGTCCGGGAGTCTGCGGGTCTTGGTGTTCGATGCCGACGGAGGTTTCTTGCGCGAGTTCGGATCCTCGGGCGGAGGTCCCGGTGAATTCAACCGGCCAAACGGGTTCGCGGTGTTGCACGATGGAACCGTGGTGGTGAGCGACATCGGCCACCGCGCCTTCCAACTCCTAGATGCCTCCGGTGGCTTGATCCGCATGGTCCGCGTCGGCGACGACCTCGCGGGAATGTCGGTCTTGGGGGAGATTCTGCCCGATCCCCGTGGGGCGGGCGTGTTCGCCGGGGCCTTCGGGGGACCGGGCGTCACCATCAGGGGCGCAGGTGCCGGTCCCGTGACTCCGCCCACGTCCCGTCCGGTCATGCGCGTCGGACTCGGAGGTGAGACCATGCAGGCGGACACCATGGTTCACGGATGGCTGCCCACGCGGAGCGAAATAACTGATCTCGCACCTAACAACGTGCCCGCCCAAGTTCGGGAAATGCTGCGAAATATGTCCATGCCCACGGTTTTCGAGCCCGAGATGCTCGTGGGTGTGTTCCCGGACGGAGGGATCGTTCACTCCGATTCCTCGACCTATACGCTCAAGATCACCCCGCCCGGTGCGACGGAAGTTGCTCGAATCATCCGGCGGCCCTTCCGGCCCGAGCCCGTGACGCCCGAAGTCGAAAGGGAGTACGCGGAGCGGCGGGCGGCAGCTCGGAGAGACGCGGGCATGGGGCAGGTCTCGGGCAGCCGAATGATGGTTGTGCGCGAGGGTGGAAGTGGCGCCAATCCCAATCCTGGTCCTCCGACGCAGTCATCCTTCCAGATTGAGGAGAGGTACTACCACGAAGTGCCCGTGCTCCGCGGGCTCGCCACTGCATGGAACGGCCGCATTTGGGTGCAACGCCGGGGCGAGTACCCGGAGAGCGACGGACCAATCGATGTCGTAACTTCCGATGGGGAGTACGTAGGCACCTACTCGACCGACGCGACCGCGATGCCGGACGCCTTCGGCCCGGACGGGCTGGCGGCGTACATCGAGTTGGACGATTTCGATGTGGCGAGCGTGGTGGTGCGGAGGCTCCCGACCGAGGTTCGCTGAGCCCCCCGTGCGGGCCGCTTGGCACACCGTCGGTTGCCGAAGATCGTCCGCTGACCTCCGATACCGTAGCATACAATCCCGCTCACATCTGCATATTTGGAGTGATACATGATTCACAAGATATGTAGTAACCTGTTGTTATATAGTCGCTTACAATTTCTCATGTAGTTCCTCCGCAATCGCCCTCCGAGCGCGTTTCCTCCTCTCGAGCCGTGGCCGGGTGCGCCGTCCCGCGGCGGTCTGCGACCAGGCAGCTCACCCCAGCCCCGTTGTTCTGGACGACCCGCGTGAGCGTTGCCTCGACCCGCCAAGCGTGCCCGGTGGCGTCTCTCGAACGTTCGACCCGCTCCGACGCCGAGGCGAAACCCGGACGACCGCAACCGCGTAGTACAGGGGAGCGGGTCACGGTTCGGAGAACCGGACGGGGCGTGGCTGCCGCCCGCACCCACCGCGCCCCGGCCTTGGTCGTCGATACCGGACGGCCCGGCGGCCAGCCGGTCGGCCAACGGGTCCTCCGCCGCCTCGAAGCGGCGCTGAACGGGCCTTCCCGCCAGGGATTGCTGGTGCGGTAGCGACCCGAAGGGGTCGGGGGTGGGGGTGCGCAAGCATGCCCGGCCTCGAACCCGTACCGAGCCCTTGGCGAGGGGGGTCGCTAGCGTCACGGCCCGAGCGCCCCGTGCGCCACGAGCGAACGGGGCGGCGAGGCCGAAAGACGTTCCCGCGCCAGCGGATGGACGGAAACGCCGCTGCGCATCGCCGGACGACCGAAGTGCGCATCGAACCCCCATGTCGTTTGCGCGCTCCAGTACGGCTCCAAGTCGGAGCGCGGACTACCGTCCAACCCGACTCCGGCGAACTGCCTCCGTTGCCCGGCGCTGCCGCCGTGTACCGCCCGTGGCTCCACGGCTGGCGGGCCGATCGGTCGGACGATTCGCACGGCGGGCACTACAACCTCCGTAACGATCATGTTTCAACGGGCCGGCCAAGCCGCTACCGATGGCGGCCAGTTAGGCGACGACCTCGACCGCCTCGACGGCCGACCACAGCACCAGATCCGACAGCGTCAAGTCAGCGGAGCGACGCCTTGGCGTGCCACGCGGCGCGCTCTGCCTCGCTGCCCGCGGCCCTTCACCCAACGGCGCGTTCGGCCCTCATAACGAGCCGTTTGCAGTTGGGGTCGCTCCCGCCACGGCACCTGTCGCCGGTGCGCCATCGCGCACCCGGCGTCGGTGCCGCAAAGCGTTGCCGTGCCTGCGGATAAGCGCTAGTTCCGGTGTGAGTCGCCAGAGGGTCGAAGTGTGAATCGCCCCCCCGCGTCGTCTTCACACCGCAGTGCGGCATCGTACAGGGCGCAGGCCGTCCGTTGGAGCGCTCCCGCGCGGCGGATTCTACGCCTCTGGCCCGCGTGGCCGAATACTCGTCGTCGGCAGTCCCGGCGATGACCACCGCGCCCCGCTGGTCGTGGGCTTGGGTGGTCGGGGCGGCTTGCGTGAGAGAGGCGGCTTTCTTGGCGGAGGCGGCAGCTCTCTCTGCCTCCATCCGGTCACCTGTTCACCCTCCTTCTCCTGGTCACTAGTTCTGCCACCCATGCCACGAGGAAGGCCGCTACCGCGAGCGGGAGGAACACCCGCCACGACCAGCCGGTGACCTCCGCGACGACGCCCCCGACGATGATGGCGATCACGCGCGCCAGATGCTTCGTCATTGCTCTTCCAGGATCCGCTCGTTGTCTCGCTTCCAATGCTCCCTGCAAATCCGGCACCGTAGCCTGCCACCGGACCCCGGGCGCAGATGCTTCGGGTTGATGCGTTTGCCGGGCTTGCAGTCGTAGCTGGTGTGGTAAACCCGAGCTTTGTTCGGAGTGCCATGCCCACCACACGGGCTTCTGCCCCCTCATTGCCTGCCTCGCTTCGTCACGTCCTCCCCCTTGGTCAGCAGACCGGATCACTCACCTTTCTCGTGAAAAGGTTGATGATCCGGCGCAGGATGCAGACGACCCCGGTTCCGCCGACGGCAAGCGCGAAGTCCACCCCGATCCCGCGCCACAAAGCAAGCCCCCGGCAGACACGATGGCGCCGAGCGCGAACGCTGTTCATGGCCTGCTCCTCGTCGTCGAGATCGGCGCGCCCTGTAAGGCGATGTGCAAGAGCAGCGCATGCCGAAAGGCGTCCTGCGGACTGCGGTCGGTGCTGGACCCGTCGCCCTTCGGTCGCAGCCCTGGCCAGAGTTGG
>JAJDVR010000172.1 GCA_022826025.1 Gemmatimonadota bacterium | reverse complement strand
TAGGTGATTTTGTTGGGGACTCGCGTGAGACGTAGGCGGGGGATACGGCGCGCATCCGTGTATCGATGAATTTACTGGATTCGTTATTGGGAAGTCGCAGAATGAAATTTAATTTCAGGAATTTCTTGGTCCGAGAGAGATTAGTGATAGTGAGCTTAGAAAATTCTTCTGTACATTGGTCGCTACGAGCGTCATGATCAAAACTATACTCCAGCGTAGGAACGGTTAGGATTTCCTCGACAGTATACTTGGTCAACCAACTCGCGGCAGCAATTATCGTCCCCAGAAGCAGGGTCACTATTGCGACATCGATTTTATTGGTCACTTTGTGGTCCTCGGCAGGTGGAGAATACGTATGTGATTCCGTGAGAGCACTGCCTCGGAAAGAGGCTTACGTTGGCCATGGCCGTAGGTCGGCTCTTGGTTTGTGGGTTTCTGGCCGTTGGGATGGGCGATGATCGTCGGCCACGTCATCCGAGGATGTAACTCCCAGTCGGTGCGTGGTGCCGGGAACTTCGTCAGTGATGTACGGGTGTCGGCCTCCGGTTTGCAGCCGAGGATGGCGGAAAGCGAATAGGTTGCGCCAGCGATACGACTCGGGCGCGGTTGCGGGTGGCGGTGACATAAGACTTGGTGGTCACGGCCATTCTTCGGGTCGACTCGCTCGGCTTGGATGGTCATCCGGGCGCGCATTTTCGCACGTCTGGCGGCCCGCCGGCATCGCAACTGCACCTCCTGACGACAAACGTACCGTGGTTCCAAGACAAAAGGAGACGCAAGAGCTGTCGGTCGAACCTGCGGGGTGACTGCATTGCGGGAACAAGCCATCGGATTCGGGCGGTACGAAGGGGCGCCGGCAAGCGTGCGTGCCGTGAACCTCCCGAAGCCGCCGACGGATTCCTTGCTCGTGAGCGCCTCGCTCGACCGTCTGTCGCGGGTCAACCGATAATCGCCAGGTCGAGACACTGGGGTCTCCCTTCGGAGCTTCCGACAAACCGGTTTCGGGGGAAACAACAGGACAGACCCTGGCGAAGGCACTTCGTCAATACCACGGCAGGTCTTGCGGTGGGTCATTGCCTATCTCCGCCGAATCCAGCGCGCCAGAGCCTCCGCAGCGCGGCTGGCTGAGGACGGATCTTCCGAGGTTCCGGAGACCAAGTTGCCTGAGTCACGCAGCCAATGCCGTGTGCTCGCGTTGGCAATGGTATGGAAGTCGCCACGGCTGTGTTCATTCCTTGCATTCCCATGCCCACCAAACAAATTCACCCTTGGCAAGTGGAACCTCCTCGCCCGGTTTCATTCCAGCCCAGGCGGCTGGGGGAATCGGATGTGATTTGTCACACTTATAGTTGCTGTCGGGTACGTACTGGCCATGGGTTGGCCGATCGCCAGTCCAGCAAACGGTCAAATTCACATACTCATCGCAGATGTTTCTGGCCGTATAGGTGTATTTGTTTCTGTCCTCCCAGACAACACAATCCGTCAGGTCGACGAATTTCGACCCTCCGAAGCACCAATGGTGGTCGTGATAGGCGGCGGCGTCGCCTGAAAGCACAATGAACGCGGCGACGGTTGCATGTTTCAGCCAGCCCGATGCTCGGGTCGACGTCGTTGAGCGTGGCGGTGACGATGAGGGTGTGCAGTGCCGCAGCGCGCTCCCGGAGAGTCCGTAGCAGGCGTAGCGTCCTCGCAGCTTGGGGCCCAGCGCCGTCCGCTGCTCGGACAGGCTCCGGTGCCGACTCCGGCGGCACCATCGGGCAAACCCCCGGATTGCTCGGGTGAACGGCTCCTCGGCGCGGTTAACCAGCCTTGGCCGGGCAGGACTCTCGCTTGCCAGGCCGGAAGGAAGGTTTCCATCATGCATGTCGGTCTTCTCCAACCCGAGCCCACGATGCTGGTGGGGCGGACCCCAAGCGCACACCGCGCCCCGGCCGAATATTGACGATATTTATGTAAAATGTCTGGAAATTATGGGCCCGAAAAATTAATGTTACGTAAACACTCCTCTCCCACCTGCCGCCGCGCGCGAGCTGTCGGCGTTCCACCCGCGCCGGTCGCCGCAGCTCCGGCACCGCCGCACCCCGGCCCGTCCATTCGCTGCGGGCGTCCGCCAGGATGAGAACCGACCGGTGACCGGGAACGACGACCGCAACGGTGAGATCCAGGCGCTGCGCGAGCGCATCTCGGCGCTGGGCGCGGCGAGCCTGCGCGTCGGCTCGAGCCTCGACCTCGACACCGTCCTGCGCGAAATCGCGGAAAGCGCCCGTGTGCTGACCGCCGCCCGCTACGCCGTCATCACCACCATCGGCGACGAAGGCGAGCTTTCGGACGTCGTCATGTCGGGCTTCACGCTGGAGGAGGAACGGCTGCTCGAGGCGTGGAACGACAGCATGAAGGTCTTCGACGCGCTGCGGGATCTACCGTCTGCGCTGCGGGTGGCGGACATGCCCGCCTATGTCGAGGCGCTCGGCTTCTCCACGGACGGGGTGCTCATCAACACCTTCCAGGGCACGCCGATGCGCCATCGCGATGTGCAAATCGGCAACTTCTTCCTCGGCGAGAAGGAGGGGGGGAGGGAGTTCACTGACGAGGACGAGGAGCTCCTGGTGCTGTTCGCCTCTCAGGCCGCGGCGGCGATCGCCAATGCGCGGACCTATCGCGCCGAGCAGCGCGCCCGAGCCGGCCTCGAGGCGCTGGTCGAGACATCGCCGTTTGGCGTCCTGGTGTTCCAAGTGCCGACGGGCCATCCGGTCTCGGTCAACCGCGAGGCGCGCCGGCTCATGGAGGGCTTGCGCAGTCCGGGCGCGTCGGACGAGCAGCTCATGCGGGCCGTGACCTGCCACTTCGCCGACGGCCGCGAGATTGCCCTCGACCGATTCCCGCTCGGGAGCGTGCTGAGCGACGCGCAGACGGTGCGGGCCGAGGAGATCGTGCTCTCCACCCCCGAGGGGCGGAGCGTGACCACGCTGGTCAACGTGACGCCGATCCACTCTTCGGACGGGGCCGTCGAGTCGGTGGTCGTTACCGTGCAGGACCTGGCCCCCCTGCAGGAGCTGGAGCGCCAGCGCGCCGAGTTCCTCGAAATGGTGAGCCACGAGCTGCGCACGCCGCTGAGCGCGATCAAGGGCTCCGCCGCCACGCTGGTGGAAGCCTCCTTCAGCCTGGAACGGGCGGAGATGCGCGCGTTCAGCCACATCATCGTCGAGCAGGCCGATCACATGCGCGCCCTGATCGGCGACCTCCTCGATGCCGGACGCATCGATTCGGGCACCCTCTCGGTCGCGCCGGAGCCCACCGAGGTGGCCGCCCTGGTGGACCGGGCCAGGAACACGTTCGTCTCCGGCGGCACCGGCCACGACGTTCTCATCGACCTTGCGCCCGACCTGCCCCCGGTGATGGCCGACAGGGGGCGAATCGTGCAGGTGCTGAACAATCTTCTCGCCAACGCCGCGCGGCACTCTCCCGAGCGCTCCCCTATCCGCGTCGAGGCGACCCGCGACGGGGTCCATGTCGCGGTCGCGGTCCACGACGAGGGCCGCGGCATCGCGTCCGAACAGCTTGCACACCTGTTCCGCAAGCACGCCCGCATCGGTGTCGACGATGCGGAGCGCGGCGTCGGCGGCGGCAGCGGTCTCGGGCTCGCCATCTGCAAGGGGCTGGTGGAAGCGCATGGCGGGCGCATCCGCGCCGAGAGCGGCGGTCCCGGCCAGGGCGCCCGCTTCATCTTCACGATCCCGGTTGCCGCGGTGGCCCGCGACGGCGCGCCGGGAGCCGGGCGCGGCCGGACGGTCGCGCCCTTCCCGCCGGGAGGGGAGCGGCCGCGCATCCTGGTCGTGGACGACGACCCGCAGGCGCTGCGCGTCGTTCGCGGGGCGCTTGCCGATGCGGGATACGACGCGCTGGTGACCGGCGATCACCATGATCTGCCCGCCCTCATCGACGCCGAGCGGCCCCATCTCGTGCTGCTCGACCTGATGCTGCCCGGCACCGACGGCATCGAACTGATGCAGCGCATGTCCCAGCTTGCCGACCAGCCGGTCATCTTCATCTCCGCCTACGGACGCGACGAGACCATCGCCAGGGCGCTTTCGAGCGGCGCCGCCGACTACATCGTCAAGCCCTTCTCCCCGACCGAGCTCGTCGCGCGCGTGGGGGCGGCGCTGCGCTGGCGGGCCGAACCCAGGCCCTTCGCCGTGGGAGACCTTGCCATCCACTACGACGAGCATCGCGTCACCGTGGCGGGCCGCCCGGTGGAGCTTACGGCTACCGAGTTCGAGCTGCTGCGCGCGCTCTCGCTCAACGCCGGGCGGGTGTTGAGCTACGACGCCCTGCTGCGCCAGGTTTGCCGTGAAATGTTCTCCACCGCGGCCGAGAGGAATCCCTTCCCCGCAACGTAGTGTTTCGGGGGGATGGCAATCGTTGCCGCGCGTTCGGTTCGGCTCAGGCGCTCGGGCGGCCCCGTTGATGGCCCGGCACGAGGGC
>JAJDVR010000209.1 GCA_022826025.1 Gemmatimonadota bacterium | reverse complement strand
GCCCAAGTGCAGCTCCGGCTCGTCGAGGATCCACCACCCCCCTGGTCCACCGCGGCCGAACTGAAAGGGATACAGGAGGTCGCCTCCAAGCGCCGAACTCGCCAACGCGTGGGGCGCCGCCGGCCGCGGGTGGGTGTGGAGCGTTCCGTTGACGATCTCGGCGACCTGGTGTGCGGGTGCGTCGAGCACATCCTGATAGGTGGCCTGGCGGGTCGATTCATGCGCCTGGGTGGCGGACCGGGCCATCGCAGTCTCCTCGAGTCAGGACGTGGCGGGCGCTCTCGCGCATTCTGCGAGTGTTGCCCCGGAAGCCGACAGGGATGGGGTCTGACCCCGAAGCCCGGATACCAAGCGCTGCGGCGCAGAGGGCGCCACGGTCGAAACGAATGGGGTCGCAACGCTCAAGCTCGGCAGCGCCAGTACACGGAGGCAGGGCCGGTCAGTGCGATCCACGCTGCGCCCGGACGTAGCTCTCGAGCACGTGGTTGATGCGTGTCTGGTACCCCTTCCCTTGGGACCGGAAATGATCGAGCACCGAGCGCTTGACTCGAAGCGTGATGCGCTCCGTGCGGTCGGGCGCGACCAACGCGGCCTCGCGCGAGAAGGACTCGTCGAGCTCCGGGATGTCGCTGAAGTCGATATCTTCGTCCTTCACTGCCTCGATCTCGGCCCCAGTCGTTGGCTTATCGAGTCATGCCAGGCCTTCCTTGCCCTGCAGGATGCCGGGCGCGCCGAAATCAGCCGAATTCACCCTTCCCGTACGGTGTGCGCGACCACAAGCACGGCCGCCTCTACCCGCCCGGTGCTGACATGCCGAGCCTCCCCGCAGTCCCGGCGGCGGTCGGGACACGTGAGCATCGGATCACCGAAGATCCGCCGCGCGGTCTCAAAGTCGAACCCGTGCTTGATCGTGTTGGCCCGATCCTTGGTTTCTTCCCTCTCGTACGGCATAACATGATACATGCATCGCATGTCAACGCGAAAACCACAAGGTTTGTGTGGGGATACTGGTAGATGTTTCATAAAACGTCGGCAGGTGGGAGGCTCGCCTGCGCGCTGGCGATCGGCATGGTCCTGTACGCACTCGGCATGGACGCGGAGGCCACCACCGGTGGAGCGGTAGCGCCCATCATCCTCTTCGAGCCCGAGGCCGCCGCCCGGGCGGGCCGATCCACACGTCCCGATGAGGACAACATCACGCTGGAGGCCATCCGCGCCGATCCCGCGGCATCGGCCATTCGCATTGGACGCAGCACCCCCGCCGCCATCGCCTCCGCCCTGCGTGCGCGGGCATTCTCGATCGTGGTGCCGGCCACCGCCCACGCGCCGCAAGCCGCCTTCGCCTTTACCGGTGTCGATGTCCGACACCACGCCGACGACCTCGTCAGTCTCTACGCGCAGGACGCGGCAACGGACTCGGAGGTGGCGCTGGTCAACCAGGGCGCGGATCTGCTCGGCTCGATGCGCCGAGGAGACGAGATCTGGCAGATCCGGCCGCTCGGGGACGGGCAGACCGCCGTCTACCGCTACGACACTTCGCTGCATCGCACGCATCCCCGGCACCGGGGAGAGTTTCTGCTCAAGAACGAACGTCGGCAGGAGCAGGCGCCGCCGCGCGACGACACACGGGCGTCGGGTGCAGCCCACGACCTCGGCGATGTCATCGACCTCCTGGTCGCCTACACCCCGGCGGCGCGAAACGCAGTGGGCAACATCGACGCCTTCATCCGTTTCGCCATCGACAGCGCCCACCGCATCTATCGCAACAGCGCCGTCGGATTGCGCTTGAGGCTGGTGCACCAGCACATGGTGCACTACGCCGAGCATGCCGATCTGGGCGTGGATCTCGACCGCCTCAGCGCGGTCGACGACGGGCACATGGACGAGATTCACCCGCTGCGCGATCACTACGGCGCCGACCTGGTCGCCCTCTTCGTCTCCGGTGTACACGAATTCGTATGCGGCACCGGGTGGATCGCGGACTTTGGCCGGTTCCCCGATCGCGATCTCAGTCACTTGGGATTCAGCGTTACCGCGACGGACTGCGAGACGATCGCGCGCCATACCTTTGCCCACGAGATCGGCCACAACCAGGGCGCCGACCACAACCCGGACAATGCATTCGCCTCCTCTCCCCCGTCATTCACCTACAACCACGGGCTGTGCAACGTCGCCGCGGGTTGGCATACCGTCATGAGTTACGCCTGGAACGAGCGTGGTTACTGCGACCGTCGCGAGATCCCGTACCTCTCCAGCCCGAACCTTCGCTACCAGGGCACGCCGACCGGCGATGCGGCGGTACGCGACAACCGGCGGGTGCTGCTGGAGACCGCACGCCGGGTCGCCAACTACCGAAGGTCAAGGGCCAGCCCACCGCCGCCGCCTCCGACACGCTTTCAGACGATTCCCCTGGTCACGGCCGCCTCCGACCGCAACCGGCACAGCATGGTGCGCATCGTCAACCATTCCGATTTCGCCGGCACGGTGCGCATCCACGCCATCGACGATGCCGGTCGGCGCCACGGCCCCGTCTCCCTCTCGCTCGATGCGCGCGCGGCGGTGCAGTTGGGCTCCGGGGACCTCGAGGAGGGAGCCCCGTCGAAAGGACTCCCCGAAGGCGTCGGCAGGGGCAGCGGCCACTGGCGCCTGGAACTCGCCGCGGATGTGTACATCGAGGTGCTGGCCTACCTGCGCACCCCGGATGGGCTTCTGACCAGCATGCACGACGTCGCGGCGGCCACCGCCGAGGGCTCCAATCGCTACTACCTGCCGTTAGTCAATCCAGGGAGCAATCTGCGCCAGCGCAGTCTCCTGCGCCTGATCAACCCCGGGAGCGGCCCGGCCGAGGTCGTCATCACCGGTGTGGACAATGCGGGCCAGGAGGCGCCGGCGCGCGGTGTGGTGCGTCTCACGCTGGAGGCGGGCGAGGCACGCATGCTCGGTGCGCGCGAGCTCGAGCAAGGGGGCCCCGAGCTGGCCGGGCAGCTTGGAGACGGCACGGGCAAGTGGCGCCTGCTCATCTCGGCCGACCGCCCGATTCAGGTGATGAGCCTGTTGCAGTTTCCCACCGGGCACCTC
>JAJDVR010000079.1 GCA_022826025.1 Gemmatimonadota bacterium | reverse complement strand
CGACGGGGAGGTGAGCGGCACGGCCATCGAACAGTCGGCCACGGGCACCTTCCGCCTCTCCGTGCGCAAGGACCGGTCCATCGAGTGGCCGATGGCCGAGAACGACGAGCACTACATCCTGATGGGCATCGATGTCGACCTGGACCGGGCCACGCGCCACGCCGTCCGGGCCGTCGTCGACTTCCTGGTCGAGGAGAAGGGACTCACCCCGGCGAAGGCGCTCTCCCTCGCGAGCATCGCGGTGGACTTCCGCATCAACGAGGTGGTGGACATCACCCAGGTCGTCTCGGGGTTCATCCCCAAGAGCGTGTTTCTGCGGTAGGGGCTACGTCGTTCTGGCCGATGCCTTCGGGTTCGAGTCGCCGTTCAATGCCGCTCCGTCCTCGACGACCAGCCGCCTGCCCAGGTGTCTCAAGGCCTTTTCCACCTGGCGAATGTGCGACCGATGTCCCGGGTTCATGAGCTTGCGGATCGCGCCCTCGCTCACGCCCAGACGCGCGGCCAGTCCCACCTTCGAGAGCTCCTGCTCACGCATCGCCGTGTAGAGCGCAAGCTTGGCCGCGACCACGAGGGGAACCGCAACCATTACCTGTTCAGACAGCAGAGGCCCCGGAGAAGGGATGTCCTCCCGGGCGCGCACATAGGCCCCAAGCGCCACAGCCAAAGCATCCTCGGCCATGGCCAGCGCTTCGATTCGATCGTCGCCGCAGGTCAGGGCTTCGGGTACGTCCGGAAACGAGACGGAGAAACCGCCGCCCTCCTCCGGGGCCAACACACATGGGTATGCGTAGCGCATCAGAAGTCCTCCTCGCAGATGTCCAGCTGCTTCAGCATTGCACGAAGGGTGCCTCGCTTCAGTTCGCCCCGCTTAACGACCGTGCGACGCGGTCCGAGGTAGAGCAGCCCGTGGCTACCCTTGCCGCGGCTGGGGTCGAAGCGTACCTCCATGTCAACACGTCTGGCGTATCGTCTGGTCCGCCTCACGAACTGGGCTCCGGTCACCGATCAAATATCGTATCCAAAGGTACGAAAAGCGAGAGCGATTCTGCCTGCCATGGGGGCCTTCCCTGAACCCAACTTCTTGCCGAGGACACCTGCTGGTAGAAAGCTGAAGCCTGGCGTGGGGCGATGAAATGGCAGAATGGGATGCGCGGGACGACAAGTATGGCTACGAGCAGGGATGGAGAATCTGCTTGGAGCGGCTGGCGGAACTGGTGAGCAGACAATGAGTGAAGCGCGCGCGCGACCCGCGCCCCCGCGTGCTATGGCGATCGCCGCGGCCGCGATGGTATTGCTCTGCCCAGCGTCGCCCGGCCTCGCCGCCGCGCAATCCACCCCCAAGGTCCTCCTCATCGGCATCGACGGAGTCCGACCGGACGTGCTCGCCGAGGTTCTCACCCCCAACATCGACGCGCTGGCGGCGGGCGGGTGGTACACGGCGGAAGCACGCACGACCACGCCGTCGGTCAGCGGCCCCTCGTGGTCGTCCATGCTCACCGGCGTCTGGCCTGAGAAGCATGGGGTCACCAACAACAACTTCACCGGCCGCGACTACGATCGCTGGCCGAGCTTCCTGACGCGCATTGAAGCCGAACGTCCCGACCTGAACACCTTCGCCGCGCTCGACTGGCTGCCGCTGGCCGAACTCGACGGCGGCGGCCCCGTGCTCCCGGCGTCGGTCGACACGCGCGTCGTGCTCAACGGCTACGACCTCGGCTGGGCCGAAGCGGACGCCGCACTCACCGCGCAGGCCGTGTCGCACCTGGGAGCAGCCGACCCCGACGCCATGTTCGTCTACCTCGGCAACCCCGACGAGACCAGCCACGAGCACAGCTCCATCGGTGTGGAGTACCGGGACGCGATCGCGCTCGCCGACCGGCACGTGGGCATGCTGATCGACGCCGTCCGGGCCCGGACCGCTTACGATGACGAGGACTGGCTCGTGCTCATCAGCACCGACCACGGCCGGCTCGCGGACGGCGGGCACGGCGGAGACTCACCGGAGGAGATGACTATCTTCATCCTGGCAAGCGGCTCAACCACCGCGACCTGGCCGCCACCCGGTCCCGCGTTCATCGTGGACATCGCGGCGACGGCGCTGGACCACCTGGGCATCGCGATCGACCCCGGCTGGGAGCTGGATGGGAGGCCGTTGGGGAGGCCGCGGTAGCCGCTGGGCGGTGCCGCTTTGACGGGAACATTACGGCACGACCAACCTCGGACGTGCCGCATCAGCCCCGATACGTGGCAGGCACCTCCACCAACCTGACCAGCGTCTGCGGCTCTGGAATGGGATCCCCGTGCTCTCGCATGGCGTCGCGAGCGCCGCCAGATGCACAACTCAGGGGCCATGGTATTTCACGCGAAGCCAAACGCTTAACCCATGGGATGACGATGCGTCGCGCCATGGGACGACGATGCATCTCATGCGACAACGTCGCAGGGCGTGAAGACCGGCTGCCCGGGGGCCGGAAACCTTCGGGTTGGCGGAACGTAAGCGGGCACGGGCACGCGAGACGGCAACCAATATGAGGAGGATAGTCGTCGTGACTATACCGTTTATAGTCGGAAGACCGATTGCATCGCCGTTGAGGCATCTGGCGACCGGAAGCCTGGCGCTGGCCGGGTTCCTCGCCCCGATCCTCGCATGCTCCCCCGCCGGCCTCGCCGCCCAGCAGGTCCGCGTCAACCTCCGCCCCACCGTCACCTGGACCGAGTGGGACGAGACCCTCGGCCTCGGGGACGCGCGGTCGCTGGGAATCTCCGCCGGGCTGGGATTCGGGGAGTACGTGGACCTGGCGGGCTACTTCAGGAAGAGCGACGACCGCTCGACCCACCTCTCCCGTCTGCCGTTCGCGGCCGGCGTGCGCACGCCGCTGGCCGATCAGCATCTGCAAATCGCCTCTTACGGCGCCGAACTGGCCATCGGGCTGGCCAGAGGCTCCTTCGTGCCGGTAGTCACGGGCGGAGCGGGCATCCTGAGGCTCCGGCCGGAGTTCGGAGACGAGATCCAGCGCGTCCAGTTGAAGTACGGGGTGGGGTTCCGCACCCGGGTACTGGGCGCGTTCGACGGGGAAGTGGTGGTGGAGCGCAGCCGGTACTATCTGGATCCGCTGGACCTGGCCGTACCCGTGTCGGTGGGAGACCCGGCGCTTCCCGAAGACCCGGGCGCGGGCACCCTGCGCCGAAATCTGTCGCT
>JAJDVR010000024.1 GCA_022826025.1 Gemmatimonadota bacterium | reverse complement strand
CCGGTGCGGATGACGTGGCGGGTTCCGGGCGGGATGTCGAGCGCCGGGTCGTCCGGACGGGCGCCGGGGTAGTCCATCGAGAACACGCCGCCCCGGGCGGAGGTGTTGTTGATGCCCCAGGACACCCGGGTCTCGACGGAGAGGATCTCGACCTCGAGCACGTCCCCGGGCTCGGCGCCCTCGACGTAGACGGGACCGGTGATGACGTGGCCGCTCCGGCCTTCGCGCGGGCGCCCGTCGCGCGAGGCCCAGAAGTCGAGCACGTCCTGAAGGATCTCGTCGCGCGGAAGGCCGAGCCCGGTGAGGTAGGCCACCGGCTCCTCGTTCTGGGTGGCGCCGGCGTGGGTGAGGGTGTTGATGCGCACCGTCTCGCCCGGCTGGACCCGCAGCACGGGCTCCTTGTCGATGGGGAACCAGCCCCAGGCGACGTTGTCGGGCGTGGAGGGCACGAAGTGATCGGCCTCTCCCGCCGGCTCGGCGCTGCGCATTTCAGGTGCGGACGGGCTCCCCTGGGGGCTGGCGCTCTCGCCGTCCGGGGCACCGCAGGCGGAGGCCAGCGCGACGGCCAGCGCGGCGCCCAGGCCAGGATCCGGCCACCGGCGGAGGGACGATACCGATCTCCGATGGGATCTCCGACTCTCGCCGCTGATTCGTGTGTCGCGCATCTCCGATTCTCCTGTTTCTGGCACACAGCGAACTGCTCACGTACCGTTAGCGACCGATCGGGCTCGAATCAAATGCGCAGCCCCGCGGCGAGCGTACTTCCCGGGATACACCTGCGCGCGCAACCTGCGTTTCCCACAGCGGAGAACAACGTGTTCGACACCAGCGACCCCCGCCTGTACCTGTTCGCGGCCCTGGCCATCGTTGCCGTGATGTTCGTCTATCACTGGACAAGCTCGGCGCGCGCAACGGCCGGCGACGGCTCGGGCAGGGGCGGAACCCGCGGAAAGCCCAGCCTGTTCGAGCTGGCGGTGGGCTTCGGCACAAACTTCTTCGACACGCTCGGGATCGGCTCCTTCGCGCCCACCACCTCACTGTTCAAGCTGGCGAAGACAGTGCCCGACGACGAGATCCCGGGCACCATGATGACCGGCCACACCCCGCCCGTCATCATCCAGGCCTTTATCTTCATGGCCATCATCATCGTGGATCCGTTCACCCTCTTCACGCTGATTGCGGCGGCGGTGCTCGGGGCGTGGCTGGGTGCGGGCGTGGTGACCCGCCTGCCGCGCCACTGGATTCAGATCGGCATGGGGATCGCGTTGCTGATCGCGGCCGGCACGTTCCTGCGGTCCATCTTCGGCACCGATCCGGTGGGTGGGCTGGCGACCGGTCTTGCCGGCGCCGACCTGTTGATCGCCGCCATTTTCCTGTGCTTACTCGGTGCGCTGATGACCATCGGCATCGGCATGTACGCGCCCACCATGATCGTGGTGAGCATGATGGGCATGACGCCCGCGGTGGCCTTTCCGATCATGATGGGATCCGCGGCCTTTCTGATGGCGGTGGCGGGAATCCGCTTCGCGCGCGCGGGCCGCTACGGGCTGAAGGCGGCCCTGGGTCTGGCCATCGGGGGCATCCCGGCCGTGCTCATCGCGGCGTTCATCGTCCGCTCGCTGCCGCTCGACGTGATGCGCTGGCTGGTCGTGGTGGTGGTGCTGTATGCCGCCGTGGCGATGCTCCGGTCGGCCGCGCAGGAGCTGCGCAAGGGAAGCTGACTCAGCCCGCCTCCCAGAGCTCCGTCCCGGACTGGAAGGCCTTCCACGCGAACCAGAAGGCGATGTAGGCGCCCTCGACCGACTCCAGGCGGGCGCCTTCCAGGGGGCCCTCGAAGGCAACTCCGTCCGTTTGCCAGCTCGAGCCGGTCTCGGCGTCCACGATCTTGCCGCCCGTGAACTCGAAGGTGAGGGTCTGCCCGTCCAGCACGGGGTTGAGCGCGAACGCCGCCTCGCCGGCGTTGTCCCACACCACCAGGACCGGCTTCCCGTCCACCATGTCGTTCACCACGGTCACGGGCGACCCGTCTCCCCGGAGTTCCCCGAACGGATAGGCCTTGCCGCCTTTCGCATCGTCCAGAACCCCGAGCACGCGTTCCTTGGCCGGACGCCGCAGGTCGCTGATCGTCTGGGGGAACAAGGTGGCGTTGTTGTCCAGGCTCTCATAGTCGCCATAGGGATAGCTGTCGTAGGTCGTGCTCAGGCCGCCATCCGGACGCACCACCACCAGGCCGTCCTGATTCAGGGCGCGCCAGCGGTCCCAGGTGACTTCCGTTGAGGCGATCAGGGGCAGCGGCTCGCCCAGCCTGGGGCCGCACCCCGCTTCGCGCAGCATCTGGGGCCAGAGCGAGCGGTCGCCGTCGGTGCGGTCGTACATGATCAGGTTGTTCTGGAAGAGCAGCCCGGAAACGCCGAACTCGGCCCCGGCGACGTCGCTGCGGTCGAACACCATGCTCGACCCGGTCAGGGGACAATAAGTGACCGCGACGCGATACGGGCCCAGCGTCAGATTCACGATCTCGTGCCGCCAGAGGATGCGGTGGGGCACCGCGATCACCTGCCCCTCGAGCTCGAAGCTGATCACGCGGTCGCTTTCCCACAGAAAGCCGGTCTGCTGGTCGAAGATCCCCACCATGGGTGGATTGGTGAGGGCGGGAATGCCGTCGACTCCCACACCGCCATCAAAGACCAGGTCGGTATCGATGGAGCAGTTGGGGCCGAGGTCGACGGATGTCGTGGGTTCGGGGCCCGTCGGCGCGTCGGAACAGGAGAGCAACAGCAACACCGCGGCGGCGGCGAGCAACGGGGGCCTGGGGAGCATGGTGTGGTTCAGCCTTGTCGGCGAGGGAGGGCACGGGGACCGTGCCGGGCCGGAAGATGACTGCTATCATAACCCGGCGCGCCGGTAAGGTGTCCACCGGCCCGTCGAGCCTGCATCCCGCCAATCGATCCGGGGAAACGACCGCTTGCTCAACTACATCTGGGCGGCTCTGCTGATTTCGGCCTTCGTCTTCGCGGGGGTTTCCGACATCGGCGATCTCAGCCGGGACACCTACCGCAACGGCCAGCCGCTCCCGCTGGTACTGGAGTTTCCCGAGGGCACCGCCGCCAACGGTGGGCGCACGCCGGTGCGGATTCATATCAACGCCGGGGTCTACCAGGACTTCTACGGCACGGACGAGAGCCCCGTGGCAAGCTACGACGGCGTCCTGCTGCGCACCGACGAGGGAATCGTGCTGCGCTTCGATGCGGGAGCCGCGCTGCCCGAGCCGCTTGAGACGATCCGGGGCGTGTCGCGCTCGAACGACGACGAGCTTCAGGGGACCGTCGAGGGTTTCCTGTCGCCTGTGCTGGGCCTGGGCGACGATCCCCCGGCCGCTCAGGCATCCGTGTTGTTCGAGCCGGTCCGCTTCGTGAAGATGACCGCCATCGGCGCCGCGGCGCTCGATTTCGCGGAAACCGCCGCCGGAATCGCGATCGGGCTGATCGGAGTGCTCGCGCTCTTCCTCGGGGTGATGAAGATCGCCGAGGAGGCTGGCATCATCTACGCCATCGTGCGCGTGGTGCGTCCGGTGCTGCGGCCGCTCTTCCCCGACGTGCCCGACGACCATCCCGCGCTCGGCATGATCGCACTCAACCTCACCGCCAACGTGTTCGGGCTGGGCAACGCCGCTACGCCCTTCGGCATCAAGGCCATGGAGGAGCTGCAGAAGCTCAACCCGAGCGAGGACACTGCCACCAACCCCATGGTGATGCTCCTCGCGGTCAACACGGCGAGCGTCCAGCTGGTGCCCCCGGTGCTGCTGCTCGCGCTCCTCGGCCTCCAGATCAACCGGCTCATCTTCGCCATCATCATCACCACCGGTCTGTCGCTGCTCGTGGCGATCGTGGCCGCCAGGCTGTACGGAAAGCTGCCGGGCTCGCGGGCGTCGGATCCCAACCGGACGCGGACCTTCGGCGACAGGCCGGCCGATCGCGGGGAGGGCTGAGATGGAATTCGCGCGCGAGCTGATCGGGCTCCTCTCCGCCTTCGTCATCCCCGTCATCCTGGTCGGCTTCCCGCTGTACGGGCTGTACAAGCGGGTGCCGGTGTATGAGACCTTCGTCGAGGGGGCGAAGGAAGGGTTCGGGGTGGCGGTGCGCATCATCCCCTACCTCGTGGCCATCCTGTTCGCCATCGGCATGTTCCGCGCCAGCGGAGCGATGGACGCGCTCATCGCGCTGCTGAACCCGGTGCTGGAGCCGATCGGCTTCCCGGCCGAGGTGCTGCCCATGGCGATCATCCGCCCGCTCACCGGCTCGGGGTCGGCGGGGCTGGTCGCGGACATGGTCGCCCGGTACGGCGAGGACTCCCTCTTCGTCAAGATGGCCGCGGTGATGTTCGGCTCGACCGAGACGACCTTCTACGTCGTGGCCGTGTACTTCGGCGCGGTCAACATCAAGCGCACCCGACACGCCATTCCCGCCGGGCTGACGGCCGACATCGCGGCGATGCTGTTCGCGGTGTGGGTCGTGCGGTTGCTGTTCGGTTAGTCGCCACATCTGCCGGGAGGGTGACATGATGCGTCGACCGGGCCCCTGGATCATCTTCGGCCTCCTCGGCGTCGCCGGCGTTGTGGTCGCGATCCGGTTCTTTCCTACCGCCTTCCCCATCGTCACGCTGGATCTCGCCATGGACCGCGAGGCCGCCGTTTCCCGGGCGGACACCCTGGCGAGGCAGCACGGATGGGCCCCGGCAGACGCTCGAACGGCGGCCACCTTCGGCCAGACCGACCCGGAGGTACAGTCGTACGTCGAACTGGAAGCGGGAGGAAGGGACGCGTTCGCAGGGCTGGCCGGGCGCGGCATCTATCAGCCGTACGTGTGGACGGTGCGACGCTTCCAGGAGGGGGCGGTCGACGAAAGTCAGGTTCGCTTCACGCCGGCGGGTGAGCCGTACGGGTTTCGTCTTCGCCTCTCCGAGGACGATCCGGGAAGCGGCAACCTCGCCGAGGCGGAGGCCCGAGCCGTCGCCGAGGGGACGGCCCCGGAGTGGGGGGTGGATCTCTCCTCGTTCGAGCTCCTTGAGTCGTCCGAGGAAACGCAGCCGGGTGGCCGCGTGGATCACACGTTCGTGTTCGAGCGGACGGACGCCGCGGTGGAGGATGGACGCTTTCGGCTCCGGATCCGGGTAGCAGGGGAGCGCGCCTCCGAGCTTGCGCACTTCGTCTTCGTGCCCGAGGGCTTCTCCCAGCGCTACCGGGACATGCGGTCGAGGAACGATGCGATCGCCTTCGCATCGCAGTCGGTCTTCGTCGTCCTCTTCCTGCTTGTGGGAGGCGCAGGCGGGACGGCTTTCCTCATGAGGAAGCGTCTGGTCGTCTGGCGTCCGGCCCTCGCCTGGGGCGCCGTCACCGCCGTGTTGCTCGGCCTCGGGATCGTGAACAGCCTCCCGCTGAGCTGGATGAGCTACGACCCCGCGGTCTCGATCCAGACGTTCCTGGCGGAGCAACTGGTCCTGGCAGGCGCGACCGCCGCCCTCGGCGCTCCGCTTCTCGCGTTCATCTTCCTCGCCGGGGAGTCGCTTGGCCGGCGTGCGTTCCCCGGCCACCTCCAGCAGTGGCGCTTCTGGTCGCCCCGGGTGGCGGCGTCCATGCCCGCGCTCGGCCGCACCACCGGCGCGTACCTGCTCCTGGGAACGCAACTCGGCTACGTGGTGCTCTTCTACCTGGCCACGTCCCGGCTCGATGGCTGGTGGTCTCCCGCCGAGGCAGTCGTCCAGCCGGACCTGCTTGCGACCGCGCAGCCCTGGCTCGTGGCGGTATCGACGGCGCTCTTCGCGGCCTTCTGGGAGGAGAGCGCGTTCCGCGCCATCCCCATCGCGTGCGCTGCCCTGCTGGGGACGCGCTACGGACGGAAGGGCCTCTGGATCTGGGGAGCGGTGGTGCTGCAGGCCGTCGTCTTCGCCGCCGGTCACGCCAACTACCCCCAGCAGCCCGCCTACGCCAGGGTGGTGGAACTCACGATTCCCGCGCTTCTCTGGGGCGTGATCTACCTGTATTACGGTCTCGTTCCGACCATCCTCTCCCATTTCACCTACAACCTCTCGCTGCTCTCGATTCCACTCTTCGCGTCATCCGCGCCCGGCATTCTCCTGGACAGGGTGGTCGTGGTGGCCGCCGGGCTGGCTCCGCTCCTGATTGTGGTCGGCTCGCGGCTGAAGGTCGGTGCGCGCGCGGAGGCGCCGGAATGGGCATACAATCGTGCCTGGAAGCCGCCCGCGGTGGAGGAGCCGGACGCGGACGGGAGGGCCGGAGCCGAGTTGCCCGCTTCCGAGGCATCCTCGGCCGCCCGGGGCTTCCTCTCGCGGCGCAAGGTGGTTTACGCGCTGGGTGCGATCGGCGTTCTCGCCTGGGGTGCGCGGGAATTCCCGGATGCCGGCGGCGCGGCGCGGTTGACCGCGCCCAGGAGCGAGGCGATCGCTGTCGCCCTGGACACGCTGGAGCGCCGCGGACACGCCGTGGAGTCATGGACAGCCCTGGCCCAGGTGGTGTCCGGTCGAGGGGACGACGACCGGTACGTCTTCGACGAAGCCGGCCCGGAGGTGTACCAAGACCTCCTGGGGACCTATCTGCCCGGACTCCGCTGGATTGTCCGTTTCGTGGACTTCACTGCCGACCCCGAGGAGCGCGTCGAGGAACTGCACGTCCACCTTGACGCGGCAGGCGAATCCTTGCGCTTCCGGCACATCCTCCCCGAGGCACGTCCGGGCGCGCGGCTGGAGGAGGAGGACGCGCGAGCAATCGCGCTCGGTGCCGTCCAGGGAAGGTACGGAATGGGCCCGGAGTCCATCGACGAAGTCGGCGCCGTGCAGACGGCGAGGCCGGAGCGCACCGACTGGCGATTCACCTTCGAGGACCGGGCGGTCCTCTCGGAGATCCCCGGGGAAGCGCGGTTGACGGTGTTGCTCGCCGGCGACGAGATCGTGGACGTGACTCGCTTCGTGAACGTGCCCGAGGAGTGGGAACTCGCCCGGGGGGACAGCGAAGCGCTCCGGAACCTGGTGAACCTGTGTGCCGCACTGTTGCTCGTGCTCGGTTTCGCCGGGGCATGCGTCCTGTCGGTGGTCACGTGGGCGAGGCGCGGACTGGATACGCGGTTGTTCGTCCGGGCTGCCCTGCTCGCCGCGGTGGCGTTGGGCCTCGGACAGGCGAACTCCTGGCCGGCCACCGAGGCGATCTTCTCGCCGGCGCAGCCGTGGGGCCTTCAGGCGGGGATTGCCGTCTTCGCGGGCTTTCTCGGGGTCCTCTTCGGGGCAGCGGCGATCGGTCTGGGGACCGCGCTCGCGCACAGATGGCTCAGGGAGGGACGGGGCGGGCAGGCGGGGGTGCCGGCATCGCGCTCGCTCGCCCTGGCGCTGGGCGCTGCGCTGCTGGGTCTCGTGACGCTCGCAGGGTGGGTCGCCGGGGGCCTTCCCGCGTGGCCCGACGTCACGGGGGCCAACTCCTTCATCCCGACCCTGGCCGGGCCACTTGGGGCGACTACCGGGTTTCTCTTTGCTACGACCGGGCTGCTCCTGATGAGCGGCCTCGCGCTGAGGTCGGGCGCCGGCCTCCGCTGGCGCATCGCGCTGTGGGTCTGCGTGCTTGCGGCCGGAATCTTCTTCGTTCCCGGGCCGCTCGAGGAGTCGGTTCTCACGTGGGTGCCCACCGCTCTCCTGGGTGGTGCAGCCTTCTTCGGGCTTGCGCGACTCGGCGCAGCGGCGCCGGCGCTGATGCCCGGCATCGTCGGGACCGTGACATGCGCCGACTTCCTCGTGCAGGCAGCAACCGGACCGTATCCGGGGGCGAGGCTCGGTGGCGTGCTGGCGGTCATCGTAGTGGGCACGCTTGTTGCTGCGTGGATGCGCGAGATGGACACCACGCCACGGGCATCGCCGCAACGGCAGACAGGGTGATGCCGGCAGCGGACACCTCGAGGTCTCCCGGGAGGTCATGCACTATCATCTGATCGGGATCGCGGGCACCGCGATGGCCTCGCTCGCCGGGCTCCTGCGCGCGACGGGCGACCGGGTGACCGGATCCGACCAAGGGGTCTATCCCCCCATGTCGCTGATGCTCGACGATCTGGGCATCGAGTACGCGAGCCGGTACGATCCGGCCAACCTGGCCGGCCATCCGGACGTGGTCGTGGTGGGCAACGCGATCAGCCGGGGCAACCCGGAGCTCGAGGAAGTCCTGGACCGGCGGCTCCGATACACGTCGTCGGCCTCCGTGATCAAGGAGCGGTTTCTGGAGGGCCGCCACGTGGTCGCGGTGGCCGGCACCCACGGCAAGACCACCACCGCGAGCCTGGTCGCATGGCTGCTGGAGGCCGCGGCGCTCGAGCCTTCGTTTCTCATCGGAGGCATCCCGGAGAACTTCGGCGTCTCGTTCCGGCTCACGGACTCCGACGTCTTCGTCATCGAAGCTGACGAGTACGATACGGCGTATTTCGACAAGGGCCCCAAGATGTGGCACTACCTGCCGTGGACGGCGGTGGTGGGCAACGTCGAGTTCGACCACGCCGACATCTTCCGCGACGACATCGCCTACCACTTCGCCTTTGAGCGTTTCATCAACCTGGTGCCACGGGCGGGCACGCTGGTGGCGGGCTGGGATTCCCCGGCGCTGCGCGCGATGTGCGGGATCTCTCGCGCACCCGTGCACTCGTTCGGCATCGGCGGGACGGAAGGCGCACCTTCGCATCCGCGCTGGCGGGCCGAGCGAATACGCTGCGGGGAGGCGGGCACCCGCTTCGCGGTTCGGCGGGACGGGGAGATGCTGGGGGAGGTGGAGATGCGGCTCGCGGGGGATTTCAACGTCCTGAACGCCCTGGCGGCGATGGCGGCAGCAGCCGCGGCGGGCGCGCCGTGGGAGGCGATCCGCGAGGGTCTGCGCACCTTCCGGGGCGTCCGCCGCCGCATGGAAGTGCGGGGGGAGGCGGGGGGCGTCACCGTGGTCGACGACTTCGCGCACCACCCCACCGCGGTCGCCGCCACCCTGGATGCGGCGCGGCAGCGGTTCCGCGGCCGGCGGCTGATCGCCGTCTTCGAGCCCCGCAGCTACACTGCGCAGCGGCGGGAATTCCAGGAGGCCTACGGGACCGCGCTCGCTAAGGCCGACCACGCCATAGTAGCCGGGCTCTTCCGACCTGAGCGCTACGATGACGCGACCCGCCTGGATCCGCTGCAGCTGATCACGTCGCTGCGCGCCCGGGGGGTGGACGCCGACTACGAACCGGCGGTTGACGGCATCGTGCGCCGCATCGTTTGCGGGACCGGGCCGGGCGACGTCGTGCTGATCATGTCCAATGGCGGCTTCGGAGGCATCCACGAGCGGCTCCTGGCCGGGCTGGGCCCGGAGCGTGCTGCGCGTGGCGCGGAGTCGCACGGGAGCGCGGCCGCCGGATGACATCCCGGGGTTCCGCCCACCCACCGCTACTGCCACGAGCGCTTCGTCCCGGCGCGCGCGTGGCGCTGACAGCCCCGGCGGGGCCGCTCGGGCCCGGTGTGCTCGACAAGGCCATCGACCGATGCCGGAGGCTCGAGCTGGAACCGGTCGTGTCTCCCGCGGCCACCCGCCGGCAGGGCTACCTGGCCGGAAGCGACGAGGAGCGGCTCGCGGACCTGCAAGCCGCCTTCGATGACCCGGCGACCGACGCGGTGTGGGCGCTCCGGGGCGGGTACGGGACGCTGCGCATCCTCGACGGGCTGGATCTCGCCCGTCAGCGTCGCGACCCCATCCCCTTCGTGGGCTTCAGCGACAACACCAACATTCACGCCATGCATGCGAGAGCAGGCATGGTCTCCCTCCACGGACCGCACCCCGGAGCTGATTTTCCCCCGGAAACCGAAGCGTCGTTCCGTGCCGCACTCTTCTCCGGAGAAGCCCCGGGACCGCTGTCTTCCCGGCCCGAAGATCCCGCTCCCCATGCGCTGCGGGGAGGGAGCGCGGAAGGCAGGCTCATCGGCGGAAACCTCGCGATCCTGGCGTCTCTTTGCGGATCGCGGGATGCCGTCTCCGCCCGCGCCCGCATCCTGTTCCTCGAGGACGTGGGCGAACCCGCCTACAGGGTGGACCGGATGTTGCACCAACTGCTGCGCGCCGGCGTTCTGGACGGCGTCGCGGGATTCGCCTTCGGACGGTTCACCGGAGTGCGTGAGGGCTCCGACGACATCACCGCCGTGCTCGCGGAGTTCGCCGACCGGCTCGGCGCCCCCGCGGTCACCAACCTGCCCTTCGGCCACACGGAGCACAATTGCACGATCCCCGTGCTCGCCATGGCGCGCCTGGACGCGGATGCGGCCACCCTCACGGTGACGGAGGCGGCCACTCAGCCGAGGTGAGCCCGGCTGGCGCCAATCATCCCGTCGCCGCGCGCGCCAGGGCCCGAATGAGTAACTTCGGAAAACCCCGAAGGGACGGATTGTCCTTCGTCATGTCCTTCAACGCTGCAAACAAGCCGATATCGGAGATCGATCAAATGAGATGGCGAGGACTGCTGGCGGGGGCGCTTTCCGGGCTCCTGGCCGCCAGCTGCGGCGGCGACGGCGGCACGGTCGATCCGGCCCAGCCGCCACCCGCTCTGACGGGCACGGTCATTGGCCAGGTGACGGTCGAGGGCGCGCCGCTGCCGGGCGTGCTGGTGTCGCTGATCGGTGCCGCTGCCCAGTCCACCGCGACGGGCGCGGACGGCGGGTACCAGTTCGTCTCCGTGCCGGCGGGATCGCACACCGTAACGCTCGCGAGCGGGATCCCCAACGACGTGACCTTCTCGCGGACCACCGCATCGGTCACGATCACTTCCGCGGGGCAGCAAGTGCGCGCGGACTTCCCCGGCGAGTACCTGCGCACCTCCTCCATCAGAGGCAGGGTGCTCGCGGTGACCCAGGGCAGCCAGCCGCAACCGGTGGAGGGCGTCGCGCTCGGCATGACCGGTCTGGAGGCGGCGGCGGACACGACGGACGCCAGCGGCCGCTATGAGTTCGTGGCGCTGCGGCCGGGCGAGTACACGATATCTCTGCTGACTACCGCCGGTTTCGCCTTCGACGCAACCAGCTTCACCCGGACCCTGTCGACGGGACAGAACCTCGAGCAGGACTTCGTCGGCGCCGCGGACCTGTTCATCGCTACGGACTCACTGGACGTCGGCCGCGTGGCCATCCCCTACGCCCAGCAGCTGGTCGCGCGCGGTGGCACGACCGAGGGTCTCGTGTGGAGCCTCGAAGGGGGGACGCGCCTCCCCGAGGGGCTAGCCTTCACGAGCAACGGGCTGATCACCGGCACGCCGCGTGCCGTGGGCTTCACGGAATTCCGCGTCAGCGTGAGGAATGCCCAGGGGCGGCGGGTGAGCGCGGCGCTTTCGCTGCGCGTGTGCGAGGGCGCGCTGGGCCTCGATGAAGGAGACTACCAGATCTTTCGCGCGGGCGAGCGCGGCGAGTGCGGCTTCTTCGTACGGGCTCCGCGGGCGGGTGCCTACTATCGCGTCACCATGGTGGGAACCGAGACGCCGGAGAGTCCCCGGCTCTACGATGTCGGACTCAGCGTTGCCGGGAGCTTCACGGGGTCTGCCGCGGCCATGGTGGCGAGCTCGGAGCGGGCGGGCAGCGGCACGCGCCAGGAGGCGGCCTCCATCGGGGGTCCCTGGCTGGACGAACTGATCGAACGGGAGCGCGCCTACGCCCGGAGCCACGCGCGCCTGCGCCGGAGCGAGGCCGAGCTGGTGCAACGCCTGTCGGCGGAAGGACCTCTCCCGATCCTTCCGGATCTCTCGCAACAGGTGGCGCAGGCGACCGGCGGCGGGGCCGGCAGGGGCCGTGCACCCGACGAACTGGCGATCCGTCTCAGCGACGCGTTCGCCGGCAGCTGCACCGTCGACACCACGGTAACCGCCACGCTGGTCGCCGAGAGCGAGCATCTGGCCTTCTACGAATACCAGACGACATCTTCGCCCGACAATGTCCGGCAGATCCTCGACTACTATGCCGATTACGGCGAAGAGGTGATCGAGCGCTATTTCGGCGGCGTGAGCGATGTGAACGGGGACGGCATCGTGAACGTTCTCATCCGTCCCGACCTTCCGGGCGCCACCCTGGCCTACGTGTGGTCCGCCGACATGACCCTGTCGCGGAACAGTTGTCCGGCGTCAAACGAGATGGAGCTGATCCATTTCGACGCCGAGTCCATCGACGACATCAGCGGCGACAACTTCTGGGCGCTGGGCACGATCGTGCACGAGATGAAACACGTGAGTTCGCTGTACAAGGGATATCGCAGGAGAGGCTCCAACCGGTTCCATCCCTTCTGGATCGAGGAAGGGACCGCCGATATCGCCAAGGAAGTGTCCTCGCGCCTGGCGTGGCAGCGGGCAGGCGGCCCCGCCATGACCGATCGCGTTACGGGAGACGACCTGCGCAACGCGTTCCGGTCCACCGCCGGCAACGCCCGGGCCGAGGCCTACGGGACCTTTACCGCGATGGCGCGCACCGTCTTGGCGATCTCCCCGGATTCGAGCGCGCTGAGTTTCGATTACGGTGGTGGAGAGATCGGGGACGTGTACGGGTCGGGCTGGCATTTCCACCGTTTCCTGCGGGACTGGGTGGTTGGGACCGGCGGCGCGGCGGCGGATGAACGCTTCATGCGCATGCTGAACGACTCGCTCACCACGGCCGGAATCGCGGGTATCGAAGCCGTCACCGCCAGGCCGATGGAGGAGTTGCTGATCGAACATGCCGTCGCCATGACCTTCGCCGGAAGCGAGAGCGTGGCGGGGACCGGTGTGCCCCATTTCACCACCTACGACTTCCCGACCGCCACGGAAGTCTTCCTGGAGCCCGACCCGCCCGGCTTCTACCCCTGGCCGGTGACCACCGTCGGCGCAGACACCGCCGACGACTTCGCGCCGATCGCCGTGCCTCTGGCCACCTCGGGAACCCGCACCTTCGACGGCCGGCTGGCTGCCAGCGGTTTCCGCATCCACGACTTCCGCGCGCGCGGCACCGGAAACGGGGCCGCGTTCTACTTCGACATTCCGCCGTCCGCCCGGGTGATCGTGGCGCGCATTTCCGAGCCGAATCCGTAACAGCCCGGCTCCCGGGAGGCGCGTGCGAGCGAGTCGCTGCCTCGGGTGCTAATTTGGCCGGAATCCGTGATCCGGCCGGCCAAGGGAGGCACCGATGTATGAAAGGCACACCACAGGGCACACACCGAGAGGCATCATTCACTCGGCGCGCTACGCCATTCCCCCCGTTCTGCTATTGAGCCTGACCGGGTGCACCAACGCCCCGCAGGCCGACGCGGAGCTTATGGAACGCGCCCGCGGCATCCACGAGCGGGTCATCACGCTGGACACGCACGCCGACATCAACCCGGGCAACTTCACCGCCGAGCGCAACTACACCATGGATCTGCCCACCCAGGTGAACCTGCCCAAGATGGAGGCGGGCGGGCTGGACGTGGCGTGGTTCATCGTCTACGTGGGGCAGGGCGACCTGACGCCGGCGGGGTACGCCGAAGCCTACGACCAGGCGATTGCCAAGTTCGACGCCATCCACCGCCTCACCGAGGAGATCGCCCCCGAGCGCATCGGGCTGGCCCTCACCTCCGACGACGTGCGGCGCATCGCCGCAGAGGGGCGCAGCGTGGCGATGATCGGGGTCGAGAACGGGTATCCGGTCGGCGAGGATCTCGGCCGCATCCAGGAATTCCAGGAGAGAGGGGCACGCTACCTGTCGCTCGCGCACAACGGGCACAGCCAGCTCTCGGACTCGAACACGGGAGAGGCGCTGGACGACTGGCTCCACGACGGGCTCAGCGATCTGGGACGGCAGGCGGTGGCCGAGCTCAACCGGGTCGGCATCATGATCGACATCTCGCACCCGTCCAAGCCGGCCAACATGGAGGTGTTCGAGCGGAGCCGGGCCCCGGTGATGGCTTCCCATTCCTCGGCCCGGGCGCTCAACGACCACAGCCGCAACCTGGACGACGAGCAACTGATGGCGCTGAAGGAGAACGGGGGCGTGGTCCAGACCGTGGCCTTCCGAGGCTACGTCGACGGGCCCAAGAACCAGGCGTACCAGCAGGCCTCGCAGATGGTCCTCGCCGAGGTCGCCGAGGAGATGGACTTCGAGATCATCGGCGGAGGCCGCGGGCGCGCCTTCTTCATGGCGCTGCAGGCGATGAGCCCCGATGAGCGCGAGGCCTACCAGACCGGGCTGCGCATGGTCCAGGACGCGGCTGCGGAGCGGATCGCCATGGAGGTCGCGCCGGTGACGCCGCCGGTCGATGTCGCGGACTTCGTGGACCACATCGACTACATGGTCGGACTGATCGGGCTCGATCACGTGGGCATCAGCTCCGACTTCGACGGAGGCGGGGGGGTCACCGGGTGGGACGATGCCTCGGAGACCTTCAACGTCACCCTGGAGCTGGTCCGGCGCGGCTACACCGAGGAGGAGATCGGCATGCTCTGGAGCGGAAACCTCCTGCGCGTCCTGGACGACGTGCAGCGGGTGGCGGCGGAGATCCAGGCGGAGGGCGGCTGAGCCGGTTCCGGCGCGCGCATCGCGTTTTTGATCGTCGCACGCGGCATGGTTAGCTTTGCTGCCGTTCCCCCGCAGTTCCCCCGGGAGATGAAATGGTCCCCATTCTCACGCTCTGGCTGCCGATTCTGATCGCCGCCGTGCTCGTCTTCGTCGCCAGCTCGGTCATGCACATGGTCCTGGGCTATCACAAGAACGACTTCAGCGGGATCGAGGGGGAAGACGCGGTAATGGATGCGCTTCGGCCGGCCAACCTCGCGCCGGGCGACTACTTCTTCCCCCACGCGGAGAGCCCCGAGGTCATGAGGTCGGAGGCGTTCCAGGCGAAGCTGGCAAAGGGGCCCGTCGCCTTCTTCACGGTGGCGGATCCCGGCGCGTTCACGAGCATGAACAGGAACCTGGCGCAGTGGTTCGTCTACTGTGTCGTGGTCGGGGTGATCGTGGCCTACATCGCCGGCCGCACGCTGGCGCCGGGGGTGGAGTACCTGACGGTCTTCCGCCTCTCGGGCACGGTGGCGTTCTGCTGTTACGCGGTCGCGCTGCCGCTCAACTCGATCTGGTACCATCGGAAGTGGTCGACGACGCTCAAGTCGATGTTCGACGGGCTGGTCTACGGGGTTCTGACCGCGGGCACGTTCGGCTGGCTGTGGCCGGAGTGAGGTGCTGATGGACAACGTCCGACATTCACGCTGGCGCGGTGCCCTGCTCTGGGTGGGCGCGTTCCTGATCATGGCGGGGGCCGCGATCTACCAGCGCCGCACCGGCCCCACCTATCCGTTGCGCGGCGAGGTCGCCGTGGGTACCGATGCGTACCGCTACGAGCTGGTGCGCAGCCAGGAGACCATCGAGCGCGCCCGGGTCGCGTTGCCCAGACCGGGCGCGGGCGCCACCGGCATGATGACCTACCGGCGCTACCCCACCGGCGACGACTTCACCACGGTGGAGATGGCGGTGGAGGAGGGGGAGGACGGCCCGGAGCTGGCCGCCTACCTCCCCATCCAGCCCGCGGCCGGAAAGATGGAGTACTACGTGGAGCTGGAGACCGCCGGCGGTGGGGTCCGCATCCCGGCCGAACAGGGCGAGGACGCCAACATCATCCTGCGCTACAAGGATCCGGTTCCGGCCCCGCTCCTCATCTCGCATGTCATCGCGATGTTCTTCACCGTGCTGATCGGGATGCGGACCGGCCTGGGGGCGCTCTTCGCGCCGGGCAACGTGCGGGCGCTCGTCTGGGTGACCCTCATCGGGATGACGGTGGGCGGCCTGGTGCTCGGCCCCTTCGTCCAGAACTACGCCTTCGGCGAGTACTGGACCGGCTTCCCCTGGGGTTACGACCTGACCGACAACAAGCTGCTCATCATGTGGGTGGTGTGGGTCTTCGCGGCGCTTGCGCTGGGCATGAAACCGAAGCGGAAGGCCGGGCCGGGTCGCGTGACCGTGGGCGTCGCCGCGCTCGTCATGACGGTGGTGTACCTCATCCCGCACAGCATGCGCGGCAGCGAGCTGGACTTCGCGGCGGTAGACGCGGGCGTGCCCGCCGAGGAGGCCGTCGGGACCGGCCGCAATTAGGCAGCCCGGACTCCTTCGTGAGCGCGGCGCACCTCCATCTGCTGACGGTGCATCTGCCGGTCGTCCTGTGTCCCCTCGCGCTCGTGCTGTTCCTCTGCGCGCGCCTGCGCCACGACACGCCCGCCGCCCGCATCGCCCGCTGGCTGCTGGTGGCCTCCGCAGTCGTGGGCGTGCCCGCGTATTTCTCCGGTCCGCCCGCCTTCGAGTCGATGGAGAGCGAGCTGGCCCCGATGCGCGACCTGGTGGAGCTGCACGCGGTTCTGGGCAGAGCGGCATTCTTCGGTCTCGTGCTGCTGGCCCTCACCGCCCTCCAGACGACGCTGAGGGAGATGCAGGAGGAGCCGGTGCCCGGCTGGCTGCACGGCGTCGTGGTGGTTGGCACCCTGCTTCTCAGCTACGTTCTGGCCTGGACGGGGCACCTCGGCGGCGCCATACGCCATCCGGAGATAGGGGATGCGCTCTCATGGCTCTTCCCCCGCTGGTGAGCCCATCCGAAACCGCCTCCATCCTCCTCACCCTGATGCTCCAGAGAGACTCATGAGTCGTCCCGTCGCCCGCCTGCTGACGCCCTCGCTCACCGCCCCGTTGCTCCTTGTCGCTGCGCTCCTCTCCGGCGTCACATCGCTCGCCCCGGCCCAGGACGACGCGGCAGCGGAAGTGCGCGCCCTCATGGAACATCCCTCCATCCAGGCCGCGTTCCGCCACATCGAGGAGAACGACCCCTGGACCATCGCGACCCTGCGCGAGCTCACCCAGATCCCGGCGCCGCCCTTCATGGAGGAGGTGCGCGGACAGCGGTTCCTGGAGCTGCTCCTGGAGTCGGGCGTCGATTCGGCCTGGGCCGACGAGGAGGGCAACGTCATCGGCCTGCGCCGCGGCGGCGGCTCCGGGACGATGATCTTCTCCGGGCATCTGGACACGGTCTTCCCCGAGGGCACCGACGTGACCATCCGCGAGAACGGGGACACGCTGTTCGCGCCCGGCATCGCCGACGATACCCGTGGCCTGGTGGCTGTGCTCGCCGTGCTGCGCGCCATGAACACCGCCGACATCCAGACCGATCAGGACATCTGGTTCGTGGGCACGGTGGGCGAGGAAGGCACCGGCGACCTGCGCGGAGTCAAGCACCTCTTCCGCGAGGGCTCGCAGGATTTCAGCGCGTTCATCTCGATCGACGGGCTGGGGCACAGCGGGGTGACCAACGCGGGTTTGGGCTCGCACCGCTACCGCGTCGCCTTCAAGGGACCGGGCGGCCACTCCTGGGGGGCGTTCGGGCTGGGCAACCCCATCCACGCGCTGGGGCGGGCCGTCTCGCATTTCGATGCCGAGGCAAAGCGCTACACCGACAACGCGGCCCAGCGCACCAGCTACAACGTCGGTACCGTGGGAGGCGGAACCTCGGTGAACTCGATCCCCTTCGAGGCATGGATGGAGATCGACATGCGCTCGGAGAGCCCCGAGGCGCTGCTTGAGATCGACGCGGTCTTCCAGGCGGCGATGCGGCGCGGGCTCGAGGAAGCCAACGCCGTGCGCGCCCGGGGCGAGGAGCTGACGCTCGAAGTCACCATGATCGGCAACCGGCCCAGCGGCGAGATCCCCGAGGATCACCCCTTCATCCAGCGCGCGCTGGCGGCGACGGAGCTGATGGGCGGCGTCACGTCGCTGAGGCGCTCCTCAACCGACTCCAACACGCCGATTTCGCTCGGCATCCCGTCGATCACCATCGGCGGCGGCGGTGCGGGCGGCAACTCGCACTCGCTCGCCGAGTTCTTCATGAACCACAACGGCCCCGTCGGCATCCAGCGCGCCCTGCTGATCCTGGTATCGCAGGCGGGGATGGTGCCGGTGATGTAGGGCTTCCCGTGCCCTCCCTCTTCTCTTCCGACCGGGAACGCCGCCTCTGGATGTGGACGGCGGTCGTCGTTGCGGCGATCTACTCCACCCTCGGTCTGGCACGCACGCTCGTTGACTATCTGGGCAACGATTTCTTTTCCGTCTGGCTCTTCCTGGCGGGTTGCCTTCTCGTCCTGCTGACCGTCGTCACCCAGGGGCTCAGGGTCCGTCCCGGAGGCGCCGAGATCGCGGTCGCCCTGGGCGTCGCGGCCGCCTACCTGCTGATCGTCGTGCGCATGTCGGTCCCGACGGAGCGCTCCCACCTGGTGGAATACGGCGTGGTCGCCGTCTTCATCCATGAGGCGCTGGCGGAACGCGCCAGTCAGGGGCGCCGGGTTCCCGTGCCGGCGCTGCTCGCGATCGCGGCCGCTTCCCTGGTCGGCCTGATCGACGAAGGGATCCAGAGGCTCATTCCCAACCGCGTCTTCGACCCGGTCGACATCCTGTTCAACGCGCTGGCCGCCGTGATGGCCGTCACCGCAAGCGTGGCGCTACGTTGGGCGCGGCGCTGGAGTTCATCTGTAGTCAGGCGCGCCATGGGGGAGCCCGGCCCCGAGTAACGCAGGTATCAGCGCGCGTCGTCCGCTCCGGCGGACAAACGGTCACGTCACCCCGGATGACCGGGGAGGAGGCGTTCTCATGCGAAGACACATCATGCTGTCCGGTTCGGTGCTGGTCGCGATTCTCGCCTTGACAGGATGCCGCAGTGCGACGGAGGCGTCCGCTGAGCCGCCGGTCGAACCGCCCGTTGAACCCCCGGTCGAGCCGCCGGTTGAGTTCGAGCCGGGGCGGCTGGGTGCCGTCACGCTGGAGGCAGGCGAGGCCGTGCGGATGCGCATGCTCCTTTCGGCGACGGTCGCGCCGACGCTGGGCGCCGTGTCCCGGCAGGCCGCCGCGTTCGCCGTCGAGGACTTCGGTCGCGTCCACGGGCGCCAGGTCGAGCTCGGCGATCCGGTGGACACGAGTTGTTCGCCGGAGGGCGGGCGCGCGGGTGCGTCGGGAATCGTCGGGGACCCCAAGGTGGCGGGCATCATCGGAACCAACTGCTCGGCCGCGGCGGTGGCGGCGTCGCCCATCGTCAGCGACGCGGGCCTGGTCATGATCTCGCCCAGCAACACGTCGCCGCGTCTCACCTCGGACCTGGCCGGAAACGCGAATCCCGACCATCACCCGGGCTACTTTCGCGTGTCGTCCAACGACCTCCACCAGGCGCGCGCGCTCTCGGACTTCGTCTACAACCAGCTGGAGTTGGGGAGCGTGGCCACCCTTCACGACGGCGACCCCTACACGTCCGCCCTTGTGGCGGCGTTCGCGGCGGCGTTCACGGGCCTCGGGGGCGCGGTCTCGGCCCAGGCCGCGATCGAGAAGGGCGACACCGACATGACGGAGGTTCTCACCGAGTTCGCGGCAGTCGGGCCGGACGCCATCTTCTTCCCGCTGTTCGTGACGGAGGGATCGGCCTTCGCCGCGCAGGCGCGGGCCTTCGACGGGCTTGAGGGGACGACCCTGATTTCAGCGGCCGCGCTGCTGGTTTCAGCGTTCCTGGAAACCCCGCAATCGGAGGGGATCTACTTCGCGGGGCCGGAATCGGACTATGGCTCGAACGTCAACGGGGTGACGGGACGGAGCGGGGAGCAGGTTCTCGCCGCGTTCGAGGCCAGGCACGGCGGCTTCCCCGGGTCACCCTACTGGGCGCACACCTACGATGCGACCACCATCCTCCTCTCGGCCATCGAATCCGTTGCCGTGGAGGACGGCGACAGGATGCACATCGACCGGGCGGCACTGCGCGAGCAGGTGGGAGCAACCGCCATGAACGGCCTGGTCGGGACCATATCCTGCGACGGCTTCGGCGACTGCGGCACGGGACGGATGAACATCTACCACCACACCGACAACAGCGTCACCGACGTTGCCCGGCTGCCGGTCGTGTACGTGTACAGTCCATGACTCGCCTCCCCGGCAGGTCGACGCGATCGTCCTCTGCGTAGTCCTCGCAGCTCTAATCGGAGTCTGCTCCCGGTCCGGAGGGCGGCTCTCCCGCGATCTCGGAGGGGTGAGGCGCCGATCGGCGCGACACGCGCTACGTAAGGGACGACGGCATCATTCCAGAGATTCCTCCACGGTTTCCCGTGCCTCTGCCTCGATTTCCCAGGGGATGGCCGAGTCGCGATAGAGCGCAGCCCCGTTGGACAAGACAGCCGCTTCGCCCGTCGGCGGGGCGCCGGGATGTACCGATGGGACGGGAGGCAAGGCTGGCCTCGAGCGTTGCTCCGCTGAATCCGCGCGGGATCGCTGCTTCGGCGCGTCGGCCAGCATCCTCCCGGTGCGCGTGAAGAACAGCACCGTCGCGTCGACTGCCACCGATACCTTCACCCGCCCCTCGTGAACGGCGCGGTGGTGGCGCCGGCAGAGCAGCACCGTGTTTCCGAGGCTCGTCTCCCCCCCGTCCGCCCAGTGCTTCACGTGATGCGCCTCCGTGAACCTGGACCCGCACCCGGGAAAGCGGCATC
>JAJDVR010000098.1 GCA_022826025.1 Gemmatimonadota bacterium | reverse complement strand
TGCTTTGCATACCCCTCCAAACGACCCAGATACCCGCCTGCGCAACCTCCCCAGCCAACCCCGCCCGGAATTGCACGGGGATTCCGGAAAATTCCAACGAATCGCAGGCCCATTCTTGCGCTAAACAAAATTTGGCCCTGGTTCGGGAATGCGCACAGTAGGTCGGGACGATTGGCGCTTCGGCAGGCTGGTGATGTTGTTCTCTCCCGCTCTCGATCACGGTCCATCGCGGTCTGCATGACCGTCTGCATCTGGCTCGCGAGCATCTGGACCTGACCTTCAAGCCGGGCCATACGCTCCCGCAGGTCGGACATCTCCCGGTGCAGATCGGCTACGTCGCGGTGCAGGCTTCACGAGAACCCGATGATGACGGCGGCGGCGACGGCTATGGTGATGGTCTCCGGTCTCCTCCTGACCCTCCTCATCCTGGGCGCCGATATTTCCAGCTAACGTTGTCATCAATATCGTCGGTGTCTTGACTCCATAGCTCTGGGGGCGCATTCTCGACCCCGCAAACAGCGCGTGCGGCCCTCTGCCGGGCCGCCCGCCGAATACAACAGCCCACCGCGCGGTCGGGAGTAGCTACCTGACTGCGGGCGAATAGGCGGGACATCGTCACGAACCGTGCGCGCTGTTTGCACGGCCCGGCGCCACTTCCGGACGCCGGGACACCCGATGCGGAGGTGTATCCCGTGCGCGCTATCGCAACTTTTTTTCTGGAACCCGATCCGCGGGTCGCCACCTGCCTACTCCTCGCGATCATCGCGCTCCTGCCGGCCGAACCGCTCTTCAACCTCCCCATGATCGTGCTCGCGTTGATGGGAGTATTGCAGGTGGTGTTCCGTCGAGCGCGTCTCACCTCGCCCGAGTGCCGGTTACTCTGCATCGCGTTCCTCTGCATCTGGCTGCCGATGCTCGCGTCGTTGCCAGATGCGGTGACCCCTGGCGAATCGATCCGCAAGACCGCGAGTTTCTGTATCTATTTCCTCGCCGGTGTTTACGCAGTCGGTGCATACAGAAGATTCATGCAACTCTCGTGGGTGATTGCGGGCGTTGCAGCGATCTGCGGATTCTGGATTCTCGACGCACTATGGCAGTTCTACACCGGATCCAACTGGTTCGGAAAACCTCTGTCGGAAGGCGAACGGCTTTCGGGTGTGTTCGACACCACCGGAAGATTGGGATACCTGCTCGCGACCTTTGCTCCCCTCGTATACGAAGCCGTTCGACGTGCCGGTCGGCGGTGGGCATGGAACTCCGTGCTACTCGTTCCGTATTTCATGGCGATTGCATTGTCCGGTTCCCGAGCTTCCTGGGGTGCGTTGGTGATAGCCTCGGTCGGATACCTGCTGTTCCTGACCTTCTGGACGGACCGCCCAAGGTCACTCCTTACGCGAGGTTCACTAAGCCGCGTTGCTGGCGTTCTTGTGGCAGCGGTTCTCACCGTGACACTCGCCTTCTACGCTTTACCGAACGCTGGAGAACGAGCATGGAAGACGGTACAGCCTCGTGTTGAGGCTCTGTCCGGACTTTGGAGTGGCGACCGGGAGAAATTCGAGCACGCGGTGACCTACCGTCTTTCCATTTGGGAGACCGCCGTGAACATGTGGTCGGCCAACTGGCTCAATGGAGTGGGTCCGCGGGGCTTCTTTCATGCGTATCGCGACTACAACCCGGAGGAGGACTACTTCCTCAAATATGACGGAGCTTACGGCGCTGCAAAGACGCCCCACATGCAGTTGCTCGAAATTGCCGCCGAGACAGGTGCAATAGGATTGATGGGATACTTGATCTTCATTGTTGTGTTCCTGAAAAGGCTATTCCGGCTCGAACGTCAAGTTCTCGGATTCGTCTTTCCGTACGCACTTGTCTTGATTACCGCGTTCTTCCCACTTCAGGGTCACTTGGGTTTTTATGGAGTTATTTCCAGCACCGTTATTTGGTGGATAATCATCGTAAACGCCAGCGCCTTTGCGATCGCGTCTCAATCGGAAGTCGTCTGAGGGTCCAGAAATGAAAAAGTCAGAGCGCAAAAATACGGACCTGGAAATCCAACTCATGCTGAACGGGTGAATTCTGCTCGTATTCACCTTACCCCGTGCTGCGTCCCCGCGCTTCGATCGTTTCCGGCGGCCGCATCAGGCAACTTCGAACACCGGCGCCTCGATGGCGCGCACCGGGCTGCGCCGTTCCCGCACAATCCTCTGCAATCGTCCGACGGTATGTTTGCAAGTCAAACCTCTCCGTTCTCTCGGAACGTCGTCCGCTTCCGTCGAGAGGTCCTTGAGCGGCGATACAGACTTGGCGTGACTTCGGGGCTGTGTTCGGTCCGCTGCTCTCCGGCTTCTTCCTCGGCGGTTTCGCGCCGCCCGCGGTCTACTGCGCGCTCGTCGTCATCACGGCTATCGCGCTACTCGCGCGGGTCTTTCGCCGCGCCCGCCGGATATCCCCGCGCCGGTGAACGGGTGACGGGCCGAGCGGCCGGGTCCGCATCAGCCGTCGAGGCTCAGGGCCTCCCGGATGTCGACCGACATCCTGGCCTTTGCCTCTTCGAGCGGGATCCCGGTCGCGTCGGCGATCCGGACCACGGCATTGAAGATGGCGAGGACTGCCGCTGCATCGGCCGAGGCCTCCTCGCCGACCTCGCGCTCGAGTCGCTCGCGCGCGGCGGCAAAGGCGGTCGCGTCCGCGAAGAAGGCGTCCGCGTAGGCGGAGAGCGCGGCTCCTGCCGCGACGCCGCCATCAGCCGCACCGTCCCTGACGATGGCGGTGAGATCGTAGGCGTCACCCGTGTACTCGCCGCTCCCACGGAGCAGCACCGCGTGGCTGGTGGTTCAGTAGAAGCACTGGTTGATCGCGGAGACCCGGGCTGCGAGAAACTCGATCTGCGCATGGGTGAGCGCCCGGTACTCGGTGCCGTAGTCGCGAAGCGCGGCATCGGGCAGGTACTGAGCTGCATCCAGATCGAAGAATCCCGCCACTTCGGCCGGCACGAGAGACAGGGCGCGGTGGATGTTGACGGCGGAGAGGCCGTCATACATGCCGGCTTCGGCTTCGGTCATGTCTTCGGGCGCGACCGTCGGCACCCAGGCGAGGCCTTCCTTCGCGCTCGCCGGGCGGCGGCGACGGGGCTCACCGGCAGCGGGCGTCGGCAGCGCGTGCCGGGGGATGTCCATGGCGTCGCAGAAGCTGTCGATGGCAATCACCGTCGCCATCACCCCGACGGTCTCCACGTACTCGGCGTCGCTCAGGCCGCCGGCGAGCGCGCTCTCGTAGAACGCCCGGGTCAGGCCTCCCGAGTCGGTCCGGATCCGGTGTATGACCTCGACCAGGGTTTCCGGGAGCCCGGTGGCGGCCGTGCAGGTGCGGGTGCCCGTGACCGCGCGGGGAGACAAGGCCGCCCTGCGGTCCCGGCACAGCCCGCAGTCCATTGCCGCGCGGGTCTCCTTGGCGATCGCCACCCGCTCCGCGCCGGTCCACCACTCGCCGGGCGCCCCGAGCCGGGCCCAGGCGCGCTGGTGGGCAGCGACGAGGTCGTCGCGGAGCGGCAAGGGACTGTGGCGGTAGTCCAGGGTCTCGACCATCTCCGTTTCCCGGGCCATCGCGTGACCTGCCTCCGGCTTGCCGCAATCGACACCTTACAAGCTTTCTCTCGCGTCCACGATGCCCGGTGCCGGCCGCGTGACTCACACAGTGCAGTCTCCCGAAACCCCGGGGCGGTTCAGTTGCACGGACAACGCACCAGTGAAATCATGCCTCGCCCGTGTCACCAAGCGCCGCTCACGAGATGACCGTATGCCACACGATTCGCGCGAGCTCATTCGGCTCGCATTCGAAAGGGCGAAGGAAACCGGACGCCCGAACTGGTACCGCATGGACGTCGGCGTTCTCAAGAACCGGATTCTCGATGTCACGGACCGTGGATTCCGGGAGTCGGAGTACGGAGTTCGGAGCTTCATGGAGTTCGTTCGCGGCCACAGCGATGTCTTGGAAGTCGACGAGACGCGATGTCCACCGGCCGTCACCTTGAGGGGCGAGCACGAGCAGCCCGAATCGGCTTCCGAGTCTGTTCCCACAAAGGTGCGACCGGACCTGTGGCGGGCGGTGATGGACTTTGCCGGCAACACGCGATACGTCTGGGACAGCAACGAGGGCGTCGCCAAGCCCGAAAGCGACTGCCCAGCAGGCGGTCCGGCCATACCGACCATCACGGAGGAGCAATTCACCAAGTGGAAGAGCGCGTTCGCGAACAGCGTTGACGAGGTCGACCAGGACGCGCGGTTCAGGGAGTGGGTGGAGAACCTTCGCCCGGCAGAGTTCCTTGCCGGTCGCGTCAAACATCGTTGGAATATCCATCTGAAGAAGCAGGTCGAGAGCCACCTGAGCGCCTGGTTCCAGGAGCAGAATCTCCCGATCCCGTCGGACCTGTTGGATACGGTGCACGGCGCCAGGCACAGTCCGGATGACGAGCTGAGGCGCAGGCTCATCGCGTGTGTCCGCGCGATGTCCACGGACGAGCTCAAGAGGGTCCAGATTCCTTCCTCGGCCCTTCTGCGACTGAAGTTGTAGGTCTCATGGACCGCGAGATCTGGTGTGTCTTCCCGGACATGGCCCGTGCGCCAACTGCGCCGGTGTGCGACGAACTTCGAAGGGAATCGCGCCGACGCGGATGGGAGCTACAGGAGAAACGCAGCGTCGAGACGCGTGTCGATGGGCGTCCGCTGCAGTTTCTCTCCGGCGAGGACGCCGTGAACCTGTATCGCCGCTCGCACCGGGCCAAGGTCGGAGTGCTGTTCACCGGAAGGCCGGCGGTCCTGCCAAGGCCCGGCCCGGCGCGCCGGTCCGATAGGACGGTAGCCCTCGCTACGTTCGTGCGCTACAAGGCCTACACCGCGCGGCTCCCGACGGATCCCGCCTGCATATCGCGCTGTCTCGATGCCTACGAAGCGTGGTGTCAGGTTACCGGGTGTGAGAACGCTAACGATCCGCGATGTCTTCCGTTTCACATCTTCCGCAGCGGGCACGTCGGTCTGGACACCCCAGAGGAACGGCGTCGCTTCAACGAGATTCACGGCGGCGGGGCCCGAAGACGGGACGAGCGTGACTTTTCCTGGAGCCTCGGAGCGGGGCCCTTTCACGGCAGGGACGTGCTTCATGTAGCCGGCCACACATTGCCGCCGGGCTTCCATTGGGATGTCTCCGTGCAACGAGATGCCAAGACGATCACGACCCCGACCGAGCGCTGGAGGGTCTCGCGGTACATCAACATCGCACCGGACGCTCATCTGAGGGGCAGAGCACCGAACGCGAAGAAGCTCCGCATACTGAACTGAATATGCACCAGATATAGAAAAGCCCGGAAGAGCCGGGCTTTTCGAGCTCGTTGGGGCTTTCGGGATAACCTCAGCAGGTAAGGTGTGCGGAATTCGGTTCAGGCAACGGAATCGTAGTGACTCCGGCCCCAGTGAAAGCGTGAACCGAACGCTCGACTCCACTGGCCACTGAAGCTGGGCGATGCGGGAGCTACCCGCATTGCCCCTCTCGGACCCAGCTGCTGGCTGGGGCCGAGATCGAGGCAGAGTGTAGGGTGTACTCGAGGGCCCGTCAACAACGGGTGCAGGTAGGGCGCCTGATCGTGAGCCTCCCGTATCCGCGCTCCTCCATGTGCACGCTGGTCTCGATCGCGAGTGTGTTCCCGTGCCACACGGCTTCCCGGGCCATTGCGTGACCTGCTGCCTCCGGCTTGCCGCAACCGACACCTTACAAGCTTTCTCCTGCCTCCACGATATCCGGTGCCGGCCCGCGTGACTCACACAAGGCAGTCTCCGGAAACCCCGGCGCGGTTCACTCGCAGACGGCCTCGATAGCCTGCAACTGGAAGTCGAGGTCGGGTTCGAAGCAGAGCTTCGCGTTCTCGTCACGCTCCCGTTACGCTCCCGTGCCGGCGCTTCCGCCGGACAGTCCTTCGACGGCAGCCCGTCCCGCGTCCGTCAGGCGGTACATCTGAAGTCGGCTTCGGGGCTTCTCGGGAATGGTGTAGCCAATGCTCCCATCCGCCAGGAGCGCGTGGATCACCTTGTTGAGCTGACCGGAAACGCTGCTCTGTCCCAGGCTCCGGGACAGGTCCGACTTCGACATTGGCCCCCCGGCCAGTTGCCGAAGCACTCTGGCCGCCAGTGACTCTGGCCGCAACTCTGGCTGTGACTCTGGCCGCGACTCTGGCTGTGACTCTGGTTGCGTCGGCGCGGTACCGCCAGCCTCCCGGGCCGAACTACCGGTTCCTCGAACCGCATCGCCGGCGATGGATTCGCTCGCTGTCCCGACGAACACGAACTCCAGCCGCAGCCCGCCCGGCTCCAGCTCCCAGCGCGGCTCGACCGTTCCCGCCGCCCGGCATGCCCTCACGATGTCGTCGATACCCCGTCCCCACGCCTCGATCAGACCGGCGCGGAAGAACGCGTTCGCGACCCGCGGGTTGTGCGGCGCCGAAGCATGCGTTCCCATGAGCTTGTCGAGGGTCCAGTCGGCAGGCAGGGTCCCCGGGTTCCACAATGAAATACGGTCGCCGTACACGCGGATCTGAACTGGCGCCGGATTGTCGTAATTCCGGTGTGCAACCGCGTTCAGAACCGCCTCGCGCAGGGCCTCGTTCGGCGCGAGTGGAGTTTCCCGGCGGAAGAGGCCCTCGTAGGAGATCGCCGCCTTCGAGTACTTCGTGCGCAGCAGGTCCACGGTGCGGTCCACTTGGGCGAACAGGTTGCCTTCGATCACGTCCTGATAGGCGAGCTCGGTCTCGGTTCTGAAGTAGCCGATCTTCACGAACGCGCCCGCGAAGAACCGTGTCGGGTCGGGATGGAACAGCAGCACCGCCGCCCGCCGAAGGTACTCTCCCTCGCGCAGATGCAGCATCTCGATCAGGTCGCCGTCGGACTCGCTTGCCGTGCCTGTCGGGAGGCGGTCGCTGGCGATGCCGCGCCTCCGGAACTCATCCAGCGTTCTTCCGTCCAGGTCCCGCAAGCCAACGCCCGGCATCGGCGCGTCGTCCCAGTTACGGCCATGCTTGCCGAGCAGGAACCGGTTCAGCGCCGCACCCCGCAGGATCTGCTTGGTGCTGCCGCTGCGGTAGTGGTATTCACCCCGGTAGCTGATCGGATTGGGATAGGGATCGACCCTGATCTCCAGATACTCCCCACCAACCTCCGACTTGAGATTCACGTCCACGACGATTCCCAATAGCGACTGCACCTTGTTGGGGATCTCCTCCATCAATCGCAACGGGTCCTTCACCCCCACGATCTCGCCGCGGTCGTTCTTGCCGATCACCAATCGGCCGCCCTGGGCGTTGGCGAACCCGCAGATCCATTTCAGGTACTCGTCGCGCCAGGACGATTTCCATTCGAGGTTTTGGGATTCGCTCATGGAGCCCTCGTCTCCCCATTTCGGCCCGCAACGCAGACCAACCAACTTGGGAGAATACTCTCCCAACCGCGCAGTCGGTTCGGCCCACGGGCGCGAGATCGAAGCAGATGGTCTCGATAGCCTGCAACTGGAAGTCGAGGTCGGGTTCGAAGCGGAGCCTCGCGTTTTCGTCACGCTCCCGTTGCGGTCCGGTGTCGGCGGGCGCTTCCGCCGGACAGTCCTTCGACGGCAGCCCGTCCTGCGCCCCCGCGCTTCGATCGGTTCCGGCAGCCGAATCAGGCAAATTCGAACACCGCCGCCTCGATGGTGCGCACCGGGCTGCGCCGTTCCCGCACGATCCTCTGCAATCGCTCGACGGTATCCGGAGCAAAGTGGTTCTCTCCGGTCTCCACGTCGACCCGTGCCGGGACGCTTTCGATGACGAAGAGTCGGCCGTCCACCTCGATATCGTAGGTGACCAGGCAGTCAACCAGCCTCTCCTTCCAGACACTGCCGTCAGTCATGATCCTGCCTCTGCGAGCGTGTCCTGCGTCCTGTAACGCTGGCCAATCGGGGGGAGTGTTCGCTGCGACCAGCCTGAGGAGCGAGACTGCGTCGTACCTCATGCTACCCGCGACCGTGATGCGACCGTGAGGTAAGCGAGACATCCAGGCTCACCCGATCGTAGGGGACTCGGGGGACGAGCGTACCGCGCTGTCCCTCCTTCAACTCCACGAGGCCGTAGCGCGACATCGTCTTGAGAGTTCGAGAGAGGTTCGACTTGTTTCGTCCGGCGAGTTTCGCGAGCTCCGTGAGCGAGACGGGCTTCTCCCGGGCGATCAGCGCCAGGAGCTCGCGATTGCGTCCCGAGAGCACCTTGGCGAAGCTCTCGATGGAGGTGAACCAGACCATTGGCTCGCCCTTGACCGGCTTGCGCTCTCCCCGAGCGATCGCCATCGTGCGCGCCTTCATCCGGTCGTAGCCGGCGATGCCGATTCTCAGCGTCTTCATGGCAAGGCCCTCCGTTCTCTCGGGACCGCGTCCACTTCTTTCCAGAAGTCCTCGATCGGGATCGGCGTTGCCGCGTCTCGGCACCAATTGGGCCGGAGCGCCCGCGGCCGGTGCCGATGGTTTCGCTCTTCTGGATGCCGGTTACCAGATTCAGTGGCGATTCGAGGCCAGCGTCACGGTCTGGTGTTGTCCCCAGAGCAAGTTATCAATAACTGACAACCTTTGGAAGAGAGGGCCGAACGGGTCGGCGAACCCGGCGCCGCGCGCTTCACCGTGGGAGCGGCAAGCCCGGCGGGCCGTCATGCGTTGGTTCGGGGTGTCGGGCTGACTGCGCCGGATTTCAGAAGGAGCCCCGCCGCTACAATTCCCGCTGGCGGTTGGTTCGCCTTGCTCGTGCGGCTCCTGCGGAGACTCTTCCGAGCGTAGGCAGGCCGGATCCACGGAACGCATTCGAATCGTGACTTCGGCCGGGGCGCACGGCCGCGGTGACTTGGCCGGGCGGGTGTCGTCCGCGCCGGATGATGGCGGCGGGACCGCCGGTGTGCATGGGATCGCGTATGTCCCTTCCAGGTAATCCGGGCGACCGGGATCCGTTCCTCTGGCTCGAAGAGGTGGAGGGGGCGGAGGCGCTCGGGTGGGTCCGCGAATGCAACCGGGCCACGCACGCGGCGCTCGCGGAGGGGCGGCCGGGGTTCGATGCGCTGCGCGCGCGCCTCCGGGCGGCGTTCGACGCCGGGGACCGCATCCCCCATCTCCGCAAGCTCGGCGAGCGCTACTACAACTTCTGGCAGGACGAGGAGAACCCGCGGGGCCTCTGGCGGCGCACCACGCTCGCAGAGTACTTGAAGCCCGCGCCCGACTGGGAGGTGGTGCTCGACTTCGACGCGCTCGGCCGCGCCGAAGGCGAGCGGTGGGTGTTCGCGGGCGCCCCGGTGCTCGTCCCCGGCTACGACCGGGCCCTCGTCCGCCTCTCCCGCGGCGGCGCCGATGCGGTGGTCGTCCGCGAGTTCGACCTCGTCGCCAGGCGCTTCGTCGAGGGCGGCCTCGCGCTCCCCGAATCGAAGGGGCAGGTGGCCTGGGCCGGTCCGGACGAGATCTTCGTCGCGACGGACTTCGGCCCGGGCACGATGACCGACTCGGGCTATCCCCGGATCGTCAAGCTCTGGCGCCGCGGCCAGCCGCTCGGCGAGGCGGCCACCGTGTTCGAGGGCGAGGCGTCCGACGTCTCCGCCCGCGCCTGGGCGGACCTCGCGCCCGGCTTCGAGACGGAGATCGTCACCCGGAGCCGCGACTTCTTCAACGACGACCGGTTCCTCCGCCGGGGCGGGGAGCTGATCCCGCTCGACCTCCCCTCCGACGCGGGCTTCGCCGTGCATCGGGGCCGGCTCTTCGTCATCCCGCGCGCCGACTGGGAGACTGGCGGGCGCACCTTCCCCGCGGGGAGCCTTCTCGCCATCGGCCTCGACCGCTTCCTCGCCGGCGCGCGCGACCTCGCGGTGCTCTTCGCACCGACCGAAAGCCGCGTTGTCGCCGGCTTCTCGCCGACCCGGAATCACGTCCTCGTCAACATCCTCGACAACGTGCGCCACCGCGTCGAGGTCGCGACGCCGGGGGAGGCCGGAGACTGGTCCGTCGCGCTGCTCGCGGGCGTGGATGACGGTGCGGGTTTCCGGAGCATCGATGTTCGCGCGGTGGACGGGCACGCCGACGAACGGTACTTCCTCGTGACCGAAGGCTATCTGACCCCGCCCGCGCTCTCGCTCGGATCGGTGGGCGAGGGCGGGGCGCCGGCCGTCCTCAAGCGCGAGCCGGCGCGTTTCGATGCCGAGGGCCTCGCCGTCGCGCAGCACTGGGCCATCTCGGCCGACGGCACCCGGGTCCCATACTTCGAGGTCTCGCGCCCCGGCGCCGGCGCCGGCGCCGCCGCGGCCGGTCCGCCGCGCCCGACCCTGCTCTATGGCTACGGCGGGTTCGAGGTCGCCGAGACCCCCCGCTATCTCCTGACCGCCGGCGCGGCCTGGCTGGAGCGGGGCGGGGCCTACGCGGTGGCGAACATCCGGGGCGGCGGCGAGCTCGGGCCGGCCTGGCACCGGGCCGCGCTCAAGGCCGGGCGCCGGCGCGCCTTCGAGGACTTCATCGCGGTCGCCGAGGACCTCGTCCGCCGCGGCGTCGCGACACCCGCCCGGCTCGGCATCATCGGCGGGAGCAACGGCGGGCTGCTCATGGGCAACATGCTCACCATGCGCCCGGACCTCTTCGGCGCCGTCGTCGCGCACGTGCCCCTGTTCGACATGCGCCGTTACCACCGCCTGCCCTCCGGGGCGAGCTGGATGGCCGAGTACGGCGACCCCGACGACCCCGCCGAATGGGCCTTCCTCCGCACCTTCTCGCCCTACCACAACGTGGAGGCGGCGGGACGCGTGGACTACCCGAGGCTCCTCATCACCACGTCCACCCGCGACGACCGGGTGCACCCCGGACACGCCCGCAAGATGGCGGCCAAGATGCTGGCCATGGGCCACGACGTGCTCTACCACGAGAACGTGGAAGGCGGACACGCCGGTGCCGCCGACAACGCCGAGCGCGCCCACCTCTGGGCGCTCGTCTTCCGGTTCCTCTGGGAGGCGCTCGGCGACCCCTGATCCGCGTGAAGTGCACACTTCGAAGTGTCACTTCTTGGGAGAATCCGAAT
>JAJDVR010000124.1 GCA_022826025.1 Gemmatimonadota bacterium | reverse complement strand
CTGCACCCCGTCCTCCCGCTCGTAGGTGACGAACTGACGCATCACGCCGGAGAGCTGGGGATGGGGGTTCTCGAACCGGGTCAGTTGCCTGCGGTCCTCCGAGCGGGTGTCGCGCACGAAGTAGTTGGGCGGCTCGACGGGGGTCTCGTACTGGGTGAGGACGCGGCGGCCGTCGTCGTCGAGCATGGCGACCACGGACTCGTAGCTGCCGGGAGCCGCCTGGAAGAGGCGTTCGCTCTCGCCGGTGGCGAGATTCATGCGGTCGAGGAAGGGATGGTCGCCGGCATCCGAGGCACCCGCGCCCGTCAGGAAGATCCAGTCGCCGTCCTGTACGATGAGCGACTCGCCGTTCTCCGCGCGCCGCGTCACCGGGCTCCCGGGGTCGCCGTAGCGGTCCTGCGAGTTGCGTTCCCAGATCAGCCTGGGCTCGGCGCCGCCGTCCAGGTCGATCCGCCAGGTGCGGACCGTGTTGGACCGTCGCCAGGACTCGGTCAGCAACGCGAGACCGTCCTCGCCGCGCGAGAGTCCCGCGTAGCGGAGGGCTGTGCGCGCCACTTCCGCGGCATCACCGTCGAACGGCGCAGCCAGCCGCATCACCTGGTCGCGGTGCTCCGCCTCCCTCCAGGGATCGCCCCCGTCCAGCGCCTCGACCCACATGAGGGTGTGGTCCTCCCCGGGCATCCAGCGGTGTCCGCGCGGACCCTCCTCCACGCCTCCGATCGGGGCTCCGTCGGCGAGGGGGATGGCCGCGACCTCGGCCACCACGCCGCCGTCCCGGCTCCAGATCTCCAGCGCCTTCGGGAAGCGCGAATCCGGCACCAGGTAGGAGAAGGGGCGCACCGTCCTCTCCGCCAGGATGTACGCGCCGCTGGGCGAACGACTGAGATTCCAGATGCCGGGCTCCGCCAGCGTGCGCACGGTCCCGTCGTCCGCATCGACCAAAGCGGGCTGGGAGGTGGCGAAGTACTCGTACAGCGCCTCGCCGTGGGAGTCTTCGATGAGATCCTGGTACGTGCGCACCGGGGCGGTCCTTCCTTCGGCCTCCTGGATGACCGGGCCGCCGGGGACCGAGGGCGCCATGGGAGAGGGGCCGCGTCCCGAGGGCACCAGGGTGCAGAGCAACTCGTCCCCGCCGGGCATCCAGTCGCAGGGAGCTCCGCGCACGCCGTTCAGCCGCTCCCGGGTGAGCCTGCGGACGCTCGCCTCCGAGACGCTCCCCACCCAGAGCTCGATCCCGTCGCCAACGGTGCGCGTGATCGCGAACCGGTCACCCCCGGGAGCGAAGCGCGGCACGCCCCAGCCACCCTCCGGCGCGTCGACGGGTCGTTGCGAGCCGTCGGAGACGTTCATCACGGAGAGGGTTGTGGTCAGCCCCGGGTCGCGTCCCGTGGAAGGTCCGAAGACGCCGGTGGTCGCCGGATTGATGCGGCGGCCGCCCAGACGAAGCATGGGCTGCGCCATGTCCTCGATCGAGGGCATGCTGCGACGCCCCGTGAGGACGATCCACTCCCCGTCCGGGCTGACGTTCACGAACGGGGGAGGAGGCGCGTCGAGGATGCGCACGATCTCCTCCGGAGGCATGCGATATCCCTCCTGGGCGGAGATCTCGTGCGCGACCGAGCCCAGGAACGCTGCGGCGCAGGCCGCCACGAGCGTGGCCGGCAAAAGCCTCCGTCCTATGCCGTGGAATCGCCGGGCGTTGAACATGGGGCGGGATGGTGTGGTGGTCGGGGCCATGATGGTCTCTCCGGAATCACGTGGCACGCCAGACGTGTTGGCGTTCGAACCGTACGGACCCGGAATGTGGGGGCACCCGAGGCGCGGGAGCAAATGCCCCGGAGACGGCGAAGCCGCCCGATCCCGCAGCCCGCATCCGGGACCCGTCGGCTGAGGAGCCTCGCGGCGCGTTTCCCGCCAATGACTCGCGGACTCTCTGGCCCGCGAGTTTCGACTCCGGTAGCTTTCATCTCCTGTTCCCGAGTTTTCGGAGGCTCAAGAGTGCCCTTGCTTTTCCGGAGGATGAAGATGGTCCGCCGAGCCCGAATGATCCCGCTGTTCCTGCTGCTCGCCCTCGCGCCCCAGGTATCCGCCCAGGAGGGAGAGGTTCTGTCCCTCGACAAGTACCTGGACTGGGAGTGGGTGGCCGATCCCCGCATCTCCCCCGACGGCAGCCGGATCGTCTACACGCGGTCCTGGGTTGACCAGCAGGACGACCGCAGAGCCTCGTCGGTCTGGGTGATGAACGCCGACGGCTCGCGTGCCCGCTTCCTGCTCGAGGGATCGAGCCCGCGCTGGTCGCCCGACGGCACCCGCATCGCCTTCCTGAGGGACGCGCAGATCTTCGTGCGCTGGATGGACGCGGAGGGCGCCACCACCCAGATCACGCGCCTGGAGGAGAGCCCGTCGGACATCGCCTGGTCGCCCGACGGCACCCACATCTCCTTCGTCATGACGGTGCCGTCGGACGAGCGCTGGGCGATCGACATGCCCTCGCCGCCCGAGGGCGCCAGCTGGACCGAAGCCCCCAAGATCGTCACCCGGCTGACCTACCGGCGCGACCGCCGGGGCTATATCGACGACGGCTTCCAGCACCTCTTCCTGGTGCCCGCGGAAGGCGGCACCCCGCGCCAGCTCACCGACGGCGACTGGAACCATTCCGCTCCCCGCTGGATGCCCGACGGCTCGGAGATCGTCTTCCAGTCGCTGCGCATCGAGGACTCCGAGGACATCGACCAGACCTGGCGCGAGTCCGAGATCTACGCCGTCAACGTGCGCTCGCGCGCGATTCGCCAGATCACCGACCACCGCGGCCCCGACGGGAGCCCGGTCCCCTCTCCCGACGGCAGCCTGATCGCCTATCAGGCCAACGACTGGTCCGACGACACCTACGTCGAGACCGGCCTCTACGTGATGAACGCCGACGGCTCGGGCTCGCGGCGCATCGGTGGCGAGCTGGGACGCCGCCTTTCCAACGTCACCTGGGCCCGGGACGGCAGCGGGGTGTACTTCACCGCCGCGATGACGGGCAACTCGAACCTCTGGTTCGCCCCGGTGAATGGTGAGCCGCGCGCGGTGACGACCGGGAACCACATGCTCGCGGTCACCACGATCGACGAGCGCGGCCGCGCGGTAGGCACGCTCACGAGCTATCACGAGGCCGGCGACGTCATCTCCTTCGGGCTCGACAGCCCCGGCGACATCCGGCAGCTCACGCGCGTCAACGACGACATCCTGGCCGACGTCAGGCTCGGCGAGGTCGAGGAGGTCTGGTACAAGTCGGTCGACGACTTCGACATCCAGGGCTGGATCATCAAGCCGCCCGACTTCGATCCCTCACAGCGCTATCCCCTCATCCTCGCGATCCACGGCGGACCCCACGGGATGTACAATGTGGGCTTCAACTTCGGCTGGCAGAACCACGCGGCCAACGGCTATGTGGTGCTCTACACCAACCCGCGCGGCAGCTCGGGCTACGGCAGCGCCTTCGGCAACGCGATCAAGAACGCCTATCCGGGCAAGGACTACAACGATCTGATGAACGGCGTCGACGAGGTGATCGCCCAGGGCTACGTCGACACCGACAACATGTTCGTCTACGGCTGCTCCGGGGGCGGCGTGCTGACTTCATGGGTCGTCGGCCATACCGACCGCTTCCGGGCGGCGTCCGCCAACTGCCCGGTCACCAACTGGCTGTCGTTCGTCGGCACGACCGACGGGGCCACCTGGTACAAGAACTTCGAGCACTTCCCCTGGGACGACCCCTCGGAGCACCTGCGCCGCTCCCCGCTGATGTACGTGGGCAACGTCACCACCCCCACCATGCTCATGACGGGCGAGATGGATCTGCGCACGCCGATGGCGCAGACGGAGGAGTTCTACCAGGCGCTGCGGGTCCTGAAGGTCCCAGCGGCCATGGTGCGCTTCAAGGACGAGTGGCACGGCACCTCGAGCGTCCCGTCCAACTTCCTGCGCACCCAGCTCTACCTGCGCAGCTGGTTCGAGAGGTGGATGACGCCGATGCCGGTGACGGAGGACGGCGCGCGCTGAAGCCGATCCCGGTCAGGAAAGCAACGGAGCCCCGAGACGATCCTCGGGGCTCCGTCTTCGTGTTGGTGTGTCAGCCCGGCCTGCTTCCGGGAATGCGGGGATCACCCCGCGGCGGTCGTCCGTTCCCGCCGGGACTGGGTGGCGACGGCGCGGGGTTCCTTGCCGAGCAGCCTTTCGCTCGCCGTCGGCCGGGTCTCGCGCATGCTGGACAGGGTGTAGTCTCTACGTCCCCTGAAACGGGTACTGGATCTGCGGATGAGCATCGTCAACCTCCTGGCATCTATACCTGCGGCGAGCCTCGTCACCCTGACACGGCTCGCATGACCATTAATACGCCAGTCAACCGGATTGGATTCAACGGCGCCGGCGGAATACGCCGACCCGCAACGGAGGGTCGACGGTCCAGTGGAAGTACAGCCGGTTCCGGCCTTCCCGGATCTGGTTCTGCTTCCGGTCGCGGGTCTTGGGATAGTCGACTCCCTGGGCGCTCTCAATGACAACCACCCCCTCGCCCGCGTCGGATTCCACCCGGCGCAGCTCGCGCTCGAGATTGCGCAGCAGCTCCTGCTCGGCCCGATCGTGGACGGGGCCATCCGCATTTGCGGACAACTCCCGCGTCTCCACGGCTTCGTACTCCTCAGCGAACTCTTCGGCACCGAGCGAGAGCCGCCGGTCGCGGCGGAAGCCGATCTCGGTGAGGGCGCGGGAATCGAAGTCGGGCTGAACGCTGTGCAGCCTGGTGCCGTAGCGCTTCAGGATCATGAGTGGTCCGTTTTCGGTTGGAGATCCGGCTGCTAGGAGCGTCGGCCCAGGAGACGTTCCAGTTCCTCGGGCGAGAGCGTTTCGGCGGACTTGGACCCGAAACCGCGCGCGGATCGGGGATGCCGCCGCCGGGCACCCTCATCGCGCTGCTCGACGGGCGTCCCCGCGTAGTCGAACTCGGGAAGATGGATGCGCTCCAGGGTGCGTCCCAGCAGGAGCTCGATGGACTTGAGATACGCCAGGTCCGGCGCGGTGAGGAAACTGACCGCCGTGCCCGCCGCACCCGCCCGCGCCGTCCGGCCGATGCGGTGGACGTAGTCGCCGGGGTCGAGCGGGATGTCGTAGTTGACCACGTGCGAGATGCCTTCCACGTCCAGCCCTCGCTGGGCGATGTCGGTGGCCACCAGGACGCGCACCCCTCCCGTCGCGAAGCGGTCGAGGGCCCGCACCCGATGGCGCATCTGGCGGTCGGAGTGCATGACATCCACCGAAACGCCCTCGCTCTTGAGCCGGGTGAGCAGCATGTCGGCGCCGCGCTTGGTGCGGGTGAAGACAAGCACCTGGTCCCAGTCCGGGTCGGACAGGAGCCGGACCAGCAGATCCGCCTTCTTACCCGGCTTGACGGAGTACACCCGCTCGTCGATTCCCTCCGCGGTCGTTCCGGAAGGCGCCACCTCGATGCGCACCGGGTCGCGGGTGACCTGCAGCGAAAGGGCGTGAACGCCATGCGGCATGGTGGCTGAAAAGAGCATGGTCTGGCGCTTCCTCGGAACCTTGCGGAGCACGCTCTCGATCTGTGGGCGGAAGCCCATGTCGAGCATGCGGTCGGCCTCGTCGAGCACCAGAAACCGGACCCGGCTGAGGTCCGCCTGCCCGCGGCGCATGTGATCGATGAAACGCCCGGGGGTGGCGGCGATCAGTTCGGTGCCGGTGTCGAGCGCGGCGCGCTGCGGCCCGTAGCCCACCCCGCCCACGATGGCGGCGCACCGCAGGGTTCTCCCGCGGGAGAGGGCAATCGCGTCTCCAAGCACCTGCTGCGCCAGTTCGCGGGTGGGGCAGAGCACAAGCGCCTGAAGACCCCCGCCCGGAACCGCGCCTTCCAGCACGGGCAGGAGAAAGGCCCCCGTCTTGCCCGTCCCGGTCTGGGCGATGCCGACGATGTCGCGGCCCTCGAGCCCCGGCGGTATCGCCTGGCGCTGCACCGGCGTCGGCCGGCTCCAGCCGAGCGCCTCCACGGCGGCGAGGGTCTCAGGGGATAGGCCCATGTCCCCGAACGATGTAACTTCCGGCATCCCGCCGTCTTCCGAATTCATCCCCGATATCAGCCTCAAGTACTCTCCCAAAGCATGTCCGATTCCGCCGTAACCTCAATACTTTTCGTGTGTCTGGGCAACATCTGCCGGTCTCCCCTGGCGGAAGGCGTCTTCATCCATCTCGCGAACCGGGCCGACGTCGACGTGCGTGTCGATTCCGCCGGAACCGGATCCTGGCATGTGGGCGAGCGCCCCGATTCGCGTGCGCTGGCGGTCGCGCGCGCTCATGGAATCGAGTTGCCGGGACATGCTCGCCGGGTAGGCGCGAGCGACATGAGCGACTTCGACTACGTGATCGCGATGGACCGCAGCAATCTCGCACATCTGGCGGCGTTGCGGCGGTCCTCGCATGGCTCCGCCCGTCTGCACCTCCTGCGCGAGTTCGATCGCGAGGCCGGCCGCGACAAGGATGTGCCCGACCCCTACTACGGGGGCAGACGAGGATTCGAGGAGTGTTTCCGGATCGTGGAGCGGTCGTGCCGGGGGCTGCTGGAGAGTCTCAACCACCCCCCAGCACACGCGCCATCCGGCGAATCGCCTCGCTGAGCAGGTCGTCGGAGGTGGCGAAGCTCATGCGCGCGTAGCGGTCGTCGCCAAAGGCCGAGCCGGGAACCAGGGCGACGCCGGCCTCTTCCAGCATGCGGGTGCAGAAGTCGCTCGAGCCCTGGCCGGGGCCGCAGGCCGAGTCCACCCGGAAGAAGAGGTAGAAAGCGCCGCCGGGTTCGACGAACGACAGCTCGGGCAGGAGCTCGCGCATGAGCGAGACCACCAGACGCTGACGCCGCTTGTACGCTTCCGCCATCTGCGCGATGTCGTCGAGCGAGCGCTCCACATCGCCGTAGGCGGCGAGCGCCGCAAGCTGGGACGGGGTGGCTGGATTGGAGGTGGTGTGGCTCTGGAAGGCGGCCATCTTCCTCGCTCCGGCTCCCTCGCAGTAGGAGAAGCCGATGCGCCACCCGGTCATGGCGAAGGCCTTCGAGACGCCGTCGATGAGCACGAAGGGACCGACATCCCCCGGGTCCAGCTCCAGAAGCCCCGGCGCCGTCCCCGCGCCGGCGAAGTGGATGTGGCGGTAGATCTCGTCGTTGATCAGGCGCACGTCGTTGTCCCTGGCCCAGCGGGCCACGGCGGCGAGTTCGTCGCGCGTGTAGACGGCCCCGGTGGGATTGCTGGGGGAGCACATGATCAGGCCCCGCGTACGTCCGGTGCGGGCGGCCTCCAGGTCCTCGGGACGCAGGAGGAAGTTCCTCTCCGCCGGCCCCTGGACGAAGACCGGCTCGGCGCGCGAAAGGGTCACCATCTCCGGATAGCTGGTCCAGTAGGGCGAGGCGATCATCACCTCGTCGCCCGGGCCGAAGAAGGCGAAGCAGGCGTTGAAGAGCGCCTGCTTGGCCCCGGCGGTGACCACGACGTCGTTCCACGCCGCATCGGCGCCCCGGGCGACGAGCGACCTGGCGATGGCGGCGCGCAGCTCCGGCATTCCGGCGGCGGGGGTGTAGCGGGTGGCGCCCGCGCGCACCCCCTCCACGGCCGCGTCCACCAGCCAGGACGGGGTGTCGAAGTCGGGTTCGCCGGCGCTCAGGTCGATGATGTCCCGCCCCTCGGCCCGCAGGCGCTTGGCCAGCGAGCTCACGGCCATGGTGGCGGACGGCTGGAGTCGGGCGACGTTCTCGCTGAATGTCATGGGCGCCGGATCGATGGGGGGGACGGTCTGCACGGGATTCGCCCGGGGATGCTCCCGCCCGGACGCGCCACCAAGTTGCCCCGGAGAGCGCCGGCGATCAAGCGGCCGCGGGAGCGCGCCACGACCGATCCGGCCAGGACGCGCCGCATTGCCGCACCCTGCGCGGCCCGCGAGATTCCGCCCCATGGAGGAAGCGGAGGTCATCTTCTATTTCGACTACGTCGATCCCGCGTGCTACCTGCTGCACCAGGCGCTCCCCTCGCTGGTGCCGGACGGGGTGACGCTGGCCCGCCGCCCCTTCGAGTTGCGCCGCCCTCCCCTGCCGCCGATCGATCCCGAGTCCAAAGCCTGGACGAGCCGCTGCCGCGCCGTGGAGAGGGGCGCCGTGGAATACGGCCTGGAGATATCGATTCCCCACCGCATGCCCTGGAGCCGCAAGGCGCACGAAGTGCTCCTGCACGCGCGCGCGAAGGGTTGCTGCGAACCGATGCATGCGGCACTGTTCCGGGCGTTCTTTGAAAGGAATGCGGACATCGGCCGCATCGACGTGCTGATCGCGCTCGCGGAAGAGACGGGGCTGGACGCCACCGAGGCGAGAGCGGTGCTCGATGTGGATCGCTACGCGCCGGAGGTCGAGGAGATGCGCGAGGCGGCGCTGCGCAGCGGAGTACGGGGACCGCCCACGGTCGAGGCGGGCGGGCGGAGGCTGGAAGGGCTGCCCGACCGGCAGGAGTTGCTTCGCTTTCTCCGCGCCGCCGCTCGCTGACAGGACTCAATCCGGGGTTCGCGGCCCCCCACAATCCAACATCAACCGACGGGTAAGAGAAGCAGATGGCCGGGTATCAGAGGAAGACGGCGCTTTCGCCGGCCGGAGTGATGGCGCGGGCCGAAGAGATCCTTCCGGGCCTCGTCGGGCTGGCCCGTTCCCGGGGTTCGTCGCACGAAGCGACCTACACGGGCAAGGAAGGAACCCTCACGCTCTCGGTTCACCGCCACGGGATGTACACGTCGGTGACCGCCTCGACGGACCGGCTGCGCACATCCCGCATCGACTACGAGATCCAGAAGTTTCTCAACAACCTGCCCTACGAGCCGGGTGACAGGGGCGGGCCGGGATCGGGGGATCCCTCCTGATCGTGGACTCCTTCGGGGAACTCGGGCTCCCGCCGGAGTTGGTTGACGCCCTTGCGGCGGAGGGCATCGAGCGCCCCACGCCGCTCCAGAGGGATGTGATCCCGCTTCTGCGGCGCCGCAACAACGCGCTCGTGCGCGCCGGTCCGGGCAGCGGAACCCTGGTGGCGTACGGTGCTCCCCTGCTCGAGTGCATCCCGGCGGAGACGACGGTGCCCAGGGCGGTCGTGCTTGCGGCTTCGACAGCGGCGGCCGGGGCGCTTGCCACCTCGCTCGCCCGGCTGGGGATGGCAACCGGGCACGCGGTCGCGGCGCTAGGCTCGCCCTGGGCCTCCCCGGAACGTTCCGACATCCTCTTCGCCACGGCCCCCGACCTCCTCGCGGCGGTGCGGAATTCGCGGCTGCGGCTGGAGGACCTTCGGGCGCTGGTGGTGGACGGGGCCGCGACCATCCAGCGGTCGGACGGCCTCGAAGACCTCGAGACCCTGATCGGTTTCGTGCCCGCGACGGCGCAGCGGGTCGTGATCTCATTGCCGGTCACCCCGCAGGTGGCGGCATTCGCGCGTGCCCACGCGAGGAAGGCAGGGTACGTGGCGGGGTCCGGCGTGCCGCCGGGCGGCGAAGCCGGCCCGATCCGCGGAATCCTGCACTATCGGATCTGCCGCAAGAATGACGCGGACCTCGTACGTACGGTGTCCGAAGTGGTGGAGCAGGGCGCGCGTCACGTGCTGGTCTTCTGCGCGTCCGACGATCACGCGGCGGATGTGGGCGACCTGCTCTCGCTGCACGGCTTCCAGGCGGGCGCTCCCGGAGAAGCTTCCACGACGGTCTGGCTCGCGAGCCGGGTCGACGACGCCGAACCCGCTGTTCTCAGCGGGATCGCCGACGCGCGCAGCGTCGCCACGTTGAGCGTCGACGTGCCGGTCGGGGCTGGCGAACTGCGTCACCGGCACGGCCTTGGAGCCGCGGCCGCCGTGCTTGTGCTTCATCGGGAAGTGGCGCACCTGAAGGCGATCGCAGCGGAGGCGGGCTATCGCCTGCGACCCCTTCCGACACCCGCTCAGGCCGACGCCCAATCCGAGCTCGAACGCCGGCGATCGGAGTTGCTGCGCATCCTCGAGGAGGAAGACCTCGCCTCGGAAATGCTGCTTCTCGACCCGCTGTTCGAGCGCCATGACCCGGTGGAGGTGGCCGCGGCCGCGAGCCGCCTGGCGGGGCGGGTTGCGAAAAAACCCTCGGCCCGTCGCAGACTGGCCGATGGGGAGGCGCGCCGGGGTGCCACTCATCCCGCGGCTCCGCCGGACGCCGTCCAGCTTCCGGTTCGCGCCCAGGCCTGGGTGCGGCTGTTCATGAGCGTGGGCTCCCGCGACGGAATCGGACCGGGTGACCTGTTGGGGGCCGCCGTGGACCAGGCCGGAATCGAGCGCGCCCAGGTGGGCAGGATCGAGATCCAGGAGACCTTCACCCGGGTCGAGATCCGCCAACAGGTGGCGGAGAAGGTGGTGCGGGCGTTGAACGGAACCACTCTGGGAGGACGCGCCGTGCGCGTCGACTACCACCGCGAGCCCGCGCGGGGACCTTCCCGGTCGAGAGGTGGCTCCAGCCGCCGGCGCATCAGACCCCGGTCGTGAGCCGGGATACGAGAACCCGCACGATCTGGGCCGCGTGACGTGAGCGCCTCCATGAGCGGTTCGTTCTCGAGGTGGATGGCGCGCATGGCCGTGTATTTCGTGATCGTGAATGCGCTCGGCATCCTCGGGTACATGTACTTCGAGGGCTGGTCGTTCCACGACGCTCTCTACATGACCGTCATCACGCTGACCGCGGTGGGGTATCACGAGGTCGCCCCGCTCTCCGCGGCCGGGCGCAATTTCACCATGGGCCTGCTCGCCCTGGGCCTGACCGGGCTCGGCCTCTGGTTCGCCCTGATCACGGCGTTCTTCATCGAAATGGATCTGGCGGGCACGCTTCAACGACGGCGCACCATGAAAACCATCGCCAAGCTGAGAAACCACGTGATCGTGTGCGGATGCGGTCGGACCGGACGGCAGGTCCTGCTCGAACTGGAACAGTCGGAGCTCGATTTGGTCGTACTCGAAATCGACCCGGACAGGGTGCGCTCGATCCGCAACAGACATCCCGGCGTTCGCGTGATCGAGGGGGACGCCGCCAAGGACGCCATCCTCGAGAGCGCCGGCATCCGACATGCGCGGGGTCTCATCACCTGCCTGAGCGACGACGCCGACAACCTGTTCGTCTGTTTGTCCGCGCGCGTTCTGAACGCCGAGCTGACGGTGGTCGCGCGCGCCGACGACCCCGAGACCACCGCCAAGATGTACCGGGCGGGCGCGAATCACGTCGTCAGCCCCAACGTCAGCGGCGGTGTCGCGATGGCCGCGATGCTGGTTCGCCCGTCCGCGACGACGCTGCTCGAGATCGGCAACCGCCTGCAGGAACTGAATCTGCGCACGGACCAGGTCGCCCTGAGCGCGCGGGGGGCGGCGGTGGGCAAGACGCTAGACGCCACGAACATTCGCGAGTCGATGGTCGTGGTTGCGCTCCTGCGGGGAGCGGATCAGAAGGAGATCACGTTCAATCCGAAGGGGAGCACCACGCTCAACGTGGGGGACGAACTCGTGGTCATGGGAACGCCCCGGCAGCTTCAGCAGCTGGGGCGGTGGACGTAGGAGCTACTCCTCGTCGCGGGTTCCGCAGCAACCGCTCTTCTGGAGCAGCCTCCAAACGAGCCAGATGGCTCCGGCGATCAGCAGCAGCTTGAACGTGAAAGCGAACGCTGCGGCCAGGAACCCCAGCAGCGGTACGACGATTATCCCAAGCAGCTTCAGAAGCAGAACCGCGGCGATTCCCGCCACGGACAGCTGAGCAAACGTCTTCATTTCCCTCTCCGTTCGTCGGGTTTCGTGTCCGCCGCCGTACGTCCGTCCCTCGCCGAAGTTTCCGACCCTGGCCGGGGTGTCAAGGTAACGCCTCTCTCCTGAGCGGACACCGGCCTGACGCGTCGACACCGACCCGATTTACCAGCACCGGCGCATCCCGCCATTGACTCGCCCGGAATTCGGACTTCGGTACGCGTCGTGGATGAGTGATCCGCGAACAGCCACCGATTCGTGGATGCCGGGCTCCGACTTCGCACCACCAGCGCCGGGAACGTCGCACTGGCCAGGAACTTTCGACCACGGCAATGCCGATGCAACTGCCACCCTTGAACTACCACTTCCCGACGGATACGGGGCAACTACGGTTGGCGGCAGACCGGCCAAATGGCTGTTCGACCTCCGAGGCTGCTACGGCGGCTTCACACACTCCCCTCTTGCAGGAGAACAGCCATGACGAGATTGAACGAGCGACTTGCCCGCATCAGCGG
>JAJDVR010000207.1 GCA_022826025.1 Gemmatimonadota bacterium | reverse complement strand
CCCCTTCGGGTCGAGCACGACGTTGTGAATGCGCTCGAACAGCACCTCGCGGACGGGGCCCAGGCGGGTCGCAAGCTGCTCCGACGAATCCGGTTCGGTGGGCGCGTCGACCAGCACGCAGACGCCGGTCTGCAGAAACTCCTCGATCAACTCCTCCGCCGCGCGGTCGCTCGCCAGGAACCGCGCATAGTCGAACCTCCGCGGCTGGAACCCGCCATCCCAGTAGCGCAGGTCGAAGCCAGGCCGGCTCAGCAGACCGCGGATCTCGCTCGAGAGGTAGCGGGTGCGGTGCCCGTCCGGCCAGGCGATGGAGATCGCCTCGTCGGCGGATCCGGCGCATTCCAGGGTGGCCTGCGTTGGTTTCAGGTCCTTGTCGACCCGGAAGAGGTGGAATCGCTTCTCGGTGGTCTGCACGACCCGGCACTCGGCGCACCCGCAATTGTCGCGCAGCCAGAGGTAGGGAAGATCGGTCCGTTCGCCGCCGGCCCAGACTGCGGACAGGGCGTCGCCATTCCGGGTGAGGCTGCTGATCGAATGATGCATGGTCGACCTCCTCAGGTCCGTCGTGACCGGGGTGGAGCGCGCGCGGCCACCATCGAGTATCAGAGTGCGCCCACGCTGCGCGAGTCAAGCACCGAGCCCGAGGGGGATGCCCGGCGCCCGCTTGACACATCTCTCCGCTTCGGCGCACGCTGCGTTGCCAGGAGCCCTCATCGCGGGAGTGACGCGCAATGGACGATATGGCAAAGCCGGGCGGCCCTGTGGTGAGCTTCACCCGCATGGCGGACGGCACCCGCGAGGACTACGAACTGCTCGATGGTCTCGAGGAGGAGTTCGCCGCCGGCACCGCCGACCGGGTGCTGGCGCACCTCCGCGAGCTGTCCGGTTCGCTCTCCGGCTACCAGGTCGACCGGCTGGAGCATTCTCTCCAGACGGCGACCCGCGCCCATCGCGACGGCGCGGAAGAGGAGATGGTCGTGGCGGCGCTCCTGCACGACATCGACGACCTGCTGGCCCCGCACAGCCACGGCGAACTGTCCGCGCTGCTGCTGCGCCCCTACGTGACCGAGCGAACGCACTGGATCGTCCGCCACCACGGCCTGTTCCAGTACTACTACTACGCCCACCACGTGGGCGGCGACCGCAACGCGCGCGACAAGTACCGCGACCATCCCTGGTATCAGGACGCCGTGGACTTCTGTCACCGCTGGGACCAGTGCGCGTTCGACCCCGACTACGAGTCGCTGCCCCTGGAGTTCTTCGAGCCGATGGTGCGCCGGGTGTTCGCGCGCGAGCCGTTCAGTCTTGCGCCGAGGGAGGGTTCCTGAGCGGACTCCCCGGGGATCGAGGAGCCCGGGCGGGTTTCAGCTGAAACCCGCCCTCCGTGTGCGCCATTTCTGACGGTGACAAGGAGCCATTTCTGTCGTCGACAATATGCCGTTTCTGACGGTGTATTTCCGCCAAATCTGCCGCTGAGTCTATCTGAGAGCGCTGGGGCCCTGGCCGGTATCGTTCCCAGCTTTACTCCGGTGCCTCCACCTGCGCCAACGCCTCTTTCAGTTCCCCCCGCAACGCCTCGATCGCTCGTCCGTTCGCGAGGGTCTGCAGCCAGAGGGCCAGCAGGATCCCGACGGTCGCGAACGTCCTCGCAACCACCACCCACGTTACACCTCGTTCCTCAGGCACTCAGCCTCCTCGTTCGGGATACCGACCACACGTCCGCGCCGTACGTAACCGCTCATCCGACGTTCCAGGGGGAGGTGGCGGGCGGTGCCGGCTGGCTGGTCCATTGTCAATCGCCGTCGCGAATATCGGGGATGGAGTCTGTCTTCGGATGGCGTCCCGCGCCCCGCTCACGGATCGCCTTACCGCGTTCAAGGATGTCCCCCCATCGATGTTGTTCCTCGATTTCCATTACGGCTTGGAGGAACCGCTGGTATTCTCTTCGCCGCCAGCCGGGTAAGCCGAAGCCGCAGTTTGACGCGTCGAAGCGCCCCAGGCACGTCTGTATGCTGAACCCGCCGAGGTAGATCACGCCCGGCGCGGCGCCCCAGAACCGTCCGGCCGCGTCCTGAGCCGTCCACGTGTCGAACGCCCAGGTGTCACTCGGCGTATATCGCGCTCCTTCAGCGTCGACGCGGCCGCGTAGGCGAGCAACGCTCGGCGGCTCCGAATCGCCGCGAATGTCCCGGATTCGCCGCCAAAGCGCGGGGTTCGTGAACCGGGGCTTGAGCCGGGCCGCGGGCTGCGACCCCGAGGCTCGCGGGAGCACAGGCCGGCCTGTGGGCGACGTTGCTCGCGCCTCGACGCCGGGCGCCGGCCGCGGACCATCCGACTCCGGTGCCGGCGAGTCTTCCATCTCGGCTTCGGTCGGTTCCGACGCCGCCTGCTCGGTCGGCCTGTCCGGCGATTCGGGCCGCGCGGCCGGTTCGCCGGCGACGATTCTCGTGATCCGGATGCCGGGAGGGACGCTGAATGGCGTGCGGGAGCCCGGGAAGCTGGGGGCCGCGCCTGCATGCTGGCTGGTCGCTGCGGACGGGGCCGTCCCGAGGGAGAAGACGAACGCATGGATCGCCATGGAGGCCGCCATGGAGGCTACGACGATGCGGCGGCTCTCCCTGCGCCGGGCATCTGCCGGTGCGGCCGCCCATGTGCGCGAGGCGCGGGCAACTCTCGCGCGATCCGGTTTCCGTGGCGTCACTGCATGTCGCTCGTCCTCGGGAAGGATGCTCGCACGAGGCCCGCGACCAAACCGAATGCCTCACGCGCGCTCGGTAACGATGTGACTCGCCCCTTGATGAGGAGGTTGCCCGAGTGGGGATACCCTGCCCGTGCGGGAGAATTGAGTCTTCAGCTCGGCCAGAAGAACGGGATGCAGATCGAGGCCACGATCGCCAGCAGCAGGTTGAGCGGCCCGCCCACCTTCACGAAGTCCATGAAGCGGTAGCCGCCCGGCGAGTAGATCATCACGTTGGTCTTGTAGCCGAACGGGGTGACGAAGGAGGCCGAGGCCCCGAACATCACGGTCACCAGGAGGGCGTAGGGGTTCAGTCCGGCGTCCTGGGCCACCAGGATGGCGACCGGGGTGAGCATCACCGCCGTGGCGGTATTGGCCACCACGGCGGTCATGACCGCCGTCAGCAAGTAGAACGCTGCGATCATCCCGGTCTCGCCGAGCCCGGAGGTCGCGCCCACGACCCCCGAGGCGATCCACGCGGCCGCCCCCGTCGACTCCATCGCCAGCCCCAGCGGGATGAGCCCGGCCATCACGAACACCACCAGCCAGTCCAGCTCCGCATAGATCTCGTCGACGCGCACGCACCCCGTGAACACCATGAGCGCCACCCCCGCCATGGCCGAGGTGGAGATGGGGAAGAGGCCGACGCTCGCGACCAGCACGACCCCCGCCATGATGGCGGCCGCGAAGGCGGCGCGCGGCCGGCTGCCCACCGGGTGGTCCACCTCGGCCATCAGGATGAAGCCGGGCTCGTCGGCCAGGCGGTCGAGCGCGCCCGCCTCCCCGCGCACCAGGAGGATGTCGCCCACGGAGAACTCCATCTGCGCGATCCGGTCGGTGACGGCGGCGCCGTGGCTCTGGACCCCGAGCACGGTCACGTCGTAGCGCTGGGCGAAGGAGAGGTCCTTGAGCGTTCGCCCCACGAGCGCCGACCCCGGCCCCATGATGACCTCGACCATGCGCCCTCCGACGAAGGCTTCGCTCGCCTCCTGCGGCGCCTTCCCCTCGGGCGTGTTCAGCCGCTGCGCCTGGGCGAGACGCAGCAGGTTGTCGGCCGCGCCCTGGGTGTAGAGTCTGTCCCCGGCCTCGATCACGCGCTCGCCTGCGGGTAGCGAGATGACCCGTCCATCCCGCTCGATTCCCACGACCACGACGTCGAAGCGCTCGCCCCAGCGCAGCTCGGCCAGCGTGCGCCCGGCCGCGGGCGAGTCCGGTCCCACACGCAGCTCGGTCGTGAACCGGCGCACCCCGTAGCGGCTCGACAGATCCGGGGGCCGCTCCCTCCGGGGCATCTGGTTGCGTCCGATGGTGAAGAGGTAGAGCATCCCCACCGCCAGGCAGATCAGCCCCACCGGCGCGATGGAGAACATGGTCAGCTCGTCGTACCCGCGCGCGACCGCCTCCCCGTGCACGACCAGGTTGGTGGCGGTGCCGATGAGCGTTACCGTCCCCCCCATGATGGCCACGAACGAAAGCGGCATCAGGTACAGCGAGACCGGTTCGTCGGCCTGCTCGGCGAGCGCCGCGAACACGGGGATGAACACGATCACCACCGCGGTGTTGTTCAGGAACGGCGAAAGGAAGGCCACCAGCAGGCAGAGGATGAACATGCGCAGGGTCTTGCCGCCCAGCGGCGCCGTGCGCGCCCAGATGCCGATTGCCGCCACCAGCCCCGTCTTGCGCAGCCCCAGCCCGAGCACCAGCATCGCCGCCACGGTCACGGTGGCCTCGCTGGAGAGGCCGGAGAGCGCTTCCAGCGGGCCGATGATTCCGCCCAGCAGGAGCACCACCGGAACCGACATGGAGAGCTGGTCGAGCCGGATGCGGTCCATGGCGAAGAGCACCAGAGCCGCCGCCGCAACCAGCAGCACGAACACGATTTCGTAAGTCATGCGAATATCTTAGCCTTGGGAGTCCCCGGGGCACACTCCGGCCCGATCCCTGGAGTCGTTTCTGGCGGAGGTTGTCGCACGGATCGGGTTTCGCCGGCGCGCGGAGGCGGTCAGGCCCGCAGCTCCCGCCACCTCACCCGCCCTTCGAGCACGGCCTTCCGCACCGCCCGCTCACGCGCGCTCAGGCGAGACCGGCCTGTCTTGACCTCCACGAAGACGATCTCGCGCACATCGGCCTCGCCGAGGCCGTCGAAGACGACGAAGTCGATGGGGCTGCCGAGAAAGCGGGCGTCCCGGGGATGGTATCCGAAGTCGTCCATGAAGGGTGCCAGGTGTTCGAACGCCTGCCCGCGCGTGACCGCCGTGCTGCGCGCCACCGCGTCCTCGCGCGCTTCCCTCAGCCTGGCCGGCAGCTCCAGGCGCAGCCGGGTGTAGCGCCGCAGCACGATGGCGAGGACGAGGGCGGTGAGGGCGAGAAGGCCGCCCAGGATGGCGATCGCGAGGAGGTAGGGGTCGTTCACGGGAGGTCTCCAGGTTGGGGGCGGAGGAAGATACCCCTATTGCGGGGTTGCCGGGCGGAAAGGCCGGCGCGTAGCATCGGTGCAGCCCCGCCGGCGCGGTCCAGCCGCCGGCGCCCGAACTCCAGCCCGGAGTACTCCCATGCTGCACATCCTCATCGCCGCGGGGCTCGTGCTGGGCTTCGCGGTCGGGCTGCTCGCCGCGGCCACCGGTTCGGACGCGCTCATGGCGGTCGCGCTGGCGTCCGCCCCCATCGGCACCGTCTTCATGAACGCCATCCGCATGGTGGTGATCCCGCTGGTGATGGCGGTGATCTTCATCGGGGTGGCCAGGCTGGGCGACCTGCGCAAGCTGGGGCGGCTGGGCGGCACCACCCTCGGCTTCTACTGGATCACCACCCCGCCGGCGATCGTGCTGGGCATGGCCAGCATGGCCTTCTTCCTGCGCTTCGCGCCCGACATCGCGATGCCGGCGGCGGGGGATCAGGCGGCCCCCGAGATCCCCGGGGTAGTCGACTTCCTCGTGACCCTGGTGCCGCCCAACCCCTTCGCGGCCGCCTCGGCGGGGAGCCTGCTCCCGCTGATCGTGTTCACGGCGCTCTTCGGGGCGGCCGCGGCCGCACTCGGGGGGAAGCACAAGGAGCAGTTGATGGCCTTCGCCGAGGCGGTCTCCGCGACCCTGGTCAAGCTGGTCTGGTGGGTGCTCTGGTGCGCGCCGGTCGGGGTGTTCGGGCTGGCCGCCCCGGTAACGGCGCAGCTCGGGTGGGACCTGGTGCAGAGCCTGGCGATCTTCGTTGCGGCCGTGCTCGCGGGGCTCGTCCTGTTCACCGGCGGGGTGTTCCTGGTGCTCCTGCGCTGGGTGGGCGGCATCGGCCCGGGGCGCTTCGTGACCGGCGTGTTCGGGGCCACCTCCATCGCCTTCGCGAGCACCAGCACGGTGGCCGCCCTCCCGGCGTCGCTCCAGGAGGCGAGCGGGAAGCTGGGGGTGTCCGCCAACGTCGCCGACCTGGTGCTGCCGCTGGGTGCGTCGCTCTACCGGCCCGGCAGCGCGCTCTTCCAGGGGGCCGCGGTGGTCTTCCTGGCCCACCTGTTCGAGGTGCCGTTCCCGCTCGCCGCGGCAGGGGGGGCGGTGCTCGCGGTCTTCCTGGTGGCGCTCACCATCGCGCCGGTGCCGTCGGCGAGCATCTTCACCATGGCGCCCGCCCTGGATGTCGCTGGGGTGCCGCTCGGCGGGCTGGGCATCCTGCTCGGCATCGACCGCATCCCGGACATGTTCCGCACGGTGACCAACCTGTGGGGACAGATCACCACCTCGGTGGTGGTCGACCGATGGGTGGGAGGAGGAGACACGTCGTAAGACGATCTCCCGTTCGATCAGCAAAACGCAAGACGCTTCCCGGTTCGATCGGCGAACCGTCTTGCGGCCGCGGCCGAGTTCGCCAGCCCTCCCCCTACATCCGCTGGCTTGCCCGCGAACTCCGCACCGCCGGTGTGCATTCCGGCCAGCGCCCGCCGGTGCCGCCGAGCCCCATGATGAGCTCGCGCCGTTCGCGGCTCACCCGCCGGTCGTCCTCCGAAGCCAGGTACACCAGCGAGGCGGCCAGCACCGCGTTGTTCTTCAGGTCGTCGAAGACGAGCTTGTCGAAGGTGTCGCGGTGGGTGTGCCAGGTGTGCGAGCCGTAGTCCCATGACAGCGCGCTCAGGTTGATGCCGGGCGCGCCGTGGCAGACGAAGGAGGCGTAGTCCGAGCCGCCTCCGCCGGGGTTGCCCGGGAGCCTCAGGCTCACGTGACCGGAGACCTCGACCGGAACCCGCGTCAGCCATCGCGCGAGCGACGATCCCACCTCCGTGAACCCCTGGGCGGAGATGTTCACCACCCGCCCGGTGCCGTTGTCCTGGTTGAAGAGCACCTGCAGTCCCTCCACCACCTCGGGATGGTCCTCGCTGAAGGCGCGCGAGCCGTTGAGCCCCTGTTCCTCCCCGTTCCAGAGCCCGATGAGGATGGTGCGCTTCGGGTTCGGGTAGACGGCGGACAGGATGCGCATGGTCTCGAGCATGAGCAGCGAGCCGGTCGCGTTGTCGGTGGCGCCCGATCCGCCCTCCCACGAGTCGAAGTGGGCCGAGAGCATGACGTACTCGTCCGGGAGTTCGGTCCCCGGGATGGTGCCGATGACGTTGGAGACCGGCACCTCGCCCAGATTCTCGGCTTCCGCGGTCAGCCGCAGCACCGGCTCCTGTCCGTTGGCGGCAAGGCGATGGACGAGCCCGTAGTCCTCGCACCCCAGCTCGAAGGTGGGGGTCTCGCGGTTGTAGGCGTTGAAGACGCGCGTGGTCCCGTACGAGCCCGGCCAGAGCGATGTCACGATGCCGAGCGCGCCCGCCTCCTCGATCTGCGCGTGCAGGTCGCGTCGGCGCGGATCGCGCGATCCGGTGGCGGCAAGGCTCTGGTTGAAGGCCCTGTTGGCTCCGGAGCGTGCCTCGGCCATCGCCTCGTACGAACCCTCCTGCGCGAACTCGGCCCACTGCTCGTCCGCGCGGCAGGTGGGCTGCGGGAAGGAGAGCATCACCCACTTGCCGCCCACCGTGCCCAGGAAGGCCTGCCAGTCCGCCGGCGAGCGCATCTCCGGGAGGACGGCGACCCCGCCCTCCACCGGCGCGCCTCCGGTCCCGGGGCTCCACGCCAGGATGCGCCCCTCCAGCGAGCGCACCCGCGGCGACACCAGGTCCACGTGGCTGACCCCGCGGTCCCACCCCTCCCAGGTGCCGTACTCCTCGGTGCGGGCCTCCACGCCCCAGCCGGCGAGCGTCGAGACCGCCCATTCCTGCGCCCGCTCCATGTGTGGCGAGCCGGTGAGCCGCGGGCCGATGGCGTCCAGCAGCACCTGCGCCATGGGCTCGATCTGCGAGTTGTCCATCGCCTCGGCCCAGATGCCCTCGAGCACCGGATCGGGCACTGCCAGTCCCTGCGCTGCCGCCAGCTGTGCCGGATCCGCCAGCACGGCGGCGGCTATGAGGGTCCATCCTCGCATCGTGATTCGCGTCGTCTTCATGCTGGTCCGTCCTTTCCTGCCATCCGTCGTCACCTTTTCTACCACACGATGTGGAAACTGCTCTGCCTCCGGAACACCCAGTGCCGCGCGCCGTCGGTGTCCAGGTACGCCTCCTCCTCCTGGCGACAGCTGGCCGGCTTGCCGTCCCACTCGGGGATCGGGGTCGTGGCCTGCAGCTCGATCGAGTGCCAGGTGGAGGGCAGCAGCACCGCATCGCCGCGCACCGGCACCCCTTCCGGCCCGTCCCAGCGGCCGATCAGGGGCCCGGCGCCGTGGCCGTGTTCGCCGATGGGATGCGTGTAGTCGGTCCCG
>JAJDVR010000120.1 GCA_022826025.1 Gemmatimonadota bacterium | reverse complement strand
TGAACTTGTGGATCTGGTGGCCGCGCCCCTCGCCCCCGCGCGCGTCGGTGACCCAGAGGTTGCCGTCGGGGTCGACGTGAATGCCGTGCGGCCACTCGAACATCCCCGCGCCGAAGCTGCGCAGCAGGTTGCCGTCGACATCGAAGAGGAGGATGGGATCGAGGTCGTCGTGCCCCACGCAGGTGTTCTCGCCGCACCGCTCCGCAACCCAGATGTTGCCGTCGGCGGCGGGATACACGGCGCTGGTCGAGCCCCAGGTGCGGCCCTCGGGCAACTCGCCCCACACGTCCGGCACGGCGCGGTACGGGTTGGGAGCGTGGTTCTGGGCGAGGACGGGCATCGCGAAGGTGAGGGACAGGGCGAGCAGGAGCAGCTTCTTCATCGTCTCGTCTCCGGTCGGGGAAGGAACGCGGGGAACGCTCGAGGGGGAGCCGGGAAGGGGCAAATGTGGTGGTTGGGCGCGCACGCCGAAAGCGGTCCACCCGTGGCACGGAGGTGCGGGATCATTTGTCCGCCAGACCCCTCTGCGGAGTGTTGCAAATCTACGAAAGCAACAAAATGTTGCTTTTTACGAAATGCAACAGCGTACAGAGGGGGTTGAGGGATCAGACCCCGGGCTGGATCCCCGCTCGGGGGAACCTCGGGGCTCGATCCGCGCTCAGGGAAACTCAGGAGGCGGCACCCGCCCGCGCGTGGCCTGCTCGAACGCGTATGCCAGCTCGATCAGGCGGGGCTCGCTGCAGTTGGCGCCGGTGAACCCCACCCCGAAGGGCGCGGGACGCGCGTCGAATCCCTCCGGGAAGGGCGTCGCGGGCTCGTTGGGCACGAAACCGAAGGGCACCACCACGATCGGGGTGCCGGAGCGGGCGGCGAGGCCGGCCCCCCGGCTGCCCGGGGTGAAGATCGCGTCGAGATCGTGCTCCGCGAGCACCGCGTCGATGCCCCGGGTGCGGCTCAGCAGTTCGTCGCGCGCCATGTCGGCTTCGTTGCGGGCGCGATCGGCCTCTACGTCCATCTCGTCGGAGATGTCGAAGCGCGACTGCCCGTACTGCGCGGCGCCGGCGTTGGCGTGGTCGAGGTTCCACTGGCGCAGCTCGGTCAGCGTCGCCACGGGCGCGTCCGGGCCCAGGCTCTCCAGCCAGGCGTTGAAGTCGCGCTTCGCGCCGTACTTGAAGTTCACCGAGCAGCCCTGATCGGAGCCCTTCGCCTGGTGGGCGCCCGCGCAGAAGCCCCAGGCGGCGAAGTTCGAGTCCGGGTCGGGGTGGGCGTAGCTGGGCACGTCGGCGGGATCCACGACCACCGCGCCCTCGGCTTCGAGCACCGCGATCGCCTCCTCCATGAGGGCCGCCTGCGCCTCGGTGAGCCCGCCGCGGGTGCCTTCCTCCCCCTCGAGGCGGATGGGGTCGTAGTAGAAGGCGCGCGGGATGCCGATGCGGGCGCCCGCGAGGCCGTCGCCATTCAGGAACCGGGTGTAGTCGCGCGCGGGCGGCGGCTCGCAGATGCCGGTGGCGGGGTCGTTGGGATCGGGGGCCGCGCTCTCCATCCCGCCCAGCAGGATCGCCGCGTCGGCCACCGTGCGGGTCATGGGGCCGGCCATGTCGTGGTCGAGGGTGACCGGCGCGATGCCCCAGCGGCTGATGCGCCCCAGCGTCGGCCGGATCCCCACCAGCATGTTGGCGTTGGACGGGCTGATCACCGAGCCCCCGGTGTCGGTCCCCACGTTGCCGGCCCAGAAGCTCGCGGCGGTGCCGACCCCCGAGCTGGAGCCGCCGGTGCTGAGCGCGGGGCGCCCGTCGTTGGTGGCCGGGCGCGGGTCGCGGCGCGGATCGTACGGGTTGTAGGCGAACCCGGTGAGGGCGTTGTAGTTGCCCGGCATCGGCCTGGGCGGGCCCGCCATCCAGTTGGCGAACTCGGTGAGGCCGGCCTTGGCGATGATGATCGCGCCGGCTTCCCGCAGGTTTGTGGTCAGGGTCGCCTCATAGGGCGGTATGTACCCTTCGAACGCCAGGGCACCCCCGGTGGTGGGGAGGTGGGTGGTGTGGATGTTGTCCTTGAGCGCAACCGGAATCCCGTGCAGCGGCCCGCGCACCTCGCCGCGCGCCCGTTCGGCGTCCAGCGCATCCGCCTCGGCCAGGGCGTTCGGGTTGACCGATACGGCCGCGTTCAGCCGGTCCTCATGGAGTCCGATGCGGACCAGGTACTCCGTGACCAGCTGGCGCGAGTCGAGTTCCCCCCGCTCCATCGCCGCCTGCAGTTCCGGGATGCTCGCCTCGACCACGGACAAGCCTGCCGTGTCCGGGCTCGGCGCGGCGCATCCCGACAACGCGAGCAGAAGCAGGGCCGCGGGCGCGTGAGGGGAGGGCCGGGATCGACCGACGGTGGGCTGAGTCAGGATGCGGATATGGTGTCGATGGCCGAGCATGGCTTGCTCCGGAATGCCCTCAGAATCCGAGCGACGCCGTCTCCCGCCGCACGTCCCCCGCCGCGATCATCAACCCCGTCTCCGGATCACGCCAGGTCACCGTGGGTGCGCACGCGCGCCAGTTCCACAGCCCCCAGGACTGCACGTCGTGCCCCATCGCGCGCAGCGCTTCCGCCGTCTCCGCCGGAATGCGGTCCTCCATGCGGAGCAGCGCGGGACTGCGGTTCACCTCGCTCCCCGATCCCGGGAAGTTGTAGCTGCCGAAGCGGGGCTGGTCCACGGCCTGCTCGGGCGACATCTCCCACACCACCACGTTGAGGAAGACCTGCAGCAGCGACTGCAGTTGCTGATCGCCGCCGGGGGTGGAGAGCCCCATGAACGGCTGCCCATCCTTCATCACCAGAAGGGGCGAGTTGGTGTTGCGCGGGCGCTTGCCGGGCGCCATGACATTGGCCAGTTCCGGGTCCAGGTTGAACTGGCCCATGCGATTGCCGAGCCCGAAGCCCCATCCCGGGATCATGGGCGTGCCGGTATGCCCGTCGCTCTCGGTCAGGGAGAACAGGTTGCCCTCGCCGTCCATGACGTTCAGGGACGAGGTGTCGATGGAATGGGTCGAGGGGTCGGAGTCCGTCGCGGGCGGGCTTCCGCGGTCTCTCGCCATCACGAAGCTCAGCGGCGCGCCGTCCGCAACTGCCGCCATCGCCGCCGGGTCTCCCCACGGCGGCATGTCCTGAAACGCGCGCTTCTCGTCGATGAGCGCGATGCGCTCGCGCGCGTACTCCTTCCCGTACAGGCCTTCCGGCGCCGGCGCGAAGTCCGGATCCCCCACGTACTTGTGCGCATCCGCCATCGCCAGATTGATGACCTGGGACACGAGATGGATGTACTCCGGCGTGTTGTAGCCGAGCGCGTGCAGGTCGTAGTTCTCGAGCATGTTGAGCATCAGGACGATACGCGGTCCCTGGCTCCATCCATCGCCCGTGTACACGTCGTAGCCCTGGAAGCTCGTGCCCAGAGGCTCCTCCCAGCGGCTCTCGTATCCCGCCAGATCCTCGTAGCGCACGATCCCGCCCTGCTCCCGGAAGAACCGGTCCACGTCGCGCGCCGGATCACCCTTATAGAAGGCATCGCGTGCGGCGTTAATGCCCTCCGAGCGGCTTCCGCCGGCGGCCAGGACCTGTTGCTCCGCCTCCATCATGTAGCGGATGAGCCGCCCCAGGTCGGCGTTGACCATGAGATCGCCGAGACGTTGCGCGCCGACCCCGTTCTGGAACCAGAAATCGCGGTTGTAGGGAAAGGCGAGGATCCCCTCCATCTGATCCTCGATCATCCACTTCTGCATCTTGTAGAGGTGATAGCCCTCCTCCGCGATGCGCAGCGTGGGCTGCGCGGCCTCGCTGAAGCTGAGGGTGCCGAAGCGGTCGAGCGCGGCGAGCCAGACGTCGACGTCCGCGGGAATCAGCGCGTTGTTGATGGGCGACTTCCCGTGCTCCAGGAAGTAGTCGAGGGTGGCAAGCGCGGGCGAGGTCCCCGCCCCGACCCGCGTGATCACGCGGCCTTCGGCTGCGCTGTAGAGGATGAGCGGCGCGACCCCGGTCCACCCCGCGTAGTCCATCTTGAGCGCCTTGAGCGCCATCCCCGCGGTCACCCCCGCGTCGAAGGCGTTGCCTCCGGCCTTGAGGACATCGTATCCGGCCTGCGTGGCCAGGTAGTGCCCGGAGGAGATCACCCCGTGGGTGCCCATGACGCGCGGCCGCATGGCCTCGACGTTGTCGGCGTCGTGGACGTGGCCGTAGCTGTGGAAGGGCGCGATGGTGGCAAACACGCCCCCCTCCGCGCCGGACGTGGCTTCCTCCGCGGCGTCCGCCCCTGATCCGCGCCAGGCGACGAGGGCCAGGGCCGCGATCGCGACCACCAAGACGAGATGCTTCATCGCGTCATCCTCCTGTTCCGCCGGAGATGGAGACGCGGCCAACTTCCGTTCGCCGCCCACAATCCTGAAGCTACTCCAGGGCACCGTCCGGGCAACCACGCCGCCGATCCGCGTTATCTTCCGTCCGCGAACTGACGTTTCCGGAAACCCAGGGCCGACACCGACAATCGGATGCAGACCAAACCCTCAATCCATCCATCGGTCGCGGACGCCCGCGCCGTGTTCTTCGATTTCGACTTCACGCTCGCGGATTCTTCCTCGGGGGTCGTGGTCTGCATGAATCACGCGCTGGCCCGGCTGGGGCTCCCTCCGGCGCCGGAGGACGCCATCCGCCGGACCATCGGCCTCGACCTGATCACGGTGCTCGGGGTCCTCGCGGGCGAGGAATGGAAGCCCCGGGGAGAGGAGTTCCTCGGGCACTTCACGAGGAAGGCGGACGAGGTCATGGTCGACAGCACCGTGTTTCTGCCCGGCGCGGCGCGGGTGCTCGGGACGCTTCACGGCGCGGGATATCGGCTGGGAGTGGTGTCGACCAAGTACCGCCGCCGGGTCGAGGAGGCGCTGGAGCGCGACGGGCTGCTCGGGTTTGTGGATGTGGTCGTCGGAAGCGACGATGTGCCTCGGCCCAAGCCCGCCCCCGACGGGCTGCTGCGGGCGGCCGGCGCGCTGGGCATCGCGACGGATGACTGTGTCTTCGTTGGGGATTCGGAGGTGGATGCGCGGGCCGCGCGCGACGCGGGCACGGGATTCGTCGCGGTTCTGACGGGGACGACGCCGGCGGAGAAGTTCGCCGGGTATGCACCGCGTGCCGTATTCGCCGGGGTCGGGGAGATCGTTCCGGGGTAACCGCCGCACTGGCGCCGTCGAGCCACCCGTCGACCGAGCGTCACCGGCACTCTCCGGCGGCCGACACTCTCTGGCGGCCGGCGGTCTCTGGCGGTCGGGCGTCAGGCTCGGCTATCGTGTCCCTTCATCGCCGACCCGCCGCCCGGAGGACGCCATGACCCGCCTGTTGGACTGCCCCGCCCGCGTCCGCGCCGTCCCCTCGCCGGGAATGGCTCTCCCCACCCTCCTGTCGGCCGGCCTGTTGGCGGCGGCATCGGTCGCACCCGGTCTGGCCGCCCAGGAGATCCTCGTCAGCGGCGGCACGGTGGTCACCTCGGAGGGGCGTTTCGCCGCGGACGTGCGGGTACGGGACGGGACCATCGTCGAGATCGGGACCGGGCTGGCCGCGGGGGCCGGCGCGCGCACGATCGACGCCACCGGGCTGCTGGTCATGCCGGGCGGGGTGGATCCGCACGTCCACCTGGGGGGCAGCCGCCGCGACGACTACCGCACCGGGTCGCAGGCGGCGCTGGCGGGGGGCATCACCACCATCTCGAACTTCGCCTTCCCGGCCGGGGGGCGGACGCTCGCCCAGGCCATCGAGCGCGAGGCCGCCCTCATCCGCGAGCAGGCGATCGCGGATGTCATCCTGCACGCGGGCATCAACGACCCCGCAACCCAGGAAGGCCAGATGACCACCCTGGCCGCCGAGACCGGTCAGACCAGCACCAAGATCTTCATGGTGCGGACCGTGTTCGACGCCGAAGTGCCCGACTACATGGCGACCATGGACGCGGCGGGGGGCGCCGGCATCATGACCATGGTGCACTGCGAGGACGGACCCATCCTCGCCCGCGCGGTTGCCGAGCTTACCGCCGCGGGACGGACCTCGCTCGAGTACTTCCCGGACAGCCGGCCCGTGGTCGGCGAGGTGGTGGCCACCCAGCGCGCGGTCGCCATGGCCGAAGCCACCGGGGCTCCCATCTACGCCGTTCATGTCTCCTCGGAGGGCGCGCTGCGGGTGTTGCAGGATGCCCGGGAACGCGGGCTCAGCGTCTTCGTCGAGACCCGCCCCATCTACCTCCACTTCACGCGCGAGCGCTTCGAGGGCCCGGACCGCGGGCTCTACGTGGGGCAGCCGCCGCTGCGCGGGCAGCGTGACCAGGACGCGCTCTGGGCCGGCATCGCGAGCGGATCCGTGCACGTGCTCGGCACCGACCATGTCGCGTATCTGCGCGAAGAGAAGATGGACCCGTCGCAGACCATCAGCCGGCACCGGGCCGGCCTGAACAACCTCCAGGTGGTGCGCCCGATGCTCTGGTCCGAGGGCGTTGTCCAGGGACGCATCTCAGAGGAGCGCTTCGTGGCGGTGACCTCGACCAACGCCGCCAAGCTCTTCGGGCTCTACCCGCGCAAGGGCACGGTCGCGGTGGGCTCGGACGCCGACATCGTGCTCTGGGATCCGGGCGAGACGCGCACCATCCGCGACGAGGACATGTTCTCCGGGACCGGCTTCTCGGTCTACTCGGGGTGGGAAGTCACGGGTTGGCCCGTGATGACGCTCCGCCGGGGCGAGGTGGTCTACGAGGGCGGAGAGATTCTGGCCGGAGCGGGCAGCGGGGAACTGCTTCGCCGCGGGAGATGGCAGGCTCCGTAGGGACGCACGCACATCTCGCGCCGCTGGCTCGGCATCACTCCGCACCGTATCATCGAGGTTCCTGCTTTCACCCCGATGCAACAGGAGGTTCGACCATGCGCAAGGGAATACTCGCGTCGACCATCGCCGTCCTTCTGATCGCCGCCGGCGCCTGCGCCGAATCGGCCCAGGAGGCCCCGCAGGAAGCCGAGGAGAGCGCCCAGGAGACCGGCATGGTGCGCGTCGTCATCTCCACCGAATTCGGCGACATCGAGGTGGACATCGACACCGGAAACGCGCCGGGCACCTCCGCCAACTTCCTGCGCTACGTCGACGCGGGCCACTACGACGGCGGCCAGTTCCATCGCACGGTAACGATGGACAACCAGCCCGACGACACCGTCCGCATCGAGGTGATCCAGGCGAGCGTGAACGAGGAGTTCGCCGAGCAGGGCTTCGACCCCATTCCCATGGAGCGCACCTCTGTCACCGGGCTGCGCCACGTGGACGGGGCAATCTCGATGGCGCGTGGACAACCGGACAGCGCCACCTCCAGCTTCTTCTTCTGCATCAACGACCAGCCATCGCTGGACTTCGGCGGCAACCGCAACCCCGACCTCCAGGGATTCGCGGCGTTCGGCATGGTCGTGAGCGGGATGGATGTGGTGCGCATGATCCAGGGACAACCCGTGGAGGCCCAGGCGCTCACCCCGCCGGTGAGGATCACGTCCGTGCGACGGGCCGACTGACGGGAAGGGCTATTCCTCCACGATCAGGCCGGTCACGACGTCGATCGGGCTCCTCCCCGGCAACTGCACGGTCAGGATCAGGTCGTACTCACCCGGCTCGACCTCGGGCAGGGTAAGCGCGATGGCGCGGAAGACCGTGCCCAGCTGGTCCGGTCCCGCTTCCTCCCAGCTCAGCTCCAGGGGCGCCTCAGGGGTGGTGAGGCGCAGGAACTGGGTGGCGCGCGCGAGCAACCCGGGGTTCGCGTCCTGCATGGTGATGCCGACGGTCGCGCTCTCGCCGGTCTGGAGGCCGTAGACCTCCCAGCCCGCCACGAAGGGCTCGCCCGAACGGACACGGGTTGAACCCAGCACCCGGGGCAGCGCCTCGTCCAGGCTCCCCGGCAGATCGCCGGCGGGATCGAGCAGCACGATGTCGGATATGGCCGCGAGCCCGAAGGGCAGGTTCTCCTGCCGTACCCCGCCGCGCACCCTCCAGCCCCGGTCGTCGGCATCTTCCAGGACTTCCATGCCGAAGATGTAGTCGCCGTTGGGAACCCGGGCGGTCACGACACCCTCGCGTTCGCTGCCGCGCTGGTCGACGAGGCGCTCGCCCTCCGGGGTCAGCACGAACACCCCCGACTCCACCGCACCGGCCACCGCGGGAGGCGGGGGCGGCGGGGCGGCGAACGCCGCGAAGGGATCGGCGCCCGGCGCGATTTCGCGCACCATCGGCCGGGCGGGCTCTTCGGGAGGAGGAGGCGGCTGGTAGCCCGCCACCACCAGGAGCGAGTCGCCCCGGCGGAAGCGCGCCACCTGCGCATCCATGGTGGTGATGATTGGCGCGTACCAGGCGGCGTATCCGGTCCACGGCGCCCGGTCCTCGATCTCCCACGCACGCACGGGAATGCCCGCCGGGTCCGCGAGGAACGTCCCCCCGGGCATGAACTCGCGGCCGTGGGGCCGGTGGCGCCCGATGATGAAGCGGTTGTCCTGCAGCATGCCCGAGGCGGGCCGCGCCGGCCGGCCGCGCTCCCAGCCCACCTCGCCCCCGTAGCGGGCGACCAGTTCCTCCAGGTCCTCCTCCCAGGGAAGGTCGTAGGGGTTCTCCGCCGACTCGCGGATGCGGATCAGCGTGCGGCGGGCGTACTGCTCCGCCTCGCGGTCGTTGCCTTCGACCAGGTAGAGGGGATCTGCAAGCAGCCAGAGCCGCTGGCGCAGCGCCGCCTGCTCCGCGGGATCGGCATCCTCGAAGAGCTCGCGGGCCTCTTCGTCCAGGAGATAGTCGAGCGCCAGCCATCTCTCCCGCTCCTCCTCCGGCATCCGCGGGATGACGTCGCGGAAGACCGCTTCCGCCTCGATGCTCCTTCCCAGCGACTGAAGCAGGTATCCCTTGAGCGCCTGGCACCACCACTCGTCGTCGGGATGACAGCGCTCGGTGAGGGCCTCCGCCCGGAGCAGCTCTCCCTGCTCCCGCAGGTAGTAGACCCGCTGTCCCAGCACCCACTTGTCGCGCGGGAGGCGGGAAGCGATGCGGCCGAGCGTGCGCAGCATGTCCATGCGCGCCATCTCGACCTCGAGCGGAGCGGGCTCTACCGGGGGCGCTTCCCCGTCCCCGTGCCGGAGGCACATCCGCCCGACGAGAGCGTCGCACTGGCCGCCGAAGCCACTCCACTCCGGCGGAAGCCGCTGTTCCCGAAAGCGCTCGAACTCCTTCTGCTCCTGCTTCGCCTCCTCGAGCAGCGCGATCGAATCGGCTTCGGGGCTTGCCGCCTCTTCCTGGGCGGCGCGCGCCGGGAGCGGTGAGGCGAGGCAGATGAGGACGGCTGTGAGACCGGTGTGTCTCGCGAGGTCGCTGGGGCGGTGACTCATTGGCGATGGCTCCGTGAGAGCGTGGCTGTCCCACCTTGGGACGCACGGCCGGGACGAAGGGTTGACGTCGCTCCGGTGCGAGGCGCCCTGGAAGATCCTGCTACCCGGCGTCCGGGTTGCGGGTTCGGCCTCGTCGGCACGCAAAGCAGATTGCCGTCGGGTGCACACCTGTGGGGAGCATGGGGTCGTGGGCCTCGCGCATCGCCGGAGGCGGGTTCACGGACCTATACTCAGGACAGCATTCCGCACGCCCCCCCATCCCGAGCCTCTCATGATTCCCATCTCCTCGCTTCCTCTGCTTCTGGTCCTGGCTGCGCCCCAACAACTGCCGGAACCCTTCGCAACCCCATGGAACCGCGCCATCCCGAACATCGTGGAGCGCCCGGAAGGGGCGAACCTCTCGGTTCCACCGGGCTTCGCCGTGAACGTCTTCGCCGACGACCTGGCGGCGCCCCGGCGGCTTGCGCTCGCGCCCGGCGGCGATGTGTTCGTGGCGGAGAGCCGGAGGGGTGTGGTCACGCTGCTGCGGGACGCCGACGGCGACGGGGTGGCCGAGTACCGTGAAGCCTTCGCGGAGGGATTGACCCGGCCATACGGCATCGCCTTCCACGGCGGGTACGTGTACGTGGGCAACAACGACGCGGTCGTGCGCTTCCGCCATGCGCCGGGTCAGACCCGGGCGCAGGGTCCGCCGGAACACGTGGTGGATCTGCCCGTCAGCAGCGACGCGCTCGATCACGACACCGCCGAGCGCCTGGGCATCGACGTCAGCCGGACCATGGGGTTCAACCACTGGACGCGCAATCTCATCTTCGATCCCGATGGCGAACTCATGTACGTGGCCGTCGGCTCCGCCACCAACGCCATCCCGGGCACGGACCCGCGCCGCGCCGCCATCAACGAGTACCGGCCGGACGGCTCGGGGCATCGGGTGTTCGCGGGCGGGCTGCGCAACCCCGTCGCGCTCGCCTTCGACCCGGTGACGGGTGCGCTGTGGACCGCGGTGCACGAGCGCGACCACCTCGGGGACGACCTGGCCCCGGACTACGTCACCTCGGTGCAGGAGGGTGGCTTCTACGGGTGGCCGTACGCGTACATCGGGCCCAACCCGGAACCGGTCCTGAACGGAGCGCGGCCGGATCTGGTGGAGCGCACCCTCGTACCCGACGTCCTGCTTCCAGCCCACGCGGCCCCGATGGGCATGGCGTTCCACACCGGCGAGGGATTCCCCGAGGAATACCGCAACCACGCCTTCGTCGCGCTGCACGGATCCATCAACCGGCTCGATCTCAAGGGCTATTCGGTGGTGCGCATCCCGTTCGAGGGGGGACGCCCTTCCGGCCCGCCGGAGGACTTCCTGACCGGGTTCATCGTCCGTGACGACGAGGAGAAGGAGGTCTGGGGCCGCCCCGTGGACGTGCTTCAGGCGCCGGACGGCGCGCTGCTGGTCTCTGACGACGCCGGCAACCGCATCTTTCGCATCCGCTTCGCGGGATAGGGGCAGTCGGACCCCGCGCCCTCTCGCCGCATCCGCGCCGCCAGTCAGGGCAGGCGCAACGCCCGTGCCAGGGCCCGGCCGGCGCTGCCGGCGGGTTCCCGATTCCCCGTTGGCCGGGGCCCGGCCCCCGCGATCGCTTCCCGCAGGCCCGCCCCGTCGACTCCCTTGCGGAGCATCCCCCGGCTCGCCACCGAAATCCGGCCCGTCTCTTCGCTGACCACGACCACGACCGCGTCGGTCTCCTCGCTCAGCCCGATGGCGGCGCGGTGCCGGGTGCCCAGCGTGCGGTCGGGAACCGGCGCTCGATTGAGCGGCAGGATCGCCCCCGCCGCCTTGATGGTGTCGCCAGAGACGATCACGGCACCATCGTGCAGCGGCGATTTCGGCGTGAAGATGGCGACCAGGATCTCCCGGGAGACACGGGCCTGCAGTCGGTTGCCGGTCTGCGCGTATTCATCCAGGCCGACTTCCCCCTCCATGGCGACCAGCGCGCCGATCTTCATGCTCGAGAGGCGCTCGGCCGCGCCTGCGATCTCTTCCACCACCTGGCTTTCCTCGAGCCGGCTGAACAGCTGCAGCATGCGCGCCTGACCCAGCCGGGCGAGGGTGGACCGAATCTCGGGCTGGAAGACGACGAGCGCGGCGATGGCCCCATACTGGAAGACCGCATCCATGATCGAGCGCATGAGGTCGAGTCCCAGCAGGCGCGCGGCGGCGTAGATGGCCGCGATCAGGAGCCCGCCGAGCAGGATCTGCATGGCCCGGGTGCGCTGGATGAACAGCAGGATGCGGTAGAGGAGCGCCGCGACGATGAGGATCTCGAGGATATCAAGCCAGCCGGGCGCGAACAGCGCGAACAGATCCCCGATGCTCATGCTTTCTCAGACGCGTTGGAAGACCGCGGTTGCATTCGAGCGGGCGGGTGTTTCCGGCTGGCGGTCAAGGGTCGTCTGCGTGCGAGCCCCTCGTTCGGGCAGCGGGTCCGTCGACGCGCGCCGACGAAACGGGAACCGCCTCCTCCGGCTCGCGGAGGGGGTCCGGCGCGCCTCCGGCTACCGACTGCGTCGTGCCGTCGAGCGGCTCCCCGGTCTCGGGCGGCTCGCTTCCGTTCTCCTCGCCCGGCATCGGCGGCTCTTCCCGCGACATGGGCGGCAACGGTTCGCCCTGCTCGATCAGCTCGATCTCGCGGCGGCCCAGCGTTTCACGTTCAAGCAGTGCCTCGGCGATGGTCTCGAGCAGCTCCTTGTGCTCCTCCAGCAGCACGCGCGCCCGGTCGTGCGCGCTGTCCAGAAGGCGCTTGACCTCGCTGTCGACCAGCTCCGCGGTGTGTTCCGAGATTTCACGCCGCTGGACCAGCTCGCGTCCGAGAAAGATCTCCTGCTCCGAATCGCCGACCGCCATGAGGCCGACCCGCTCGGACATGCCGAAACGGGTCACCATCCGGCGCGCCATGCTGGTGGCGCGCTCGATGTCGTTCCCTGCCCCGGTCGTCACCTTGGTCGGGCCGAAGCGCATCTCCTCGGCGACGCGTCCCCCGAACAGCATCACCAGCTGCCCTTCCAGCCAATCCTTGGTGTAGGAGTGCCGGTCCTCCTCGGGAAGGCTCGCGGTGAGTCCGAGCGCGCGCCCGCGGGGGACGATCGTGACCTTGTGCACGGGGTCGAGGCCCGGGATGCGCAGCCCGAGTACGGCATGGCCCGCTTCGTGATACGCGGTCAACTCACGCTCGGACTCGGTCAGCACCAGGCTCTTGCGCTCCGCCCCCAGCATGACCTTGTCCTTCGCCTTCTCGAAGTGGACCATGGCGACCCGGTCGGCGCCTTCGCGCGCGGCGACGAGGGCCGCCTCATTGCAGACGTTGGCCAGATCCGCGCCCGACAGGCCGGGGGTGCCCCGGGCGATGACCGACAGATCCACGTCTTCGGCGAGCGGCAACTTGCGCGCGTGCACGCCCAGGATGCCTTCCCGGCCCTTGATGTCCGGGGAGTCCACCACGACCTGCCGGTCGAAGCGGCCGGGGCGAAGCAGCGCCGGATCGAGCACGTCGGGCCGGTTGGTGGCCGCCAGCAGGATCACTCCGTCGTTGGACTCGAAGCCGTCCATCTCCACCAGAAGCGCGTTCAGCGTCTGCTCGCGCTCGTCGTGTCCCCCGCCCAGGCCGGCGCCCCGGTGGCGGCCGACCGCATCGATCTCATCCACGAAGATGATGCAGGGTGCGTGCGATTTTCCCTGCTCGAAGAGATCGCGCACGCGCGAGGCGCCCACGCCGACGAACATCTCGACGAAGTCGGAGCCCGACATCTGAAAGAAGGGACGCGCTGCCTCGCCCGCCACCGCACGCGCGAGCAGGGTCTTGCCGGTGCCCGGGGGACCCACCAGGAGCACGCCCTTGGGAAGGCGGCCACCCAGGCGTACGAAGCGCTGCGGATCCTTCAGAAACTCGATGACCTCCTGGAGTTCTTCCTTGGCCTCATCCGCGCCCGCGACATCCTCGAACGTCACCTTGGGCGTGTCCGGAGAGATGAGCTTGGCCTTGGAGCGGCCGAACTGGAAGGCCCGGTTGCCCCCGCTCTGAAGGCTGCGCACGAACCAGATCCAGATCCCCGCCATGAGGATCCAGGGGAGAAACGCGAACACCCGCTCGATGACGGGGGTGCGCGCGGGCCTTGCCCGGATGATGACGTTGCGCGCCTGAAGCTCCTCGAGCAGCCCGTCCGTGACCTCGCCCGGAAGCATGGAGACGAAGCGGCTCATGTCTTCGCCGTCCCGGTTCACGGGGGTGCGCAGTTCGCCCTCCACGCTGCGCGAATCGACGATCGTCACCTCGCGAATGTTCCCGGACGCCAACTGCTCGTGAAACTCGGTGTAGGTGAACTCGACGCCCGCGTTGCCGCCCGAACCGAAGATCTGCATGAACAGGAGGGGCACCAGCGCCAGCAGAATCCAGAACGAGGCGGTGCGCGAGAGCCGGGAGAACCTGCTGCCGGGCTCGGGTCGGTTCTGTTCGGAATCAGACATTATTCAGAATAATCCGGGACCACCGGCCCATGCTCTCAGATGCTCGCGATGTAGGGAAGATGCCGGAAGTTCTCGCTGTAATCGAGGCCGTAGCCCACCACGAACTCCGGGGGGGCGTCGAAGCCGACCCATCTGGGCTCGTGCGCGATGCCGTCCCGGCGCTTGTGAAGAAAGGTACACAATTCAAGGCTGGCCGGTCCGCGGGCCTGGATGATGGGCACCAGGGATGCCATGGTCCTGCCGCTGTCGATGATGTCGTCCACGAGGATGACGTGGCGCCCCCGGAGCGACACCTCCGGATCGTAGAGGAGCTGCACGTCCCCCGATGATACCATACCGGACCCGTAGCTCGAAGTCACGATGAAGTCGACCTGAACGGGGTGATGGATGCAGCGCACCAGGTCGGCCAGGAACATGAACGAGCCCTTGAGCAGGCCAAGCACGAGCAGTTCCTCGCGCGGGTCGTAGCAGGCTGAAATCTCGTCGCCCAGCTCCCGTACCCGGCCCGCGATCTGCTCGCGCGTGAAGATGATGCGGCGCACTCGGCCCCCGGTGCGTCGCGCAACGTCAGTCGGTGGCGTCATCGAGATCCACTCCCACGTAGAGGATTGCGTCGTGCGGTGCGGGCCGCGCCTCGACCGACCGCGCCACCCCCGGCACCCAGAGGATGCGCCCTCCGGAATCCGCCACCACCGGCCGGCGCGCGCGCGCCGGCCGCGGCAGGCGCGCCTCCCCGAACACCTTCTTGAGTTTGCGGGTGCCGGCGGCGAGGCGAATCCGGTCTCCGGGCCGCCAGCTGCGGAAGAGGATGGGGAAGCGCAGCGCCGGGATGGCGAGCCTTTCTCCTCCCACCGAGCCGCGCGTCGACCAGCGCGCGAGGAAGGCGGCGCCTCCCGAACGGCCCTCGGCCGCGCCTTCGCCCGGAGCCGGAACCGCCACGAAGCAGGCGTGGTCGGAGGAATGCCCCCCGGCAACATTCGTGGCGGCGCGCGCAATGACCAGGCGTTCGAAGGCGCGGGACAGAACCGCTCCGCCGGGGAGGTCGATCGACCGGCCGCTCCCGCCGGAACAGGCGAACTCCGACGCCAGCTCGGTGCCGCTGGCATCGAGGTGGGCGCCGGCCTCCGCCGCCAGCTCCCGGATCAGCCTGGCGCGTACCAGCCGATCGCACTGCAGGAGCGCGTCGCGGCTGAAGGAGACGCCCTCTTCGGTGCGATGCACTCCAAGACCCGCGAGCAGCGTCGGGGCCACGGCGTGCCAGAGGCGGTTCTCCTCCTCCGCCAGGCGGGCCAGACGGTGGAGAGCCCGGCGGGCGCCCGGTGCGACGCGCTTCTCGGCGAGCGGCAGCAACTCCCGGCGTACCACGTTGCGCGGGATATCAGGCGACCGATTGGTGGGGTCGGTCCGGTGACGGAGGCGGAACGCCGAGGCGTAGGCGGCGAGTTCGCGCTTCCAGAAGGGCAGCAGCGGCCGGTACAGCCCGGGGTCGCGCGTGCGCGGTATCCCGGCCAGGCCGGCGAGGCCGGTGCCCCGCAGCATCCGGTAGGCAACCGTTTCGGCCTGGTCGTCCGCGTGATGGGCGGTCATGACCCACTGGCAGCCGGTTTCGGCGCGCGCCTCCTCCAGAAAGCGATAGCGGGCCCGGCGCGCCTCGGTCTCGTTGGCGGGAGGACGGGCGACCGCGCGTGCCACCAGCGGGACCTCCCAGGCGCGCGCGAGGCCCTTCACCCAGTGGGCGTCGTCGGCGCTCCCCGGGCGCATGCGGTGATCGAGGTGGGCGGCGTGCATTGCGAGCGACGGGAGGCGCGGCGTGAAGCGCAGGAGGTGAAGCAGGACGGTGGAATCGAGGCCGCCCGAGAGCGACACCAGGACCCGCCCGCCGCCGGAAACGACCCCGTCCTCGGCCAACGCCGCACGGAAGCGGCGGGCCAGCGATCGGTCGGGCCTTTTCACGGCGCCAGCTCGCCGGTCGTCGCGGCGGCTCCCGCGCCGGCGGTGGAGAGCCCGGGCGGGGCAGGCCTGCCGGTCTCCTCCATCAGCACGCGCGCCAGCCGGTCGAGGCGGTCGGACTGGATGCCGTCCACCCCCCACGAAAGCAGTCGGCGCATGTCGGCGGGCTCATCAATGGTCCAGACGTGGACCGGAATGTTGCGGCGGTGCGCCTCGCGGACGAAGCGCGGTGTGACGACCCGGGTGCCCATCCAGGCGTCCGGCACCTGGAGGGCGTCCGCACGCGGCGTATACAGGAACCCGAGCCGCCGGTGGTGCAGCAGGTAGAACAGCCGGATCTGGCGCCGGGACGCTCCATGCGGGCCCGGATAGCCGTGACGCGAAGGGCGCGCGCCCTCCAGCTCGGCGGCCATCAGTACCCGATGCTGCGCTGCATGGCGGAGGATGGTTTCGACCAGCAGTGGCGCGACCTCGGGGGTCTTGGCCTCCACGTTGATGCGCGTGCCGGGGAAGCTCTCGAGCACCTCGTCCAACAGCGGGATGCCCACGCCCCGGCCCCTGAAGGCCGGCTCGCCCGCCAGGTCCCGGAAGCGATAGCCGGCGTCGAGCGTACGCACCTCGCTCCAGGGGAGCTCGCGCACGGCGCCGCTGCCGTCGCAGGTGCGGTCCACGGTGGCATCGTGAATCACGACCACCTTGCCGTCCGCGGTCCGGTGCACGTCCATCTCCAGCACGTCCGCATCCCATTGCTCCACCGCGGCGGTGAAGGCCGCCATGGTGTTCTCCGGGGCCAGCGCGGCTCCACCCCGGTGGGCGATGAAGAGGGGGGCGCCGGCCAGGTAGGGATGGCCGGACCGCCGGACGGGCAACCCGGCCCATCCCTGCCCGGACCCACGCATGGAACGCCGACGGCCCGGCGTCGTCAATCCGCCGCGGCCTGTTCCAGGCGCACCCGTTCCGCCGGGGTGACCTCGTACAACAGCGCAAGCACCAGATCGATGAGCGGCTCGGTCATGGACAATTCCCGTTCGCTCTGCTCCACGTCCCACTCGGGATCCTGCTCGCGCAGTTCGGCGCGGAGCGTCACCACCCTGTCTGCCAGGAAGCTCAGGATCTCTTCCACGATGGCGGGATGCGGATCCGCGGGCGTGCCCCGCTCGTCGATGGATTCGCGCAACAGCAATCCGCGCACGAAAGCCAGGAAGCCGGGGAAGGCCAGTTCGGTGAACGGACCGTCGTCAAGACGCTCCTCCCCCGTGATGTTCTCCCACTCCAGCTCGTTCCAGTACAGCTCCCGAGCTTCGTCCAGGTAGTAGGTGCGGCGGTCCGGCGACACCGGCGCGGAAGCCCCTTCCGGGACCCGCAGCGGGCGCTCCAGTACGCGAGCCATCCTCGCCTTGCGCCGGCTCAGCTCACGTTCGATCAGATCGGTCATCGTCCTGCTCGTCGCTTTCGGGTGCCTCCCGGTTGTGCCACGACGGGAGTCGCCCGGCCAAGATATCCGCCCATGCGACGGTGGCAAAGGCCCGCTCGCGGCGCCGGGCGCCCGTCCGGCACCCGCCTGCACTGCGGGGCTGCACGAAAGCCGGCCAACCGGCCAAAGGCTTCGGAAGGACGGGCCTGTCGCCCGCGGCATGGGCAGATATGAAACCCCGCAGGGACGGTCAGGTCCCTGCGGGGCGGGAACGAAAGCGATGCCGGAGGAGGGACTCGAACCCCCGACACGCGGATTATGATTCCGCTGCTCTGACCAGCTGAGCTACTCCGGCGGGGACATCGCGAAAACGCTAGTTTTGAGAAGATAGCGTGTCAAGCGGCACCGTCAGGGGCCGTGGATTTCCCGAACCTGTCAGAGAACTCCCGGCGGCAGCGGGCATGGACCGGCGTTGGCGGAGTTCCGAGGGAGAGCGATCCGAATGGACATCCCGATGATCGTGGGCATCGTCGTCGCCGCCACCGGCCTCCTCACCAGCTTTCGCGTCCTCTGGGAATACGAGCGGGGCGTCGTCTTCCGGCTCGGCAAGCTCACCCGCGCCAAGGGGCCCGGGCTGATTTTCCTTGTGCCGTACGGGCTGGAACGCATGAAGCGGATGGATCTGCGCATCGTTGCGCTGGACATCGCGCCCCAGGACACCATCACCAAGGACAACGTCAGCGTCACGGTCAACGCCGTTGTGTATTTCCGCGTGACCAACCCGGCGAAGGCCGTGGTCGAGATCGAGGACTACTACTTCGCCACCTCCCAGCTGGCACAGACGACGCTTCGCAGCGTCATAGGCCAGTCGGAGCTGGATGAACTGCTCGCCGAGCGGGAACGCATCAATGAAATCGTGCGCGACATCATCGACGAGGGAACCGATCCCTGGGGCATCGAGGTCACCGGCGTCGAGATCAAGGACATCGACCTGCCCAAGGAGATGAAGCGGGCGATGGCGAAGCAGGCCGAGGCCGAGCGCGAGCGCCGCGGCAAGGTGATCGCGGCGGAAGGTGAGTTCCAGGCCTCACGCAAGCTCGCTGACGCGGCGGCGGTCATTCAGGAGTACCCCATGGCGCTGCAGCTTCGCTATCTGCAGACGGCCGTCGAAATCGCCGCGGAGAACAACTCCACCACCGTCTTCCCGATTCCGATGGAACTCATGTCGGCGGGCACGACCAGCACGGGCGGGGCGGTCGCGGGGGCCGTGGCCGAAGGGATGCCCGCGCTCCTCCCGGAAGGAACCTCGGGGCAGCTGCTCGCGGACGCGGTTCGCAGAATCGCCGATTCCGCGACGGAGGCGAAGGAAACGGTCGGGGCGGAGGAAGATCCGGCCTGAGGGCCTGGTCGGCCGAAGAAGTCCGGGGAGCGGAAAGCGGGTTACCGGGTGTCGGTGGAGTCCTCGGGTTGCCCGCTCCCGACATCGTCCGCGAAGCGGTACAGGATCTCGCCCTCGCGGATCATCCCGTGACGCTCGCGCACGAGGCGCTCCAGCGTCAGCGGATCGTTGCTCAGGGAGTCGGCCCGGGCCGTGAGCGAATCCACCTCCGCGCGCAGCAGATCGAGCGCGCGCTGCTCCTGCTTCACGCGAGACCGCGCGGTTCCCAGCTCGATCATGGAGTGTTCGCCGCCGAAGACCGCATAGTAGACGGCGGCCCCGGCGATGACCGGCAGCACGAGCTTCCTCAGGATTGCCAAAGCGTCCTCCCGGGATAGGATGCCGCCACCCCCAGTTCCTCCTCGATGCGCAACAGGCGGTTGTACTTGGCCACCCGGTCGCTACGGCTGGCGCTTCCGGTCTTGATCTGTCCGGTCGCGCGCGCGACGGCCAGGTCCGCGATGAACGTGTCCTCCGTCTCGCCCGAACGATGCGAGATCACGCACCGATAGCCCGAGGCGCGAGCCAGGTCGATGGCGTCCATGGTTTCCGTCAGCGTGCCGATCTGGTTCACCTTGACGAGAATGGCGTTCGCGACCCCCTCGCGAATCCCTCGCCGCAGCCGCTCGCTGCTGGTGACGAACAGGTCGTCGCCGACCAGCTGCACGCGTTCTCCGACCGCTGCGGTCAATACCCCCCAACCCGCCCAGTCGTTCTCGCCCAGCGCATCCTCGAGCGAAGCGATGGGGTAGCGGCGGATCCAGTCGTCCCAGAACGCCACCATCGCCTCCCGGCCGAGGCGACCGCCGCCGGAGCCGTGCAGGATGTAGTCGTCACCCCGGAGGAACTCGCTGGCGGCGGCGTCGATGGCGAGAACGATATCGTCGCCGGGTCGGTAGCCGGCGCGCTCGATGGCCGTGAGCACCACCTCGAGCGCTTCCTCGTTTCCGCCCAGGTCGGGGGCGAAGCCGCCCTCGTCCCCCACGGCGGTATTGCGGCCCGCCTCTGCGAGCACGTCCCGGAGGGCATGGAAGATCTCCGTGCCCATGCGCAGCCCTTCCGAGAAGGTCTCGGCGCCCACCGGCATGACCATGAACTCCTGGATGTCGACGTTGTTGGGCGCGTGGGCGCCTCCATTCAGGATGTTCATCATGGGAACCGGAAGGACGGTGGCCGCCTCGCCGCCCAGGTAGCGGTAGAGGGGCTGTCCCACCTCGCAGGCCGCCGCGCGCGCCGTCGCCAGCGACACGCTCAGAATCGCGTTCGCCCCGAGCCGGCCCTTGTTGGGGGTGCCGTCCAGCTCCACCAGCGCGCGATCCAGGGAGCGCTGCTCGCAGGCTTCCCTGCCGACCATGGCGGTGCGGATTTCGCCGTTGACGTGAGCCACCGCGCGGCGCACCCCCCTGCCGCAGTAGCGGGCCGAGTCTCCGTCCCGGAGCTCCACCGCCTCGTGCTCGCCGGTGGAAGCGCCGCTGGGTACCGCGGCGGTCGCGCGCGCGCCGCTCGCCAGAGCCACCTCGGCCTCCACGGTAGGGGTTCCGCGGGAGTCGAGGATTTCCCTGCCCTTCACTTCCGTGATGGCGGACACGGCTGCTCCTCCTTGAGGTCGGGCCCGGTAGCCGGGGCGGCGGGAGCGAGTGGCGGCGCGGTCGTTCCGTCGGTCTGCTGCGGTGACGGTCCGGACATGAGATCCGCGACCGCCCGGCGCGCGCGGTCGCGCAGCGCGTTGCGATCCGACATCGTCAGGTCGCCCACCTCGATGGGTTCGCCGACCCGCACCTCGATCTCACCAGATCGAATCACGTAGCTGTGTTTGGGCATCACGGCGCGGCTTCCGACGACCGCGACCGGCAGAACCGGCGTCCGCGTCTCGAGCGCCAGCACGAAGGCGCCCTTCTTGAAGGGCTGGAGCTCCCCGGAGGGCGACCGGGTGCCCTCCGCGAACATGACGACGTGAAGGGTGCGCTCGCGCAGCCGCCGGGCCGCCCGCTGCAGCGACTCGATCGCGCTGTGGCGGTTGCGGCGGTCGATGGCGATATGGCCGCAGCGCAGAATCGCCTTGCCGAAGACCGGGACCGAGCGCAGCTCCTCCTTGGCCACGAAGCGCAGGGACGTGGGGAGGGTGGCGAAGAGCGCGAGCACGTCGAACCATGACTGGTGGTTGGAAACCACGATCTGCGAGCGCCGGGGATCGACCCGATCGAGCCCGGTCGAGGTAACGGTCACACCGGCGGCACGCAGCAGTACGGCAGACCAGCCCTGCGCCCAGTGTCCGCACCGGCGGCGGCGCCAGGCGGGGACCACGGAGGCGAGCAGAATGATCACGGCGTAGCAGCCTGTCGTTGCGATCGCCGCCAGCGCCACCCACCCCGTCCGAAGCATCCGCCCTCCCGATCCGCTTTACCGACTGTCCGGGCGTCCGACTTCGGTCGCGTCGGATCGCGAGACGCGGAAATGGTTGAAGCCCGGGGATCCGGGGTCAAACTCGTCCGCGTCGTCGCCCTCAAGTCTAGTGCCCGCGCCGGCGGCGACAATTCCCACACGCGTGAGCGATACGCCGAACCTGCGATGGAAGTCGTCCGCCACCGATTCCGCAGACCCCGGATGCGCGGTGAAGCCGAGCTCGTAGTCCTCGCCTCCCGCGAGCGCGAGGGGCAGCGCGTTGCGGCGCGATCCGGCGGCAGCGACGGCCCCGGGAGCGACGGGGATGAGAGCCGGGTCCAGGACGATGGCAACTCCGCTCGCGGCGGCGATGTGGCTCATGTCTCCCAGGAGACCATCCGAGAGGTCGATGAGGGCCGTCATCCGGATGCACTCGGCGAGCCAGCGAGCCTCTTCCAGGCGCGCGGCGGGTGCGGCGAAGGCCCGCCGCACCGACGGGCCGGGCTCGCGCCCGCGCTTCCAGTCGCGCACCGCGGCGGCGCTCGCGCCCAGCATGCCCGTCACCCAGACCTCGTCCCCCTCCCGGGCCCGGCTCCGCAGGATCGGGCGATGCGCGCGCCCCAGAGCGGCCACGTTCACGACCACAGGGCCGGGAGAGCGGGTGAGATCGCCCCCGATCAGCGCGCAACGGGCGCGTTCGCACGCTCGCTGTATGCCGGACCGAAGGCCCTCCGCGATGCGTGAGGCATCCGGGTCCGGCAGACCGAGGGCGACGAGCACGCCGACGGGTCGCGCGGCCATCGCGGCCACGTCGCTCAGGGCGGCGGTCACGGCACGATAGCCCGCCTCGTCGAAGCTGATCCAGCCGCGTCGAAAGTGCACGTCCTCGAGGAAGGCGTCGGTGCTCACCACCCAGCCGGATTCGAGCACCGCGCAGTCGTCCCCCGAGCCCACCACGACTTCCGCCCCGGGTGGCGGTCCGGCTGCCTGAAAGGACCGAATCAGGTCGAACTCGCCGCCCGGTCCCAGCAAGTTCAACGAGGTGCCTCCTGGTCGAAGATGACGAAGGGCAGACCGAGGCGGCTCTTCAGATCCGGCTGACGGCGGACCGCGGCCGCAAGGCGGCCGATGACGTCGCCCGGCACCAGCCCGGGACCTTCGCTCCCTAGCGCGGCCGCAACCCCTGTCAGGTGGAGCGCCAGGCCACCGGCAACCGATGGATCGCACCCCTGCGCCATCAGCGAGCCCGCGACTCCGCTCAGCACGTCCCCCATCCCGGCGGCAGCGAGGTCGGAACTCCCGAGCCCGCCCACCAGGAGCTGCCTTTCAGGGGTGGCTACGACCGACGGGTTGCCCTTCAGCAACACCGTGCACGACCACGCCGCCGCCCGGTCGAGAGCCAGTTCGTGCGGGAGATCGGGGAGGTCGGCGGCGGCGGCCACGAGCCTCCTCATCTCTCCCCGGTGCGGCGTCACCAGCACGGGTCGAGCGCGTCCCAGGTCGCCCAGGACCGGACCCGACTCCTCCGCCACCAGGTTCAGGGCGTCGGCGTCGAGCAGCACCGGGGAATCGCCGGACGCCTCCAGGACGGCCTCCAGGGCGTCGGCGGCCTCCGCAGCGACCCCGAGCCCGGGACCGGCCACGACCGCAGTCGATGACGTCGTCGCCCGGACAAGCGCGCGCCGGTCGGCCGTGTCCACGAACACCGCTTCCGGGACGGCGCCCTGGAGCACGGATCGGTTGGCGGAGGAGCTCGCGATGCGTACGAATCCCACCCCGGTCCTCAGTGCCGCCCGCGCCGCCATGATCGCCGCGCCCGCCATCCCGGGCCCGCCCGCCAGCAGGAGCAGCGATCCGACCTGGTGCTTGTGCGTATCGGGAGGACGAACCGGCAGCACGTCCCGCGCCCACCCGGGCGTCGCCACCCGCGCCTGGAAGGTTGCGGGAGGCACCGGTGGAAACCCGATCTCCACAGCCACCAGGCGACCGACATGCGCGCGCCCCGGTTGAAGCAGGGAGCCCAGCTTGGGCCACCCGAAGGCCACCGTCACGTCGGCCCGGGCGGCCTCCCCGGGGACGGCCCCGGTATCGGCGTCCACCCCGGATGGAATGTCGAGAGACAGAAGCGGCCTGCCGGCCCGGTTCATGAACTCCAGTATTCGCGCCTGGGGAACTCGGGGAGCGCCCGAAATCCCGGTACCGAGCACCGCGTCCACAAGCACGCCGGCCGACGCGGTCGCACGCGCGATCTCATCGTGGGCGCCCTCGGCCCCCGCGTCCAGCGTGGGTAGTGGCCACTGGTGCAGAAGGCGCGCATCGGGGGGATTCGCTGACGCCCGGACAACCGTGACCGACCGGCCCCAGCCCGCCAGCGCGCGCGACAGAGCGAGGCCGTCACCGCCATTGTTGCCGGACCCCGCGAACACGACCACCGATCCCCGCGCAAAGATGCGCTCGAGCACCAGCGCCGCAGATCGTCCCGCGTTCTCGATAAGGGTCCGGCCGGGAACGCCGAGTCGGTGGATGGCGAAGCGATCGAAGGATGCCGCTTCGCTGCCGGTGGGAGCGTGGACATCAGGATCGCCGAAGAGGATCCTCGAACGACCGCGACGGCCTCTGGATGAAGCGCCGCGGTTGCTGGTCACGCGTGGCGCCATCGGGAAGTGCCGGGAGGACTACTTGTAGCTCTGGGTGATGTTGCGCCCGAAGGTGATCTCTCCGTTGTCGATTCTGATGTTGTAGCCACAGTCGGGATTGGAACAGACCCACGCCTTGTATCGGATCGGGGCGCCCTCGCGTCCGTAGTCGGACATGGGGAGCAACAGCCCCGTATTGCACTTGAGACAGGGAGGAAAGCTGCGCTCTTCGGACATTGTCCAGTCCCCTCTCGGATGGTCTCGAAGAGACGAGACCTGTTGAGTTGGTCAGGTTGGAGCGCGGGCTAGGCCCTGCCCCACGGATAGTTGTGCTCGAAAGCGTCCTCGAAATCGTACACGCCCCTGAAATCCTCGGGAGAATCCCCTTCCTGTTTCAGGAGAATCCCGCAGTCGACCAGATCGAAGACGATCTCACCCAGGTCTTCCGTGGCGTGGACGCCCCAGTGTTCCAGGACCGTGCGCGCCATCGGGCCATATTGCTCGAGAGCGAGATGCCTTACGCCCTGCGCAAGCTCCGTGCCGGAGATATGGCGCCGCTTTTCGAGCGAGTCCGAGACCGACTGCAGGGCGGAGAGTACAAACAGGTACGCCTTGACATGGAAGCGCGGGTTGCGTCCATCGAGCCGTACCAGGACATCGTCGCCAATCTGCGGGTCGTTCATGGGAGAAATCTGGAGCGATTCCCCGGCGAGCGCCAGCCCCGGCCATTCGGTGGGACAAGACGTTTCCCGTTGCAGGACATGATATTGCGGTCCTGCCCGCAACCTCCGGCGAGGTCAGCCGATCGGAACGGTCTCCTTCCGGAGCGGAAAAGACGCGCTCATCTCGCGCACTTGCCCACGCACCTCCCGAAGCACCTCTTCGTCCTCGGGACGAAGCAGAACCCGGGCCATCCAGCCGGCAATGAGGCGCATCTCGTCGATCCCCATGCCGCGGCTGGTGAGCGCGGAAGTCCCGAGCCGAATCCCGGAGGTGACCAGCGGCGAACGGTACTCCCCGGGGACCGTGTTCTTGTTGACGGTGATACCCACGCGTGCAAGCGCCTCCTCGGCCTGCGCTCCCGAGAGACCGTCCGGTCCAAAGTCGACCAGGATCAGGTGGGTATCGGTGCCGCCGCTCACCAGACGGAACCCATGTTCCATGAGCTCGGCCCCCAGGGTTCGCGCGTTTGCCACCACCTGCCGCGTGTAGAGGGAGAATTCCGGCGCCAGCGCCTCCCGGAACGCGACCGCCTTGGCGGCGATCACATGCATCATGGGCCCCCCCTGGGACCCCGGGAACACCGCCCGGTCGACAGCGCGCGCGTGTTCGGCCGGCGCCAGAATGAGACCGCCTCGGGGTCCGCGCAGGGTCTTGTGCGTGGTCGTGGTCACCACATGAGCGTGCGGAATCGGACTGGGATGCACGCCGGTGGCGACGAGCCCGGCGATGTGGGCCATGTCGACCATGAGGAGCGCGTCCACTTCGCGCGCGATTTCCCCGAACGCGGCGAAATCGAGGGTGCGCGGGTAGGCGCTGGCACCCGCGACGATCAGGCGCGGGCGCTCCGAGCGCGCCTGTCTGCGCACGATGTCATAGTCGATGAGCCCATCGGACTCGCGCACGCCGTACGACGACACCCGGAACCACTTTCCGCTCACGTTGACCGGGGATCCGTGCGTGAGATGACCGCCGTGGCTGAGCTGCATGCCCAGAAAACGGTCTCCGGGTTGGAGGAAGGCAAGAAAGGCCGCCAGGTTGGCCTGTGCCCCGGAATGAGGCTGAACGTTCGCATGGTCGGCTCCGAAGAGCGCACAGGCGCGAGCACGGGCCAGGCTCTCGACCACGTCGACGTGCTCGCAGCCGCCGTAGTAGCGACGTCCCGGGAGTCCTTCCGCGTACTTGTTGGTGAGCGCAGAACCCGTCGCCTCCAGGACCGCCCGCGATGCGAAGTTCTCGCTGGCGATCATCTCCAGCTGATCGCGCTGACGCGCCTCTTCGGCGTGGACGGCCTGATGTATCTCGGGGTCGAAACGGCGGAGGTGATCGGTGGGCACTGTCTCGCTCCGCTCACGTGCTCATGGAGACCGCCCGCCGCGCGCGGGAGCCGTGCTCGGCGCTGCCGGGGCGGCGGGCATCCGTCAGTATCTGCAGCGCGACGCGGTTTGAGGCTTCGGCGGCCGTGATGCCATCCTCACGGGCGCGCTGGAAGACGTTCAGCACGACGTCGTAGATCCCGGCGGCTTTCCTTCTGGTGCGTTCAGCGGACCAGCCCTGCAACTCGCCGTACACGTTGATGAGCCCTCCGGCGTTGATCACGTAATCGGGGGCGAACAGGATGCCCCTCTTCTGAAGGGCGTTGCCATGCCTCGGCTCGGCCAACTGATTATTGGCCGAGCCCGCGACGATGTCCACGCGCAGACGTGCGACCGTACGGTCGTTGATCACCCCGCCCAGTGCACAGGGGGCGAAGATGTCCGCGGGCACGTCGTAGATCTCCTCCGCGGCGACCGCGGTGGCGCCGAACTCGTGTACCGCGCGCTCAACGCTGCCGGGGTTGATGTCGGCGATCGTGAGTCTGGCGCCTTCGCCTGCGAGTTCGGCGCACAGCTGGTACCCGACGTGTCCCACGCCCTGGACGGTAACGTGCCTGCCTTCCAGGCAGGGATCGCCGTAGCGCTCCTGGGCGCACGCCCTGATTCCCTGGTAGACGCCGTGGGCCGTGGCGGGAGAGGGATCCCCGGAACCTCCGCGAACCCCGACTACCCAGCGGGTTTCCGCGCGCACGAACTCCATGTCGTCCACGGAGGTGCCGACGTCCTCCGCGGTGATGTAGCGCCCGCCCAGAGACTCCACCGCGCGGCCGTGAGCCCGAAAGAGCCGCTCCCGGTCGCGGGGGCGTTCATCCGCCAGGATGACGGACTTGCCCCCTCCGAGACTCAGGCCGGCGATGGCCGCCTTGTAGGTCATGCCGCGCGCAAGGCGAAGCGCGTCGCTCAGGGCGTCCGCTTCGCTCGCGTACCTCCACAGGCGGGTGCCACCCAGAGCCGGGCCCAGCGTCGTGTCGTGGATGGCGATGATGCCTCGGTAGCCCGCCGCGGGCTCCGACCAGAATACCAGTTGATCGTGGCGGAAGGCCGCCATCTCCTCGAATATCTGCATGTTCAATTCCTTGTATTCCTCTGCCGGCGCGGGCGCCGGTCACCCGGTGGCGACCGTGGCCTCGAACCCGCGCGCCGCGATGATGCGCAGTACTTCGCCGGTAGCCTCGCAGATGCCCGTGCCGCTGGCGTCGCGCATCAGCTTCTCGACGGGATAGTCGCGCATGTATCCGTACCCCCCGAAGATCTGAACCGCTTCCCGGGCAACCGATACGGCCGCGTGGCTCGCCGCCCACCTTGCCATGTCCGGAGTCGCCACCAGGCCGGGTCGATCCGTCCAGGAGGCCATGCCGACTCCCCGTTCCCCGTCAGGCGTTTCGAGAGCAACGGCGGTCTCCCGCACCAGGGCGCGCGCCGCTGCAATACGCGTGGCCATGCCGGCGAGTTTGTGCCGGATGGCTCCGAACGCCGTGAGGGCGCGCCCGAACTGCTCGCGCTCGCGAGAGTAGCGTGCAGCGTGCTCGAAGGCGGCCTGCGCGATACCCAGGGCGACCGCCGCGCCGCCCAGGCGGGACAAGGGAAGCGCCTGTACCGCATACTCGTCTCCGAGCGGCGGGCGCCCGATCACATGGGCATCGGGCACTGCCGTTCCGTCGAGCTCGATGTCGACGATCTCGGCCGCGCACAGCCCGAGGGTCTCGCGGCGACGTACAACGCGATACCCGGCGGCGGCGGTGTCCACCAGGAACGCGCCCAACCCGCCCCTCGTCTCCCCGTCCGGGCCCGAGCGGGCGAAGACCACGGCTGCCCCCGCTCTGTCGCCGTCCACCACCCAGTGCTTGTGGCCGTCGAGCCGCCAGCCGTCGCCGACCGGGGTGGCGATGGCATCCTCGGCATCCGCCGCCCCGAGGTCCCCCAGGGCGAACGCGACCAGGCGCGCTCCGGACGCGATGCCGGGGAGAAGCTCGCCTTGCAGCTCCTCCGATGCATGGGCGAGCAGGAGGCTTGCGACCGGTCCGTTCTGCATCGACACGGACAGCGCCACGCTGCCGTCTCCACGGGCGAGCTCCTCCGTCGCCGCCAGGCAGGTGGACAGGTCCAGCCCGAGACCGCCGAACGCTTCCGGAATGCCCATCCCCAGGAAGCCGAATTCGGCGAGCATCCTGAGAACGTCGTCGTCCAGCCGGCGGTGTTCGTCCCAGCCTGCGGAGCGCGGTCGAATCTCACCGTCCGCGAACTCCCGGGTCATCTCCCGGATGGATTGCTCCTCCGGGGTCATGGAGCACCGCGCATCGGGGAGGCGTCCCCGAGCCCGCCCGCACCCGCGGCGCTGCCCGAAGCACCGTCGCCGGCCGGCCCCCCAGGGGCGGAAACGCTACTCATGGGAATGGAATCCGCGCCCGCTCTTGCGCCCCAGCCAGCCGGCCGCCACGTACTTGCGCAGTAGCGGGGCGGGGCGGTAGCGGTCGTCGCCCAGCTCCCGGTGCAGTACTTCCAGGATGCCGAGGCAGGTGTCGAGCCCGATCAGGTCGGCCAGCGCAAGCGGTCCCATGGGATGATTCATCCCCATTCGCATGACCGCGTCGATCGCCTCCGCGTCGGCGACGCCCTCCGAGAGGGCGAAGATCGCCTCGTTGATCATCGGCATGAGGATGCGGTTGGAGACGAAGCCGGGGAAGTCGTTCACCTCCACCGGGGTCTTGCCCAGGCGGGTCGCAAGGGCCATCACCGTCCGCACGGTCTCGTCGCTGGTCCGGAGCCCGCGCACCACCTCCACAAGGCGCATGACCGGCACGGGGTTCATGAAGTGCATGCCGATGACGCGGTCGGGGCGGGTCGTGCGCGCACCCATCGCGGTAATGGAGATCGATGACGTGTTGGAGGCCAGGATCGCGCCGGGTGGGGCGAGCCGGTCCAACTCGGTGAAGAGGCGAGATTTGAGCGAGGCGTCCTCGGGAGCCGCCTCAACGGAAAGTTCCGCGTCGGAAACCGCCCGGGCGAGGTCTCCGGTCGTCCGGATGCGGGAAAGCGCCGCCGCTCTCTCGTCCGCCGCGAGGCGACCCGACCGGAGTTGGCGGTCCATGTTGCGCGCGATGGTAGCAGTGGCCCGCGCGAGCGCCTCGTCGGCGACGTCGTAGAGGCCCACCTCGAGCCCGGAAAGAGCTGCGACGTGGGCGATGCCGTTTCCCATCGTCCCGGACCCGATTACGGCAATGCGTCCCATGGGCTTCGTTTCCGCCATCAGGATGCTCCGGGAGTCAGCGATTGTCGCGAGCCCGGGACCTCAGCCGGAGTGCGATCGCCATGGCCACCAACAGTTCGATCGAATCGCCGAGCGCGAAGGGCAGCACCGCGCTGCGGAATACCGCCATGGGAGGGGAGCCGGTGAGCAGGGCCAGCTGGGCCGCGCCCGCGAGGTAGATGGCAAGAAGTCCCGCCATCAGCGCCAACAGGATGCGCGGGGCGCCCGCGTGCCGCGGGCCGGCCAGCCATCCGCAGAGGCCGGAAGCCAGGGGAAAGGCGAGGATGAAGCCGCCCGTGGGGCCAACGAGGGCCGCCGGCCCGGCCGGGATCGCCGCGAACACCGGTACGCCGCTCACCCCGAGCAGAACGTAGGCGGCCATGCTTGCCGCTCCTGCCGACGGCCCCAGCACCAACCCCGACAGGAGCACGAAGAGCGGTTGCAGCGTCATCGGGACCGGCGTCCAGGGCACCGGCACCGCGACGTAGGCGCCGGCGGTGGTGAGCAGGACGAAGACGGCCGCGGTCACCGTCCGTCGACCGACGGCGAGCGACGCCATCCGTACCAGAATTCCCTGTCCCTGGCTCAACTCTCCAGTCCGCATCCTGATCCTCCCGTGTTTGCACTATGTCAGCAGGTTTCGTGCCGCCTCCCGGCTCCCCGCCGTTCGGAGGAGGGGCGGGCCCCCGCTCCCGGTGTTCGAACGGTCAGGCGCGCTCCACCGCAAGCGCGACCGCGTTGCCACCCCCGAGGCAGAGGGTGGCGAGACCTGTCGCGGCGTCCCGGTCCTCCATCGCATGCACGAGCGTGACCAGGATGCGGGCCCCCGAAGCGCCGATGGGATGGCCCAGCGCGACGGCGCCGCCGTTCACGTTCACCCGGTCCGTGTCGAGGCCCAGGGCGTCGATGTCCGCCAGGGCCTGCACCGCAAAGGCCTCGTTGATCTCCACCAGGTCGTAGTCGTTGGCCGCCTTGCCCTCCGTTTCCATCACCCTGCGGACGGCGACGATGGGGGCGAAGAAAAGGTCGCGCGGTTCGGTCCCCGCCGAAGCGTAGGCGGTGACGCGTGCGGCCACCGGCAGGCCGTGCGTCCGAGCGAATTCCATGGACGCGACCACCAGGGCGGCACCGCCGTCGTTCAACCCCGGGGCGTTTCCGGCGGTGACCACGAGTTGATGGACCTCTTCGGGAGCGTCGCGGGAAAAGGCGGGACGGAGCCGCGCAAGCGCCTCCAGGGAAGTGTTGCGCCGAGGCCCCTCGTCGGTATCGACCACGGTCGCGGCCCGGCGGCCCGGCACCTCCACCGGCACGATCTCGGACCGAAACCGACCTCGGTCTATCGCGTCCACCGCCTTGTGGTGCGACGCCAGCGCAAACTGGTCGGCCCTCTCGCGCGTGATGCCCGCCCGGGTCGCCGTGTATTCCGCATGACCGCCCATGTGGCGGCCCTCGAAGGAGCACCAGAGACCGTCGTGAATGAGGCCGTCGCTGACCTCCTGATCTCCGAACTTCACTCCGCCGCGATGCCCGCGCAGATAGTAGGGTACGTTGGACATCGACTCGAAGCCGCCCGCCACGACGGCGCGCGCGTCTCCTGCCCGAATCGCCTGCGCCGCCAGCATCACCGCCTTCAGTCCGGAACCGCACACCTTGTTCACGGTGACGGAGGGGATGGTCGCGGGGAGGCCGGCGTTCACCGCCGCCTGGCGGGCGGGGGCCTGCCCCTCTCCGGCTGAAACCACGTTGCCCATGACCACCTCGTCGATGGCGGACGGATCGACGCCGGAGCGTTCCACCGCCGCGCGCACGGCGACGGCGCCGAGCGCGGGTCCGGACAGCGGGGAGAGACCGCCCAGAAAACGGCCTATGGGGGTGCGGGCGGATCCAAGGATGACGGGGATTCGGGATTCGTCTTTCATGTACGAAAATCTAGATCAATCCGTCGACCGGGTCACGCCCTTGCGGCCCGGCGAGGAGTTCGTGGAGCGCCCGCAGGTCGCGGACGCCCCGCCGCTCCGTTTCCTCCAGAAGATACTTCAGGATCTCGGCCGCCGCGCGCGCGTCGCCCAGGGCGCGGTGACGCCCATGCACCTCGATGCCGAAACGGCCGCACAGGGCGTCGAGATGATGGCGCCGCTGTGATGCCAGCAGTCGGCGAGAGAGTTGTTCGGTGCAGAGCCTCTGCACGCGCGGAGCGTCCCCGAGCGCCTCGCGCAGCTGCCCACCCACGAAAGCCCAGTCGTGGTCGGCGTTGTGGGCTACGAAGACGCGGTGCCGGAGCCGGTTCCGGATCTCGCCGGCGATGTCGCGGAGCCGGGGCGCCGCAGCCACCCTGGTTTCGCTGATGCCGGTCAGGCGGGTTACCGAAGCGGCGATGCCTCGTTCCGGGTTGACCAGACTCTGGAACTCCCGGGTCACGACGCCTTCGCGGAGTTCAACGATGGCCAGCTCGATGATGCGGTGGCCCGCCTCGTAGGCGCCTCCGGTCGTCTCCACATCCACCACCGCGTAGTCCAGAAAGCCGAGCGACGAACGCACCCCCGCCAGGCCGGGGGTCAATTGCCAGCAGCCCTCCTGATCCAGGCGAAACCTGGGATCGGGCCCGAGCAGCGACGCGATCAGCGCAGGTGACTCCTGCCCGAACGCGCGCAGCCGGGCCGCCCGACGGGCGAGTTCGTCCGGGTGAAGCGGACCGTCACCGAGCAGTCCCGCGATCGTTTCGACCCATGATCTCCGAGCCGCACTCATGAGCGCTCCACCGCCTCCGCCAGCCGGACGAAGTCCTCGGGCGCAAAGGTCTCGGGGCGTCGCGTCAGGTCGAGTCCGCTGTGCGCCTCCACCTCTGTTACCGCCCGGCGGCTCAGACGATAGGCCGGATCGTCCCGGAGAATCCGCTGAAACTGTTTGCGCCGCCGCTGAAAGGCCGCACGGGTGAGGACGCGCACGGCTTTCTCCCGCGCGGCTGCAATCCGGGGTGGGTGGAAGGGCCGGATGCGCACCACCACGGAGTCGACCCGCGGGACCGGGCGAAACGCCGTCCGCCGCACGCGCAGGACGCGCTCCACCCGCGCAACCATCCGGACCCCCACCGACAGGGCCCCGTAGGTCCGGGAGCCCGGGGCCGCCAGCATGCGCTCACCGACTTCCTTCTGCACCATGATGACGATCTCCGCCGGCCGCGGACGTTGGAGAAGCCGAAAGACGATCGGCGAAGTGCGGTTGTAGGGAATGTTGCCGATCACCTTGAGGGCGGAGATATCTTCGGCCAGCGCCGCGAGATCGGTGTCGAGGATGTCTCCCTGAACGACAGTCACTTGCGGACGCCCATCCAGTTCCTCAGCGAGGCGGTCGGCCAGCTCCCGGTCGAGCTCCACGAGCACGAGCCGGCGCGGCAGGTCCACGAGATGGCGGGTGAGTGCGCCGGTCCCGGGCCCGATCTCCAGCACTTCGTCGGTGGGCTGGACGTCGAGCGCCCTGACGATGGCCCGCTGAAGGTTGGGGTCCACCAGGAAGTTCTGGCCGAGGGAACGCTTCGGCCGCACGTCTCAGAGCCTCAGGGCGATGGCGGTGCGGTCGTCGGCGGGTATCGCGCGCGTCGGTTCGGCGGCGAGTCGGAAGAGCGACTCGACGATGGCGCCGGGACCCCGGCCGACCTGCTCTCGCGCCTCCGCAAGCACCGCCTCCTCTCCGCTGAGCGAACCGCTGGTGGCCAGCGAGTCCGACAGGCCGTCGGTAAACAGAAACAGCAGATCCTCCCCCGCGACCCAGGGTACGCTGGCCTCGGAATACGAGCCGGGCCCGGCGATCCCGACCGGCGGGTCCGTAGCCGCCAGCCGCCGCTCGTTCTCGCCCGACCGGAAGACGAACGCGTGAGGGTGGCCCGCATTGGAGTACACCAGTTCGCCCGCCGCCGGATCGAGCACGCCGCAGAAAAGGGTGAGGTACATCTCGGTGGTCTCGAGCTCGTCGCGCAGCGCATCGTCCACGTGGCGGAGCACCTCGGCCGGACTCTCCGTTTCGCCCGCGAAGATGGACGCGGCCGAAAGGGCCAGCGCCATGATGAGGGCCGCGGGGAAGCCGTGACTCGACACGTCGCCGATCATGACGCCGAGCCGGCCCCCGGAAAGCTTGATGAAGTGGTAGAAGTCACCCCCCACCTGCTCGGCCGGCTGCACCCTCGCCGCGACCTGGCTCAGCCCCAGCTGATCGACCGGCTGAAGCAGCCGCATCTGAAGGTTGTGGGCCAGCTCCATCTCGTGCGCCATCCGGTCCCGCGCCCGGCTCTCGCGGAAGAGGCGATGATTCTCGAGCGCCGCGCCGATCTGGCTTGCGATGGCGGTCAGCAGCTTTCGGTCTCCGGCGGAGAAGGTGCCGCTTCCCCTGCGCCCGAACAGGTTGACGACGCCGACCGTGCGCGCCTGCCCCGCCTGCGGCGCGTACTGGATGGGCACCAGGAGGGCCGATTCCGAGCGCAGGTTGGGGGCGGTCGCGGGATGCCTGCTGTCGCCGCCGGTGCTGATGATCGCCTTCCGCTCCCGGAACACCCGCGCGGTGAGCATTTCCCCGGCGGGATCGAGCGGCCCCTCCAGTCCGGCAATCCCTTCGGCCGCGACCTGGTGCAGCAATCCGTCCCCGGCATCGTAGACCCACAGCGAGCCCCGGCGGGCGCCCAGAACGTCGCATACCTCGTTCAGGATGATGCGTGCGGCTTCTCCCAGCTCCAGGATCGAGCCCAGGATCTCGCTGATCGAGTAGAGCAGGTTGATTTCCTCGTAGCGCGCGGACAACTCGCCGCTGAGGAAGCTGATTTCCTGTTCCGCGTCCAGGACCCGAACGAGCTGCGAGCAGAGGAGATCGGCGGCCGGCGCAAGGACAGCATCCGCAGGACGGATCACCAGCTCCAGGCTACGCCCATCGCGGGTGCTCAGCCGGCGCGTCAGGACCGTGTCCCGCTCCGTGGCCGGCAGGTCGGTCCCGGTCTCCTCCGGATACACGCGGCGACCGGAGACCGGATCGCGCACGCCCAGCCGCCACGGGAAGCTCCCGGCAAACTCGTCCAGCATTGCGCGGGCGGGCCGCGGCAGCCGCGGAGGACCGGGCTCGCTCATTCGCGTCGTACCTGATCGCGTCTCAGCAGCAGGGTAACGGAGTTCCCCCGCTCGTTGAAGGAGACATCGTCCAGCAGTTTGCGCATCAGGAAGATCCCGCGTCCGTCGGGCTTCAGGAGGCTCTCCGGGGTGGTCGGATCCGGGATATCCTCGTAGTCGAAGCCGGGACCTTCATCCGTTACCCGGGTGATGATGGCCTTGGCTGTGATCGTCAGTTCAACGCGCACGTGCTTCGACCGATCGGCGCCGTTGCCATACAGCATCGCGTTGGAGAGCGCTTCGGCAAGCGCCACGCGAAGGTTCATGCGGACGCGGCTGGCCCTGCGCTCGAGCTCGATGATGCGGTGGCAGCGCGCGACCACCTTCTCGACGGCATCCTCGATGCGGAGGACGTCGCTCGGAAGGTGGAAGATCAACTCCGGATCCATGGGCCACCGCCGGGCATGGAGCCCCCTCGAACGAAACTCAGCTGTCCCGGAGGCCCTCTTCGCGGGAATCCACGATGGTGAAAAGGGTGTCGAGCTTGGTGAGCTGGAAGAGGGTGCGCAGGTCTTCGTTGAGCGCGGCCAGCCGGAGTTCCCCGCCCTGCTCCCGCACCTTCTTGGACAGGGACACCAGCACCCCCAGTCCGGACGAGTCGATGTAGCCGGTTTCGGCAAAGTCGACGAGGAACTCCCGGTCCCCCGTCCGCAGCCGCTCGAGTACGACGTGCTTGAGCTCCTGGCGGTTTGCAACGATGAGGTGGCCGGTTACGCTGATGATGGTGATCGCACCGGATTGTTCTACGATGAAGGGCATGCCGGGCTCCGCGTTTATCTGATGGAATCCGCGCTGGATCCGCCGACGGTGTGGAAGGTCGGGCGAAGTGCGGGGCAGTTTACATGAAGGCCGCGGGGGCAGGCAAGGCGCTCCGCGCGGCGGGCTGGCGCCGTCACTGCTGCGCCCTCCGCTGGTTCTCGAGTTTCCGGCGGATCCCGCGGGCCACGAGGGGCGAGACGAACCTGGAGATATCCCCCCCCAGGACGGCGACTTCGCGAACCAGGGAGGAGGAAAGGAACGCGTACGACACGTCCGGCATGAGGAAGAGGGTCTCGGCCCCCGGCCACAGTTGCCGATTCATCTGGGCCATCTGGAATTCGTACTCGAAGTCCGACACGGCCCGAAGGCCGCGAATCATGAAGCGTGCCTCGCAGGCGCGGGCAAAGTCCACCAGCAGGCCCTCGAAAGCAGTGCACTCCACACGCGCCTCCTCCCGAAATACTTCCCGCAGAAGGCGCACTCGTTCTTCAACGCTGAACAACTGACGCTTCGACTGGGTCGAGCTGTGCGCCACCGCGACGATGACCCGGTCGGCGACGCACAGCGTGCGCCGGACGATGTCCTCGTGACCGAGCGTAACGGGATCGAACGACCCCGGATAGATGGCGACCAGGTTCCTGGCACCGCTCATGCGTCCGCCTCCGCAATGGTCAGCGTGGTGTCTCCGTACACTCGTTGGCGCAGCCGAAGCCCGGGACAACCCGGCAGCTCTTCCCGGGAACGATGCTCCACCCAGAGGACGCCCGCAAACGGACGCTCGTCGTAGAGGTCGAGGAGGCGCCCCGCCAGACCGCGTCCGTAGGGGGGGTCGGCGAGCGCCAGATCGATCTCCTCCCGCTGCATGCGCTTCGTGTACGCGAGGGCGTCGGCGCGCACCACGCGCGTGACGGCTCCCGCCCCCAGGAGCTCGATGTTGTCCCGAAGAACCCGGAGCGCGCCCCGCGAGAGATCCACGAAGGTGACGTGGCTGGCGCCCCGGCTCAGCGCCTCGAGCCCGAGCGCGCCCGAGCCCGCGAACAGATCTACTACCACAGCCCCTTCCACGCCGGCACCGAGCGCCGCCATCCACGCCTCGCGCACCCGGTCGGAGGTCGGGCGCACGCCCCGGCCGCGCAGCGGTTTCAGCCGGTGCCCGCGCCAGCGTCCGGCGATGATTCTCACGTCGGTGACTCGACCGGCGATCGCGCCCGAGCGGCGGAAGGAGACGGGCCGATGCCCGCGAGTTTCGCCTGGATGAGCGGGACCCCGCGGTAGTTGTCGAGCTCGAGACGAAACACCGCGTCAACCGGTCCCGGAACCAGCGCCCCCGGCTCGACCCGGCCGGCCATCCCGAAACCGATCGCATCCAGCCGCCCCGTGCGATCGCGCAGGCGCATCCTCAGGTGGGTGCCCTTCAACGTCTTCACGGGCCCGTCCAGCCTGACCCCGCGCGCCAGGAACAGGGGACGCGGATTGCCGATGCCGTGCGGGCCCATGTGCCGCAGGTAGCGCACCAGCGGCTCCGTTACCTCCCCGAGGCGGATCTCCGCGTCGGCGACCAGGTGCGGGCGCAAATCGCGATCGGCGAGCTCCCGCTCGGCGGCCTCGTTGAACGACGCCCGGAAGGCATCGATGCGCTCGGGCGCGAGGCTCATCCCCGCTGCCTGCCGGTGTCCGCCGAAGCGGTCGAGATGGCGCCGGCCCCTCGTGATGGCGGCCAGGAGGTCGAAGCCGGGAATGGAGCGGGCGCTTCCGCGCGCCGAGTCGCCGTCCACCGAGACGAGGATGGTCGGCCGGTGGAGCCGATCCACCAGCCGCGACGCCACAATGCCGATCACGCCCGGGTGCCAGTCGCGCGACGCCAGCACGAGGCCGTAGTCGCGCTCCGGATCGTAGGATGGAGCCAGTCGCGCCAGTGCCTCCTGGAGGACGCGCGCCTCCGTCTGCTTGCGCTCGGCGTTGTACGACTCCAGCGCGCCCGCGAGACGTGCCGCCTCTCCCTGGTCGTCCGTGAGCAGGAGGTCGAGTGCCCGCCGCGATTCCCCCACCCGTCCCGCCGCGTTGATCCGGGGCGCCAGGGTGAAGCCGATGTGGCCGGAGGTGACCGGGCCGCGCACGCGCGCCACCCGCATGAGCGCGCGCAGCCCGGCGTTGTCGGTATCGTGCAGAGCGGTCAGGCCGTGACGCACCAGGACGCGGTTGTGGTGCGAGAGGGGCACCAGATCGGCGATCGTGGCGAGCGCGACCAGCTCCACATGCGGCACCGGCCCGATGGCCTCGGAGCCGGTCATGCGACCCAGCAGGCGCGCGAGTTCGAACGCCACGCCGGTCCCTGAAAGGTCCTGGTTGGGGTAGCTGCAGTCCTCCCTGCGCGGGTTCACCAGCGCGAATGAGCGCGGGAGGGTCCGGTCGGGGGTGTGGTGATCGGTGATGATGACGTCCAGAGAGGCCCGCCGCGCCTGTTCCACCGCGCCGTGGGCGCGCGTACCCGAATCGGCGGTCACCAGGAGGGTCGCTCCGGCGGCGTGCGCGGCTGCGAGCCCCGCGACGCCGAAGTCGTACCCATCGCGAAGGCGATGGGGCACGAAAGGGACTACCCGCGCCCCGAGCGCGCGCAGGCAGCGCGTCAGCAGCGCCGCGGCCGCGATGCCGTCGACGTCGTAGTCGCCGTGCACCAGGATGGTCTCGCCCCGCTGAACCGCCCTCAGGATGCGCTCGCACGCGGGCACGGCATCGGCGAGCGACGCCGGATCGGGCAGGCCCTCCAGCGACGGGCGCAGGTAGGAGCGGGCCGCGGCGGGCTGTCCGAATCCACGCGCTGCGAGCACCACGCACATCGCCCGGGGAAGGTGGAGTTGCCTGCGCAGTTCCGCGACATGGCGCGCGGGGGGCGCGGGGGCGACGCTCCAGCGGGGCGCGGGAGCCGGCGGGAGCATCCCCGGCACCGGCGCGTTCACCCCGGAGGGCCACCCGTGGATGAAGCCGCGCGCCCACCGGGAGCACCGATGTGCCGGGCCGGCAGCAGTTCGCCCACGAGCTGCTACTCGCCGTCGGGGGGAGCGAAGATGATTCCGCACACCTCGCATCGGCGCAGAGTGCTGCCGCCTCTGACTTCCGCCTGTACCTGCAGCGGGACCATGGAAAAACACCGTCCACACGCCCCGTCGGCCGTTATGGACGCCACGATGGCTCCCTTGCGGCTGGAGCGCAGACCCTCGTAGACCTCCCGCTCCCGGCGATCGAGTCCGGCGGCGCAGGCTTCCCTGCGGAGCTGCAGCGAAGCAAGCGAACGCTCCGCGTCTTCCCGTTCGAGTTCGATCTCCCGCCTTCGGGGACCGGCCTTTTCCTTCTCGTGTGCCAGTTCCCGCTCCAGTTGCTCGGCCTCCTCCTCCCGCTTGCGGATCTGGTCCAGGTAGGTCAGAGCCTCCTGTTCGTCTCCATCCACGGAGCGGTTCAGAAGGTCCATTTCCGCCCGCACGGCCGCCTCTTGGCGGAGGTTGTGTACCTGCAGGAGCCGATCCCGCAGCATCCTCAGCCGATTCCGTTTCTCCTCGGCCGTCCGCTCGAGTCGGCGCTCCGCGACGTTCAGCTCCCTCAGCCGGGTGCGGGCGCGTTCGATCCTGGCCTGCAGTTCGCGCGCCCGCGACTCCAGTTCTTCCAACAACGGGGCGAATCCCTCGATACGGGAGGTAGCGCGGTCGATTTCGGCGTCGATCTTCTGTAGCTCCTGCAGCGATGCGTAGGTCGGCACGGCTATGGTCTCTCCTGAGTAGATGCGGTTCCGTCGCCGGGACCCGGGCGATGCCGAACCGCCGAGGTCCAGTGGGATGGATCGATTTCGCGCTTCTTCCTCTGCAGCTCCTCCAGTTCGGAGATCAGTTGCCGCTTCCGCTCCTGGTCCAGCTCCCTGGCGATCGCCTCTCTCAGCTCACGCGCCCGCTCGGCCAGCGGTGCGCCACGCATCCTGCGCGCCGAGTCGTCCAGCACGCGAGCCGCATGACCGACTTCTTCGCTGCTGGCGAGGAGGGCCGCAAGGCGACCGGCGGCAATCGCCTCCATTTCCTCCGGGGCCCGGTCCAGTTCCGGGTTCTCGGTCAGCGCCCGGAATATGGCGCGGTTGGCCGGGTGGACAAAGTCCTCCGCGCCCACCGCCTCGCTCGCCCGGTCGATGAGCCGGCGGTCGTTGACAAGCACCTGCAGGAGCTGGCGCTCGGCGCCCATGAGCGGTTTCCGTACGCGCCGAACCCTGGGCTGCGGGGCGGGGACGCTCCCGCCGCCCGGCATGGCGGGCGTCCGCGCAATCTCCTCCTCAAGCGTCTCGCGCCGCACTCCGGTTTCCGCCGCCACCCTTGAGATATAGATGTCGCGCAACGCCGGATCGGTTGTCGCGCGCAGGGTTGGGAGAAGGCGGTCCACGGCATCGCGGATGCCGTCGATCGAGGACAGGCGGTCGCGCCCGGTCAGGATCTGCAGCTTCCGGTCGAGCACGTCGACCGCATCCTCCACATATCCCATCAGGGCCTCCCGCCCCTCTCGGCGCGCCACCGAATCCGGATCCTCCCCCCTGGGCAGGGTCACGACGGAGGGGTGGATCCCCGCGCCCAGCAGGACGTCAGCGGCGCGGAAGGTGGCTCGCAAGCCTGCCATGTCGCTGTCGTAGAGGAGAAACGCCTTCGGCGCGAACCGCGCCAGCAGACGGGCCTGCACCGAGGTCAGAGCGGTTCCCAGGGAGGCGACGACGTTGGGAACCTCGTGCGCCACCAGGGAGACGACGTCGGTGTAGCCCTCCACCAGCAGCGCGGCCCCCGCCTTCCGGATCTCGTGCCGCGCCCGATTGAGCCCGTACAGTTCCTCGCCCTTGTGATAGACCGGGGTCTCCGGAGAATTCAGGTACTTGGCTCCCTTCCCCGGACCGAACAGCCTGCCCCCGAAAGCGATGACCTTGCTGGTCAAGCCCTCGATCGGGAAGATGATGCGGCTCCGGAATCGATCGTAGGGCTCCTCGGAGCGCTCGCTGGTGGTCACCAGGCCCGCGTCCAGAAGGATGGCGTCGTCGATGCCGTGGCGAGCGGCGGCGGTGCGCAGGCCGCGCCATTCGTCCGGAGCGAAGCCGATGCCGAACCCTTCGGCGGTATCCGCGTCGATGCCCCGCTCCCTCAGATAGTCCCGGGCGAGCCGGCCGATCTCCGCATCGGCGAGCTGCTCCCGGTAGTATTCGCGCGCGAAGGCGTTGGCCTCGTACAGGGGCCGGTTGGGATCCTGGTACTCCGGGCGCGCCTTCACTTCGCGCACCACGACCCCCGCCTTGCGGCCCGCATACTTGACCGCCTCGGTGAAGTCGAGCCCCATCCGCTTCATGAGGAACGAGAACACGTCGCCCGACTCCCCGCAGCCGAAGCACTTGTAGAAGCCCTTCGAGGGCACCACGTAGAAGCTGGGCGTCTTCTCCTCGTGGAAGGGACAGAGCGCGCGGTAGTCCTTGCCGGCTCTCTTGAGCGGGATGTGTTCCCCGATCACCGCGACGATATCGGAGCGGGCCCGCACCTCCTCGACCTGGTCGTCCGGGATCACGCGAGCGTCACCACGGTTACGCCCGTGCCCCCCTCCCCCACACCGCCGGAACGGTACTCCCGCACCCGGGGGTCTTCCTCCAGCCGCTCGGCGACCATGGCGCGCAGGGCGCCGGTGCCCTTCCCGTGGATGAGACGCAACTCGGGCACGTCCGCCACAACCGCCCGGTCGAGGATGTTCTGCAGGCGGGCAGCCGCCTCTTCTACCCGCAATCCGCGCAGGTCGGAGTCGAGAGGGGGCGGGTCGGAGGGAAAGAACGAGCGGCCCGCCGGCCGTCTCTCCTCGCCGGCCGCGCCCGTGGCGGGCACGAGTCCGTCGAGAGGCACCTCCAGCCTGAGCCCGCCCCTGGCTTCCACCAGCGCGCGACCGGGGCGGATCTCCACCACCCTGGCGGTCGCGCCCCCGTTCGCGAGACGCACCGGGTCGCCGGGGCGGAGGGGGGTGGCGGGAGCGGGGCGGGGATCGTCGCG